>NZ_JBFTMN010000010.1:0-184703 GCF_056397005.1 Pseudomonas sp. 05N431
AAGACTCGGTAACGTCCAAGCCGCTCGTATTGAACGTCCTCGACATTGCGCCGGAGGACCTGCCGGCGGGGGTGATATTCGAGAAGGACGACGACGGTACCGGGCCGGTACTGGACCTGACCACCGGCACCGACGACCGGACGGTGCGCATTGAGATCTGGCCGCTGATCGCCGTCGGGCAATGGCTCTGGATTGTGCTGACGGGCGAGGACGAGAACGGTGATCCCTACGAGCTAACCCTGTTCGAGGGGCAGGTCGATCAGGACTTGATCACCCTGGGCCACATGGAGGTGCCGGTTCTTTACAGTTGGCTGAAACGGTTGGGCGATGGCACAACCCTGAGGGTTGGGTACAACGTTGCGTATGATCAGGTTAAGGACAAGAGCAAGGCGAACCCCTCGGATGTGCGCAGCTATACCGTTAAAAATCACATAGCGGGGCAGCCATGGATTCGCCATGCCAGAGACGTTGATGGCAATGACATTCGATATGCCACGTACACCGCTTCGACTACGGTGGAGGTAAGTGGAGAGGCGTCACCCCATCAGGTCGTCAGCATTTCTGATAATCATGGTTTTGTGGACACCGCCATTGCTGACGATAAGGGGCTGTGGAAAAAGCAACTGACAGGGCTGAAAGAAGCGCTTTACATCATCAAGGTAGCCGGCTCCGTCATTTCACACGACCGCAGGTTTATCGTGGTCGATCCGCGGTTCACGATCATCACGGTGGTGAGAGACTCATCGGGCAACGTTATCCCGTGGAATGGCATTACCCGTGATCGCTCGATTGTCCTGTACGGTACCGGAGCGGCGGGTGAGGAAATAGAGATTCAAAGCAGGACGGTCTTGCAGGGCAAGACCAGAGTCAAGCCTGATGGGCGGTGGGAGCTTCGGCTGAATAACGTGACTGACAGCCATCCGGTTTTTTACGCATATGGCTCCTACAGTAGTGGTCTGATACCACAAAACTACCAATTCAGGTTTTTCTAAAAACGGTTCTTGTACTGGTATCAACTACTAACCCACTGCTATCAATGAAAAACCCACTGAGGATCACTCCTCCAGTGGGTTTTTTGTCTACGTGCCAACCACTACTTACGGCGCAAACGGCATCACCCGCTTGTGATGGGTCTTGCGATACGTATCACAGATGATCTTGAACGCCTCTTCACGCACCGGCTCCCCATGCAGGAAGGCATCAATCTCGGCGTAGGTCACGCCGTGGGACGCTTCATCCGGTTTGCCGGGTGACAGGTCTTCAAGGTCGGCCGTCGGGATTTTTTCCACCAGCGACTCCGGCGCGCCGAAGCTGCGGGCAATCGCCCGGACCTGGTTTTTCACCAGGCCGCTCAGCGGGGCGAGGTCGCAGGCGCCGTCACCGAATTTGGTGAAGAAACCCATCACCGCTTCTGCGGCGTGGTCGGTGCCGATCACCAGGCCTTGAGCGGCACCGGCGATGGTGTATTGCGCGACCATGCGCATCCGCGCCTTGGTGTTGCCCAACACGAAATCCACCGAGACCGCGTGCTTGCCTTCGAAGGCGGCGACTTCATTGGCCAGCGACTTGACCGCCGGGCCGATGTTCACGGTGTGGCGCTCATCCGGGGCGATGAAATCCACCGAGGCTTGCGCATCGTGCTCATCGAACTGGGTCTCGTACGGCAAACGTACGGCGATGAACTTGTAGCCCGCATCACCGCTGCGCTCGCGCAATTGGCGCACGGCGCGTTGGGCCAGAAGGCCGGCGGTCAACGAGTCGACGCCGCCGCTGATGCCCAGCACCAGCGTCTTCAGTCCGGAATTGACCAGGCAATCCTGGATGAAGGTAATCCGCCGTGCGACCTCAGCCTCCAGGGCTGCATGATCGGCGAAGGGCGGTTGGACCTTGAGCTGTTCAGCAATCTCACGCTGTACGGCTTGCATGAATTCACTCCTTGCTTGATGTGCCAGAGAGGGCGGCAGGTACTTGAAACACATGTCGCAAATAGGCGACGAAATTCGGGTCTTTGCAGTGTGTCTTGCCTGCTTCATCAGAGATCTTGGCGACGGGTTGACCATTGCAGGCCGTCATTTTAAGCACGATGCTCATCGGTTCGACACCCGGAATATCACACGTCAGGTTAGTGCCGATACCGAAGCTGACATTGATCCGACCACGCAACGCGCGGAAAATCTCCAGCGATTTTGGCAGCGTCAGGCTGTCGGAGAACACCAGCGTCTTGCTCATCGGCTCGATACCAAGCTTATGGTAGTGGGCGATGGCTTTTTCGGCCCAGGCAATCGGGTCGCCGGAATCATGGCGTAAACCGTCGAAGAGCTTGGCGAAATACAGGTCGAAATCGCTCAGGAAGGCATCCATGGTGATGCAATCGGTCAGGGCTATCCCCAGCAGGCCGCGGTATTCGCGAACCCAGCAATCGAGGGCGGCGCTCTGGCTGTCGATCAGTCGCGGGCCGAGTTGCTGGTGGGCCATGATCCATTCGTGAGCCATGGTGCCGAGTGGCTTCATGTCCAGTTCGCGAGACAAGTGCACGTTGCTGGTGCCGACGAAACGTCCGGGGAAGTCGTGCTTGAGCACGTTCACCACTTCTTCCTGCACGCGGTAGGAAAAGCGCCGGCGAGTGCCGAAATCCGCCACCTGCAGGTGCGAGAGTTCATCGGCGCTGGCATTGGCGCTCAGCCAGTCGAACTTGCGATAGAGCTGCTCGCGGGCCTGCTCCATGACGACTTCACGGTAGCGATAGCGGTTGCGCACTTCGCTGACCACCGCCAGCAGCGGCACTTCGAACAGAATCACATGCAACCACGGCCCGCGCAGACGGATGAACAGCTCGCCGTTCTCGATGCCGGTGTGGATGTAACGCAGGTTGAAGCGGAACAACCCGAGAAAGCGCAGGAAATCCGGCTTCAGGAAGCTGATGCGTTCCAGAAAGCTCAACTGATCGGCGCTCAGGCTCAGCTCGGCCAGACGCTCGATCTGAAAGCGAATCTCCGCCAGATACGGGCGCAGGTCCTCGCTGTTGCGGCAGCGGAACTCCCATTCGACTTCAACGTTGGGGTAGTTGTGCAGCACCGCCTGCATCATGGTCAGTTTGTAGAAGTCGGTGTCGAGCAAGTTCTGCACGATGCGATCGGCAAACACACTCTCGCTCATAACGGGAATCTCCAGGCTGGCCGCCGCTGAGGGCAGCGACGTTTCAGCTGTTGCAATGAATGGGACTAGTGGCGCATATCGGTGGTAAGGATTGCCAGCAATTTTTTAGATCGCAGCAGAACCCTGTGGGAGCGGGCTTGCCCGCGAAGAGGCCGGCACTTTCAACATCAATGTTGACTGGTAATACGCTTTCGCGGGCAAGCCCGCTCCCACAGGTACTGAGTGCATCTCTAAATTTGCGATATGTCCGGGCTATCGATCTGCTCCAGCATCCAGGTGACAAAGTCGCGCACCTTGGGCACTTCCGCCGAATGTTCGGGGTAGGCCAGGTAATAGGCGTCGCTGCTGGGCATTGCGTGCGGCCAGGGGATGACCAGTTTACCGTCGGCCAATTCCTCTTCCACCAGGAACCGTGGCAACAGGGCGACGCCGCAGCCGACTTGTGCGGCGCGGATGCACATATAAAAGGTTTCGAAACGCGGGCCGTGATAGCTGTGCTCGGTCTGGTAACCCTGGCTGTCGAACCAGTCGTGCCAGGCCTGGGGCCGCGAGGCATTTTGCAGCAATACCAGATCGCTGAGTTGCGTCGGGTCAGTAAATGGCTGCTCCGGCAGGCTACCCGGTGCACAAACCGGCACCAGCTCTTCGCCAAACAGCTTCAGGCATTCGGTGCCCGGTCGCGAACCCTGGCCGAAATAGAACGCCAGATCGCTGCGCCCTTGCAGCAAGTCGTCGGCTTCGTGTTCGTTGCACAGGTCCAGGTGAATATGCGGATGGCGCAGGCGCCAGCCCTTCAGGCGCGGCACCAGCCAGCGAGCGCCGAAGGTTGAAGGCGTGGACACGCGCAGTACTTCGGTCTCACCGCCGTAGGAACGCAGATAGTGGGTCGACATCTCGACTTGCGTGAGGATTTTTCGCACTTCAACCAGGTACAAATCCCCGGCCGGAGTCATTTGCAGGCGTCGACGTACCCGGCGAAACAGCAGGTGCTGCAACAGCTCTTCGAGTTGTGCGACCTGTTTGCTCACGGCGCTCTGGGTCAGGTTCAGCTCTTCGGCGGCGCGGGTGAAGCTCAGGTGGCGCGTGACCGCCTCGAAACACTGCAACGCGGTGATCGATGGCAAGTGGCGTTTATTCAGCATGGGAGGGCCCTTGTTCTTGTTGCAACGCTTTGCATGAATAAACGGAATGATATCTCGCTTAATCGTCGTTTGTTGGCAAGTCTCGGGGCGGCTACAACTATAGGCCTGAAGCGCCGCGTCAGCGGGCTGTGAATTTTCTGCTTTTCACGTTGAAGGAGTGACCCATGGTTGCCGCATTGCTTGATCGTTTGGGGGTGAACCCGGCCCTGTACCAGAACGGCAAACAGCCCGTGCATTCACCGATCGACGGCAGCCAGATGGCCTCGGTGAACTGGGAAGGTGCTGCCGAAGTCGAGCAGCAGGTCAGTCGCGCAGAGCATGCGTTCGATCTGTGGCGCAAGGTTCCGGCGCCGCGTCGTGGCGAATTGGTGCGCCAGTTCGGCGAAGTGCTGCGCGAATACAAGGCCGATCTGGGCGAGCTGGTGTCCTGGGAAGCCGGCAAGATCACTCAGGAAGGCCTGGGTGAAGTTCAGGAAATGATCGACATCTGCGACTTCGCCGTCGGCCTGTCGCGCCAGCTCTACGGTTTGACCATCGCCTCCGAGCGTCCGGGCCACCACATGCGTGAGTCCTGGCATCCGCTGGGCGTGGTTGGGGTGATCAGCGCGTTCAACTTCCCGGTCGCGGTCTGGGCCTGGAATACCACGCTGGCGCTGGTCTGCGGCAACTCGGTGATCTGGAAACCGTCGGAGAAAACCCCGCTTACCGCACTGGCCTGCCAGGCGCTGTTCGAGCGCGTATTGAAGAATTTCAGCGATGCGCCGGAGTACCTGAGCCAGGTGATCATCGGTGGCCGCGATGCCGGTGAAGCGCTGGTGGACGACCCGCGTGTGGCCTTGATCAGCGCCACCGGCAGCACCCGCATGGGCCGCGAAGTGGCACCGAAAATCGCCGCACGCTTTGCTCGCAGCATTCTGGAACTGGGCGGCAACAACGCGATGATCCTCGGCCCAAGTGCCGACCTCGACATGGCGGTGCGGGCGATTCTGTTCAGTGCTGTCGGTACCGCCGGTCAGCGTTGCACCACCCTGCGTCGCTTGATCGCTCACGAGTCGGTCAAGGAAGAGATCGTCACCCGCCTCAAGGCCGCGTATTCCAAAGTGCGCATCGGCCATCCGCTGGAAGGCAACCTGGTCGGTCCGCTGATCGACAAACACAGCTTTGAAAACATGCAGGACGCGCTGGAACAAGCCTTGAGCGAAGGTGGCCGGGTATTTGGCGGCAAGCGTCAGCTCGAAGACAAATTCCCGAACGCCTACTACGTTTCGCCGGCCATCGTCGAAATGCCGGAGCAGAGTGATGTGGTGCGCAGCGAAACCTTCGCACCGATTCTGTACGTGGTTGGCTACAAGGACTTCGCCGAAGCGCTGCGCCTGAACAACGCGGTGCCACAAGGCCTGTCGTCGTGCATCTTCACCACTGACGTGCGTGAGGCCGAGCAGTTCATGTCGGCGGTGGGCAGTGACTGCGGCATCGCCAACGTCAACATCGGTCCGAGCGGCGCGGAAATCGGCGGCGCCTTTGGTGGCGAGAAAGAAACCGGCGGCGGTCGCGAGTCCGGCTCCGATGCATGGCGCGGCTACATGCGTCGCCAGACCAACACCGTCAACTACTCGCTGGAGTTGCCGCTGGCCCAGGGGATTACCTTCGACTAAATCTTGAGCCAAACAGATATCCCCCTGTGGGAGCGAGCTTGCTCGCGATGACGGCGGCACATCCAGCATTGATGTGACTGACAGACCGCTATCGCGAGCAAGCTCGCTCCCACATTGAATGGTGTGGTGGTTAGGTTTCTGATCGGAGTCTGGCGATGCCGTTACGCGAAGAATGCTTATGGGAAAAACTGACGCCGCAACGGCCTGACCGGGCGGCGCTCAAGGGTGAAGTGACGGCGGACGTCTGTGTGATCGGCGCCGGCTTCACCGGTTTATCGGCGGCGGTGCATTTGCTGGAACAGGGCAAAAGCGTCTGCGTGCTGGAAGCCAAGCGCTGCGGGCAGGGCGGTTCGGGGCGTAACGTCGGGTTGGTGAATGCCGGGATGTGGATTCCCCCGGACGAGATCGAAGCCGGGTTCGGCGAAGCGATCGGCAGCCAGCTCAATCGCATGCTCGGCGCGGCACCTGCTTTGGTGTTCAGCCTGATCGACAAATACAACATCGATTGCCAGTTACGCCGCGAAGGCACGCTGCACATGGCGCACAACGCTCGTGGCGAAGCCGATCTGCGCAGTCGTGAAGAACAATGGAAACGCCGCGGCGCGCCCGTGGAGTTGTTGACCGGTGCGGCGTGCGAGCAGGCCACCGGTACCAAAAAGATCGCCGCCGCGTTACTCGATCGTCGCGCCGGCACGCTCAATCCGATGGCCTACACCAGCGGTCTGGCCAAGGCTGCCGCGGATCTGGGTGGTCAGCTGTTCGATCATTCAGCAGTGACCCGACTCGAGCGTCAGGGCCAACGCTGGTCGGTGCAAACCGGCGCCGGTTCGGTCATGGCCGAGCAGGTGGTGATCGCCTCCAACGCCTACACCGAAGGCGACTGGACTGAACTGCGGCGCAATTTCTTCCCCGGTTATTACTATCAGGTGGCTTCCGCGCCGCTGACCGAAGAAGCCGCGCAACTGATCCTGCCCGGTGGCCAGGGTTCCTGGGACACCCGTCAGGTGCTCAGCAGCATTCGTCGCGACAAGGACGGCCGGTTGTTGCTCGGCAGTCTGGGCAACGGCAATCAAAAACCAACGTGGTTCCTCAAGGCCTGGGCCGACCGGGTTCAGCAGCATTATTTCCCGTACCTCAAACCGGTGGACTGGGAATGCACCTGGACCGGGTGCATCGCTTTTACCCCCGATCACTTGATGCGTTTGTTCGAGCCGGCACCCGGTCTGGTGGCCGTGACCGGTTACAACGGCCGTGGGGTGACTACTGGCACGGTGGTCGGTAAAGCCTTTGCCGATTATTTGTGTAACGGAAATCCTCAGGCGCTACCGATTCCCTTCGCGCCCATGCAGCCACTGGCCGGGGTGGGCCTGCGCAGTTGTCTGTACGAGGCCGGATTTTCGCTCTATCACGCGGGCCAGTGCCTGCGGATTGTCATTTAAGAGAGCGAATTTGTTGCCGGGAGCGGCGCTTTTTGGCGCAGCGACTAGCCTGTAATGGTGCGGGTTTGTAGCAGTTGCGCACCAGCAGTGTGCAGTTCGGTGACGCACGCTGTTACAGGCTGGTTGCACGTCGTTTGGTGCCGCGGTTGCAATGATGGCGCGTGCGGGTTGCGCCTCAAAAAACAAATGGTTTCACCTTCCGCGGTTTAGACGGTTGCACGCCCAATGAAAAAGGGCCCGAAACAGTCGAAATAACAATAAAGCAGCGACTTTTTGAAGAATAAAAAACCGATGGCACGGCCCTTGCTCTGAGCATTCAGTGAAGTCGCAGTGCCAACTAAAAAAAACCTTGGAGCACCACCTCATGTCCCAGACGTTTTACAAGAAAGGCTTTGTAGCTCTCGCAGTGGCGGCTGCGTTGGGTGTTTCTTCGTTTGTTCAGGCGGATGTCAAACTTGGTGTGGCGGGTCCGATGACCGGCCCTAGCGCTTCCTTCGGCTTGCAATACATGAAAGGCGCGCAAGCGGCGGCGGATGCAATCAACGCCAAGGGCGGCATCAACGGCGAAAAAATCGTACTGGTCCAGGGCGATGACGCCTGCGAACCGAAACAGGCTGTGGCTGTTGCGAACAAAATGGTGCAGGACAAGGTGATTGGCGTGGTCGGGCACTTCTGCTCGTCGTCGACCATCCCGGCTTCCGAGGTCTACTCCGACGCAGGCATCATCGCAATCACCCCGGGTTCTACCAACCCGACGGTCACCGAGCGTGGCCTGCCGGCCATGATGCGTATGTGCGGACGTGATGACCAGCAAGGTATCGTCGCAGGCAACTACATCGTCGACGTGCTGAAAGGCAAGAAGGTTGCCGTTATCAACGACAAAGACACCTACGGTAAAGGCCTGGCGGACGCGACGGCCAAGCAGTTGACCGCGCGTGGCGTGAAACCGGTGCTTGAAGAAGGCCTGACCCGCGGCGAGAAAGATTTCAGTGCCCTGATCACCAAGGTCCGTTCGGTAGGGGCTGATGTCCTTTACTTCGGCGGCCTGCACCCGGAAGCCGGTCCACTGGTCCACCAACTGCGTGAGCAAGGTCTGAAAGACGTCAAGTTCATGTCCGATGACGGCATCGTGACCGACGAAATGGTCACCACTGCCGGTGGTGCTCCTTACGTCGACGGCGTGTACATGACCTTCGGCGCTGACCCGCGCCTGATTCCAGACAGCAAGGCTGTCGTGGATACCTTCCGCAAATCCGGTTACGAGCCTGAAGGCTACACCCTGTATGCCTACGCCTCGGTGCAAGCCCTGGCTGCCGGCTTCAACGGTGCCAAGTCGAACAAAGGTGAAGAAGCCGCCAAGTGGCTCAAGGCGCACCCGGTGGAAACCGTGATGGGCAAGAAGGAATGGGATAGCAAGGGCGACCTGAAAATCTCCGACTACGTGGTTTACCAGTGGGATGCCGCGGGCAAATACCACCAGCTGGACAAACAGAAGTGAGATAAGCGCACCGTCAGGTCCGGGCCTCTCGATATCCGTCGTGGGGCCCGGCTTGAGTCATGGGTTCTGCAATCATGCCGACCCGGTATTTATCTTCTGAGCCACATGAACCTGGCCAGGTGCGCCTCACAAGGGCTCATCGACACCGGGTTCGCGGTGGCCTCTCAAGTTAGTGAGAGTGCATGATGGACGGTATTTTCCTGCAACAAGTTATCAACGGTTTGACCCTCGGTTCGGTCTACGGCCTGATCGCCATCGGCTACACAATGGTCTACGGCATCATCGGCATGATCAACTTCGCCCACGGCGAGGTGTACATGATTTCCGCGTACCTGGCGGCAATCAGCCTGGCTCTGCTGTCCTACTTCGGTGTCGAATCCTTTCCGCTGTTGATCCTCGGTACTCTGCTGTTCACGGTCTTCGTGACGGGCGTGTATGGCTGGGTCATCGAACGCATCGCCTACAAACCGCTACGCAACTCCACCCGACTGGCACCGCTGATCAGTGCTATCGGTGTTTCGCTGATCCTGCAGAACTACGCACAGATCGCTCAAGGCTCACGGCAACAGGGTATTCCTACGCTGCTGAGCGGTGGGCTGCGGTTCGATATCGGTACGGGTTTCGTGCAGATCACCTACACCAAGATCTTCATTCTGGTCGCCGCGTTTATCGGGATGGCCCTGCTGACCTACATCATCAAGTACACCAAGTTGGGGCGCATGTGCCGTGCCACCCAACAAGACCGCAAGATGGCCTCGATCCTCGGGATAAACACCGACCGGGTGATCTCCTACGTGTTCATTATCGGTGCGGCCATGGCTGCGCTGGCGGGTGTCTTGATCACGGTGAACTACGGCACCTTCGATTTCTATGCAGGCTTCGTGATCGGCATCAAGGCGTTCACCGCTGCGGTACTCGGCGGAATTGGCTCGCTGCCTGGCGCCATGCTCGGCGGGATCATCCTCGGCGTTTCCGAGTCGCTGTTTTCCGGCGTGATCAACTCTGACTACAAGGACGTCTTCAGCTTCTCGCTGCTGGTACTGATCCTGATTTTCCGTCCTCAAGGCCTGTTGGGTCGCCCACTCGTGGCGAAGGTGTAAGCATGTCCGACACTAATAACAAACCTATCGATGTCAAAAGAAGCCTGATCGACACGGTTCTGGCCGGGTTGATTGCCCTGATTGTCTTCGGCCCGATCGTGGGCGTAGTGCTTGAAGGCTATAGCTACAATCTGCAACCGACGCGTGTGGCCTGGATGGTTGGGGCGGTGATGATCGGGCGTCTTGCCTTGAGCCTGTTCATGCAGACGGCCAAGGGTGAGAAGGTTCAGCAACGCTTCGAAATCGTCGGCTCCGGCGTGCATGTGCTGGCACCTGATTTCAAGTCGCGGCTGCGCTTCATCATCCCGGCGTTGATCGTGATCGCTATCGTGTTCCCGGTCTTCGCCGACAAGTACCTGCTGACGGTGGTGATCCTGGGCTTGATCTACGTGTTGCTGGGCCTTGGCCTGAACATCGTGGTCGGCCTGGCAGGTCTGCTCGACCTGGGTTACGTGGCGTTCTACGCCATCGGCGCTTATGGCCTGGCACTGGGTTATCACTACCTTGGCCTGGGCTTCTGGACCGTATTGCCGCTGTCGGCACTCATGGCGGCGCTGGCCGGATGCATACTCGGCTTTCCCGTGTTGCGCATGCACGGTGACTATCTGGCCATCGTGACCCTGGGCTTCGGTGAAATCATTCGCCTGATCCTGACCAACTGGCTGTCCTTCACGGGTGGGCCGAACGGCATGCCGGTGCCATCACCGTCGTTTTTCGGTATCGAGTTCACGCGTGTGGCGAAGGATGGCGGGATTCCCTTCCATGAGTTCTTCGGGACCGAATACAACCCGAACATCAAGTTCATGTTCATCTATGCCGTGTTGTTCCTGGTCGTGATGCTGGTGCTGTACATCAAGCATCGCCTGACCCGAATGCCGGTCGGGCGTGCCTGGGAGGCGTTGCGCGAAGATGAGATCGCCTGCCGTGCCATGGGCCTCAACCACGTACTGGTCAAGTTGTCGGCCTTTACCCTGGGGGCTTCCACTGCCGGTCTGGCGGGTGTGTTTTTTGCCAGCTACCAAGGCTTCGTCAACCCGACCTCGTTCACCTTCTTCGAGTCGGCGTTGATCCTCGCCATCGTCGTACTCGGCGGCATGGGCTCGACCGTCGGCGTGGTGATCGCCGCGTTCGTGCTGACCGTCGCCCCGGAACTGCTGCGCGGCTTCGCGGAGTACCGCGTGTTGCTGTTCGGCATCCTCATGGTGTTGATGATGATCTGGAAACCGCGCGGCCTGATTCGTATCAGCCGTACCGGCGTGACCCCGCGTAAGGGTGCCTTGACTGAGAGGAGCGCGTCATGAGCGATGAAATCATTCTCTCGGTAGAGAACCTGATGATGCACTTCGGCGGCATCAAAGCCCTGAGCGACGTCAGCCTGAAGGTCAAGCGTAACTCGATCTTCGCGTTGATCGGCCCCAACGGTGCGGGCAAGACCACGGTGTTCAACTGCCTGACCGGTTTCTACAAGGCCTCTGGCGGGCATATCGAACTGAACACCCGAGGTATCAAAACCAACGTCATCAAGATGCTCGGGGAACCGTTCAAGGCGACCGATTTCGTGTCGCCGAAACGCTTCGTCAACCGGCTGCACTACAAGATGTTTGGCGGCACGCACCTGATCAACCGCGCCGGTCTGGCGCGAACCTTCCAGAACATTCGCCTGTTCCGGGAAATGTCGGTGATCGAGAACCTGCTGGTGGCTCAGCACATGTGGGTCAACCGTAATCTGGTGTCCGGCATTCTCAATACCAAAGCCTACCGCAAGGCCGAAAGCGATGCCCTGGACCATGCCTTCTACTGGTTGGAGGTGGTCGATCTGGTGGACTGCGCCAACCGCCTGGCCGGTGAGCTTTCCTACGGCCAGCAACGGCGTCTGGAAATCGCCCGGGCCATGTGCACCCGGCCCAAAATCATTTGCCTGGACGAACCGGCGGCGGGCCTCAACCCGCAGGAAACCGAAGCGCTCAGCGCGATGATCCGACACTTGCGCGACGACCACGACATTACGGTGGTGCTGATTGAACACGACATGGGCATGGTCATGAGCATTTCCGACCACATCGTGGTGCTGGACCACGGCAACGTGATCGCCGAGGGCAACCCTCAAGCGATCCGCAACGATCCGAAAGTGATTGCCGCCTACCTGGGTGCTGATGAAGAGGAGCTGGTATGACTCAACCGATCCTCGAACTGAAAGCGATCGACGTGTTCTACGGGCCGATCCAGGCCCTGAAAAAGGTCTCGCTGCACATCAACGAAGGCGAAACCGTCAGCCTGATCGGTTCCAACGGTGCCGGTAAATCGACGTTGCTGATGTCGATCTTCGGCCAGCCACGGGCGGCTGGTGGGCAGATCGTCTATCGCGGCGTGGACATCACCCACAAGTCGTCCCATTACATCGCCTCCAACGGCATTGCGCAGTCGCCGGAAGGGCGGCGGGTATTCCCTGACATGACCGTCGAGGAAAACCTGCTGATGGGCACGATCCCGATTGGCGACCAGTACGCCGCCGAGGACATGCAGCGCATGTTCGAGCTGTTTCCACGGCTCAAGGAGCGGCGCAATCAGCGGGCGATGACCATGTCCGGTGGCGAGCAGCAAATGCTCGCCATTGCCCGGGCCTTGATGAGCCGGCCCAAATTGCTGTTGCTCGATGAGCCAAGCCTGGGGTTGGCGCCGATTGTGGTGAAACAGATCTTCGCCACCCTGCGCGAGCTGGCGGGCACCGGCATGACCATCTTCCTGGTCGAGCAGAACGCCAACCACGCGCTCAAGTTGTCCGACCGGGCGTATGTGATGGTCAACGGTGAAATCCGCCTGAGCGGCACCGGCAAGGAGCTGCTGGTGAACGAAGAGGTGCGTAACGCCTACCTCGGCGGCCATTGAGTTTTCGCTGTTAAACACCAACCCCGGCGCGCAATCGCCGGGGTTTTTTATATCCCCCAAACACCACTTATCCCCTGTGGGAGCGAGCTTGCTCGCGATAGCGTCCGTAGCAGCTGCCGAGCCCGCGAGGCTGCGTTCGAGGACGCAGTCCTCGCAAATCCTGCGTATACGGTTTGCCTGGAAAAACGCGTCGCCTGATTTTACGACCGCTCTGCGGCCGAACGCAGCCTCGCAGGCTCGGCAGCTGCTACGAAAGTGGATGTTTTCAGGTGTCCACAGGTGTTTGCGAAAAATGTGGAAAACAATATTCGCAACCTGTTAAAGCGCGACATAAAGCCGCTGCAAATAGCTGTTTTTCCACAGTTTTGACTTGTCCCCGTTTGCTGTGGAACTGGCTGTGGGTAACATGGGAGCAACTGCCTGAACGCCTTTAACGGCGTGGCTTGCAGGGTTGTGGTTGTTTTTTGATCAGGCATTTTTCAGCGGCCTTGAGTACGCCTTGTCAACCTTTTTGTTGCCGCTGCCCGGCGGCTGAATAGTCGTTGCACAGCCTGTGGATAAGTCTGTGGTTAAACTCTGGAAAGACTCGGCAAAGGGCCGTAATGACTGGCGTGTAGCCATCGTCTCGGTGACTGCTCGGTCGCACCGACTGATGCTGGCTACACTTGTCAGTGCCCAGGTCAAGCAAAAAACTTTCAAATCTGCCCGCAAAGCCTTGTAGATAGCGCGTCTCAAGGTTTGCACTTGCCCCCAAAGACTGTGGACGGGGCTGTGGATAAGGTGCGTGCAGTTGGCTACGAGCCAGAGCGGCCAAGGCCTGGCAGCAGTTGAGCGTTTTTTGTACAGCGAACATGACAGGATTTTCATTTTCGCGGTTTTGGGTTCAGGTACTCTGCGCGCCTTGGCGCCCCCGAATGGGCGCTCGTCATTTGACGACATGGAGCCATTGCATGACCGATAGTCCCGCCTTTGCTCCTGTCGAGCCCGTCAGCCCTATGCGCCGGCTGCTCAAACGAATGGGCTATGACCTGGCCGTGATGGATCTCGGCGGACGGGGACTGGCACTGATCGGCGGGCTGGTGTTGCTGGCCTGGATCAGCTCCGGCATCTACAAGGTTCAGCCCGATGAACAGGGCATTGTGCTGCGCTTCGGGCGCTGGCAGCAGACCGCCGAATCCGGGCTGCACTATCACTTGCCCTATCCTGTCGAAACCGTCCTGCTACCCAAGATCACTCAGGTCAATCAGCTGCAACTGGGCTCCAGTACCAGTGTGCAGAGCGCTGCGAGCAATGGCGCGCGCGACAAGCAGATGCTCACCGGTGACGAAAATATCGTCGAAGCCGATTGCACGGTGTTCTGGCGGATCAAGGACGCGCGACTCTATCTGTTCAAAATCAGCGACCCGGAGCGCTCGGTGAAACTCGCCGCCGAAAGCGCACTGCGTGAGGTAATTGGACGTACGCCGATTCAATCGGTGATGTCCGACAAGCGTGCGCAGATCGCCGACGAAACCCGCGACTTGCTGCAGCAACTGCTGGACCGCGAACAGGCCGGGATTCTCATCACTCAGGTGCAATTGCAACGGGTCGATCCGCCGCCGCAGGTGATCGATGCGTTCAACGATGTGCAGCGGGCCCGCGCCGACCAGGAGCGCGCCCGCAACGAAGCCGAAGCCTATGCCAATGACGTGATTCCCCGGGCCCGTGGCGACGCGGCGCGTATCACCCAGGAAGCCGAAGCTTATCAGGCGCAAGTCGGCAACCTGGCCGAGGGTGAGGCCAAGCGGTTTCTCTCGGTTTACAACAGTTACGTGCAATCCAAAGACGTCACCGCCTGGCGCCTGTACATGGAGAGCATGGATGAGGTCCTGAAAAAGGCTTCCAAGGTCATCATCGATTCTTCCGGCAAGGGCATGTCCGGGGTGGTCCCGTACATGCCGCTGAGCGAGCCTGGCAAACCGCTGCAGAAGGACGCCCGACCATGAACCGCACCTTCAAATGGCTGGCCGCAGCTACCGTCGCGATTGCGCTTTGGGCGTTGGCCGCATCGGCCTATGTCGTCGATGAATCACAGCAGGCACTGATCATCCGCTTTGGCGCACCAATGGGCGTTGCCGGGGAGCCGGGGCTCAAGTTCAAGGTGCCGTTCAGCGATTCCATTGTGTTTTACGACAGCCGTCTGCAAACCCTGGCCTCACCGGCCGAACAAGTGATTCTTGGCGATCAGAAGCGTATCGAGGTTGCGACCTATACGCGTTTTCGGATCAACGACCCGCTGCGCTTCTATCAAACGGTCGGAACGCTGGATCAGGCCAATGCGCAACTGACGCAAATGGTCAGCTCCTCGCTGCGCCGAAAGCTGGGCGAGATCTCGCTGCGTTCGTTGTTGTCCACGGATCGTCAGCAAGAAGTCGCGATCATCGAGAAAGACGTCGCCGACAAGGCCCGCGCACTCGGCATCGAGGTGACGGAGGTGCGTCTGCACCGCGCCGATCTGCCGCTGGAGGCCAGTCAGGCGATTTACGACCGGATGAAATCCGAGCGTCAACGCGAAGCCAAGGAGCTGCGCGCGCAGGGCTTTGAATGGGCCCAGCAAATCCAGGCCAAGGCCGACCGTGATCGCACGGTGTTGCTCTCGGAAGTCCAGCGCCAGTCGGCGATCACCCATGGCGAGGCCGATGCAGCGGCCAACCAGATCCTTTCGGCGGCGTTCAGCAAAGACCCGGAATTCTACAAGTTGTACCGCTCGTTACAGACCTACCGTCAGGCGCTGTCTGACAGCCAGCCGATGTTGGTACTCACGCCCGACGCGGAATTTCTCAAGCAGTTCCGGAACGGGCCGGCAACGACCAGCGGCAAGTAACGACGGCCATGAATGACCTGCGTGCAGACCACCGGCCTGAGCGGTTCGCCGGGATGATGTTCCGATGAAGCAGTCTTTTGCCAGGAAACCGCTCGATGTTATTTGATGGTGCGCTGCACGCGCTGAGCATGGTCTTCGAAGTGTTCCTGCTGGACTTGATCCTGTCGGGCGACAACGCGTTGGTGATCGCCCTGGCCTGTCGCGGGTTGCCACCGCAACAGCTGCGTCGGGCGGTATTGATCGGCACCAGCGGCGCCATCGTCCTGCGCGCGTTGTTGACTACGCTGGCCGGCTGGTTGTTGCTGGTGCCGTGGCTCAAGCTGATCGGCGCGGTGCTATTGCTGGTGATCGCCATACGGTTGCTGACCGAGGAAGAGACAGGCGAAGAGGGCGATTCGTCAGCCGGTTCGCCGCAGACGCTGGGCGGCGCAGTGGTCACGGTGCTGACCGCCGACCTGATCATGAGCATGGACAACGTGGTCGGACTGGCGGCGGTGGTCCAGGGCAGTGTCTTTTATCTGGTGCTGGGCTTGCTGTTGAGCGTGCCGCTGCTGATGTTTGGCAGCCTGCAGATCACCCGCTTGTTGCAGCGTCAGCCGTTGCTGGTGACGATTGGCGCCGCACTGCTGGGCTATGTCGCGGGGGATATTGCGGTCTCCGATCCGGTGGTCGTGGGCTGGGTCAACAGCCAGTCGCCTGCACTCAATCAAGTGGTGCCCTTGTTGTGTGCGGTGTATGTGGTTCTTCAGGCCCGAATCATTCTTCGGCAACGTGCGCGGTTGCCAAAACCTGCGGTCATGCGGCCGGTTGTGCGGGCGGTCAGGTTTCAGGAGCTGGTCAGCGAACCGGTTACGTTGCCTGTGGTGAAACCCGAGGTGGTCCTGACTGCATCGCCTGCACCTGCGATCGAAACGTCCAGTGACGAGCCGCCGCGGCGCCTGTTCGGCGATTACAACGGCCTGGCGACGGTGTTGGCGGGGCTTGCCGGTATTTTCGTGATCAGTGCTGCGTTGTATAGCCTGGTGGGCGGATTGTCCGGTGGCCTGCTGCCCACGCCGCAAAAGGACTATGCGTATGTCTGCACCGGAGCGAGCACCACCCTTTACTATCGACCCGGCGGCAGCACGATTCGACTCGTTACGAGCGGCGGTGAAGCCAGCGGTTACGTGAGGTACAAGACCATCCTCTGGCAGACCCCGCAGAGCGCCCTCAAGGACCTGCATCTGACGCTCCCCAACGAGATCGAGAAAACCAGCGCCACAGTCGTCACCCTCAATGGCGGCAGCTTCTCGCAGATCCAGTGCACGCGCAGCCTGTGACGTGACCATCGATGACCCGGTTGCCGCTGCGCTCCGGGCCGGGCATGCTGCTGGTTGAGTTTCTATTCCATCGGCTGCGTATCAGCCCAAACCAGGAGAACACGATGTCCAACACCCTGTTTATTACCGGCGCGACGTCCGGTTTTGGTGAAGCCTGTGCCCGTCGTTTTGCCGAGGCCGGCTGGAAACTGGTACTGACAGGCCGTCGTGAAGAGCGTCTGAATGCCTTGTGCGCCGAATTGTCGAAGCAGACCGAAGTCCATGGCCTGGTGCTCGACGTGCGTGACCGCAAGGCCATGGAGGAGGCGATCGCCAACCTGCCGCCGTCGTTCACCAAGCTGCGCGGGCTGATCAACAACGCCGGCCTGGCCCTGGGTGTAGACCCGGCGCCCAAGTGCGATCTGGACGACTGGGACACCATGGTCGACACCAACATCAAAGGCCTGATGTACAGCACTCGCCTGCTGCTGCCACGCTTGATCGCCCACGGCCGCGGTGCCGGGATCATCAACCTGGGTTCCATCGCCGGCAACTACCCGTACCCGGGCAGCCACGTGTATGGCGCGACCAAAGCCTTCGTTAAACAGTTCTCGCTGAACCTGCGTTGCGATCTGCAAGGCACCGGCGTACGGGTGAGCAACATCGAGCCGGGCCTGTGTGAAAGCGAATTCTCGCTGGTGCGTTTTGGCGGTGACCAGGCGCGCTACGACGCCACTTACGCAGGTGCCGAGCCGATCCAGCCGCAGGACATCGCCGAGACGATTTTCTGGGTCCTCAATGCCCCGGCGCACATCAACATCAACCGTCTGGAATTGATGCCGGTGAGCCAGACCTGGGGCGGGTTTGCGATTGATCGCAGCGGTGGCAAGGCTTAAAACCGAGTCAACTTCATCGCGAGCAAGCTCGCTCCCACAGGGGATCTCCTAACACCAGAGATCAAGTGTGGGAGCGAGCTTGCTCGCGATGGCGGCAAATCGGCCAAAACATGGCATAAGGTACACTCCCTCTCGAAACCCCCACCGCAAACCGCGGTTTTCAGGGTTTCAGAAGGAGGAAATGTGAGTAACCGAGGTGAGCAGGTACTGCTCAAACAATCGACCATCCTGATGTTCGCCGTGGCAATCGCGGCAATCGTCACGGGCTTTTTTTCTGGTTCCCAATCGATTTTGTTCGATGGGTTTTTTTCGCTGATCGCGACCTTCATCAAGGTCCTGATGCTGATCACCGCCAAGCTGATCGCCAGGGAAAGTAACCAGCGCTTTCAGTTTGGCTTCTGGCACCTTGAACCGATGGTGCTGCTGATCGAAGGCAGCTTCCTGTTGCTGATTGCGATCTACGCCTTTCTCAGCGGCATGTTCGGCATCATCCAAGGTGGCCGCGAGATCGAACTGGGCCTGGTGATTCCTTTTGCGGCAGTGCTTAGCGTCGTCTGTTTCGGCTATTTCTTCTACGTCCGTTACCGTAATCGCACGTTGAAATCTTCGTTGATCCAGTTCGACAACGTCAGTTGGCTGGTGGACGCGATGCTCTCGGTCGGCTTGCTGGTGAGCTTCCTCACCGCGCTGCTGCTCAAGTCGCAGGGCTATGGCCAGTGGGCCGCTTACGTCGACCCGGCGATCCTGATCCTGCTGGCCCTGAGCATGCTCGCGCCGGCGTTCAATATCCTCAAGCCGGCGTTACGCGATGTGCTGGGGATTGTCCCGGATCAGCTGGATGACAAGGTTCGCCAAGTGATGGACGAGGCCAAGGCCGAGCATGGTTTTGTCGAGTACATCTCGTATGTGCAAAAGCACGGGCGGGCGCGGTTCATCGAGATTCACGTGGTATTGCCGGCGGATTACCGACTTGATGGAGTGGCCACACTGGATGAACTGCGGGAGCGGATTTCGGTGAAGCTCGGCAAGCCGGATGCAGCGCGTTGGCTGACGATCAGCTTTACCGGTGATCGCAAGTGGATTGCTGGCTGAAGACCGTGTCGCGGCCATCGCGAGCAAGCTCGCTCCCACAGGGATCTGCTAACCCCAGAGATCAAATGTGGGAGCGAGCTTGCTCGCGATAGCGATCTATCAGTTAACGCAGATACTCGGTGAGGCCGCGATAGCAGGTCGCCAAATGGTAAGGCGTGGTCGACGGCATGTCCCGGCGGCTGACTGCGCCATCCCTGTCCAGGCACTCGTACCAGCCACCGGCATGCAGGAAGCGCTGTTGCAAGGCCTTCAATTGATGCTCAAGCAACGCCTCGCTGTCCGGACGCAAGGTCAGGGCACGCAGGTATTCCGCCTGGGCCCAGATGCGTTGGGTTTCATCGCGAGGTCTGCCGTCCAGCTCAAGGTCAAGCATGGCTCGCACTGCGCCGGTCTGTTGATTAACGCCCAACTGTTCGGTGAAAGCGAAAGCGCGGGTCAGCGAGGCGTGCAGTTTTGATCCACGTAGCAACGCCGATGACTCCAGCAGGAAATACCATTCGAACTGATGCCCCGGTTCAAACCAGTTATCCACAGCCCCCAGCGGTTTTTCCATCATCACCCCGTGCTGCGGGTCGATGAAGTGCTTTTGCATCGCCCCGCACAGTGCATTGAGCGCGGCCTCGACCGGGGCATCGTCGCGTACTGACAGCGTGGCGAGGAAGGCTTCAGCCAGATGCATCAGCGGGTTCTGCAACGGCCCGGTGTTGAGCGGGGACCAGTCGCGGTCGAGGCTGGCTTCGTACAGACCGTCGTCTGTGGCGAAACGCTGAGCAACCACTTCCAGCGCGGCATTGAGCACCGATTCCACCAGCGGCTCGCGAACCTTGGCCCAGTAATGGGCGCAGGCAAACAGAATGAAGGCGTGGGTGTAGAGGTCTTTGCGCTGATCCAGCGGCGCGCCATGGGCGTCGATGCTGTAGAACCAGCCGCCGTGTTCGGCATCGTGGAAATGCCGTTGCAACGAGCGAAACAGCGCAGCGGCGCGCTCTTCGGCAGCCGGCACTTCACCGATCAGGCTGGCGAACAGGTACAACTGTCGTGCGCAGGCCATGGCCCGGTAGCGTTGTGGCGGCAATGGCCGGTGTTCGGCGTCCAGCGCTTCATACGGCAGCGCCATGTCTGCGTTCCAGCCGGGGCCTTGCCAGAGCGGCACGATCACGTCCTGGAAGTGCTGCTGCACAGTGGCGAACAGGGCGGTCAATTCAGGCTGGGAGGCAGAGCGGGGAGCATCGGGCATTGGCTGGCGTCGTCACGGCAGGAGTGTTTGCGCGACATGGTAGCAGAGAGGTCGGCCTGAGAGACGCGGTGTCTGTCAAACCGCTATCGCGAGCAAGCTCGCTCCCACATTAGTCCTACGAACACAGGTCCAGTGTGGGAGCGAGCTTGCTCGCGATGAGGCCCGCTCAGGCAATAGAAAACTCAGCCAGCGAGCAGCCAGATTCCGGTCGCCGCTGAAGCAGCACCCGCCAGCCGAACCAACGGCGCAGCCGCCTGAGGCAACACACGCACCACTGCATAACCGGCAGCATGCAAGACAGCAGTTGCGGCGACGAAGCCAGCGGCATATGCCCAAGGGCTGGACATCTCCGGCAACTCCAACCCATGCGCCACGCCATGAAACAAGGCAAACAGCGCCGTCGCGCCAATCGCCAGGCTCAACGGCGGACGCACCGCCAATGCCACCGCCAGGCCCAGCGCCAGCACCGAAGCAGCAATCCCGCTTTCCAGCGCCGGCAGGTTCAAGCCTTCAAACCCGAGCAGGCCGCCAATCAGCATGACGCCGACAAAGGTACACGGCAGTGCCCAACGCGCTGCACCCTTTTGTTGCGCAGCCCATAACCCGACAGCCAGCATCGCCAGCAAATGGTCGAGACCGCCAATCGGGTGGCTGATACCGGCCAGCAAACCGTTGTCGCCATGGCCTGGGTGAGCAAAGGCCAGTGCGGGCGTGAGCAGCAGGGCTGCGGCGGCGAAGATGCGTTTGAGTGTCATGAATAAGCTTCCTTGTTGATAACGCCTGTGGATAAGTTTCAGGCGGCGGTCAGCAGCCCCTGGCGCTCGATGAAGGCGATGATTTCCTCAAGGCCCTGGCCGGTTTTCTGATTGCTGAAGACGAACGGCTTGCCGCCGCGCATGCGTTGGGTGTCACTGTCCATCATCGACAGCGATGCGCCTACCAGCGGCGCCAGGTCGATCTTGTTGATCACCAGCAGGTCGGATTTGCAGATCCCTGGTCCGCCCTTGCGCGGCAGCTTGTCGCCGGCCGAGACATCGATCACATAGATCGTCAGGTCCGAGAGTTCCGGGCTGAAGGTTGCCGACAGGTTGTCGCCACCGGACTCCACCAGAATCAGGTCGAGACCGGGAAAGCGCCGGTTCAGTTGATCCACCGCTTCGAGGTTGATCGACGCATCTTCGCGAATCGCCGTGTGCGGGCAGCCGCCGGTTTCCACGCCGATGATCCGCTCGGGGGCCAGGGCTTCGTTACGCACCAGAAAATCGGCGTCTTCGCGGGTGTAGATGTCGTTGGTGACCACTGCCAGGTTGTAGCGATCACGTAGCGCCAGGCACAGGGCCAAAGTCAGCGCGGTTTTCCCGGAACCGACCGGGCCGCCGATACCGACGCGCAGAGGTTGTGTGTTCATGTGGTTCTCCAAAATAACAGGCCCTAGGAACGGAACAGACGGCTGTACTGGCGTTCATGGGCCATACACGCCAAGGACAGGCCGAAAGCGGCGCTGCCGTAGTGTTGAGGGTCAAGGCTTGAGGCGTTCTGCTGAGCCTGTTGCAACAGCGGCAGCAGTTCGCTGGTGAGCCGTTGCGCGGCTTGCTGGCCCAGCGGCAGGGTTTTCATCAACACCGCCAATTGATTCTCCAGCCAGCTCCAGAGCCAGGCGGCGAGCGCGTCTTGCGGGGTTATCTGCCAGGCGCGGGCAGCCAGCGCCCAGCCGAGGGCCAGATGCGGCTCGCTGCGTTGTGCGAGAAAGCTGCGAGCGGCGTCATCCAGTTCCGGTAAGCCGTTGAGCAGTTGCTGCAGCGAATAGCCCATTTGCCGGCTTTCCTGATGCAACTCGCGGGTTTCCCGGCTGGCGCGGTGTTCCTCACAGCGTTGCAGCAACTGTGGCCAGTCTTCATTGGCGGCGGAGGTGCAATGGGCAAGCAATAGCGGCGCTTCGAAGCGCGCCAGGTTCAGCAGTAGCTGATCGCTGATCCAGCGTTTGGCCGATTCCGGGTCGCTTACGCGGCCGTTATCCACAGCCATTTCCAGGCCTTGGGAATAGCTGTAGCCACCAATCGGCAATTGCGGGCTGGCCAGACGCAGCAGCGCCCAGGCCGGGTTCATGTGCGGACGCCGAACTGGTGCAGTTTCGGCGGATAGTTGAAGTCCTCGTCGCCGTGCCGCGAATGGTGATGGCCACCACCATAGGCGCCGTGCTCCGGCTGGAAGGGGGCTTCGATGTTTGCGGTCTGCGCGCCCAACTGTTCGAGCATGGCTTTGAGCACGTAGTCGTCGAGCAGGCGCAACCAACCATCACCGACTTGCAGGGCAACGTGGCGATTGCCCAGGTGATAGGCGGCGCGGGTCAGTTCGAAGGCGTTGGCGCAGGTGACATGCAGCAGTTGTTCGGGGCGGGCGCAGACGCGGACGATGCGGCCGTCTTCGGCCTCCAGGCATTCGCCGTCGTACAGCGGCGGCTGCCCGCGCTCCAAAAACAACCCGACGTCTTCACCTTCGGCACTGAAACAGCGCAAGCGACTTTTACTGCGTGCCTCGTAGTTCAGGTGCAACTCGGCGACCCAGACGGGTTGAGGGTCGATTCTGCGATGAATCACCAGCATTGGAAGGCTTCCAGCAAAGGACAATGCTCAGGCTAGAGCAAGGGGCTTGCCAATCGGACGAGACGTAGGAAAACCCTGTCAGAGCGTAGAAGATGTTTCTGAATGTTGCGGAATTTTGAGTAAGTGCGGGTGGGTTTGGTGCGTGCGAATTCTTATGTGCACCATTTTGTAGCGGCCTCTTGATCGTTCCCACGCTCTGCGTGGGAATGCCTCACTGGACGCTCTGCGTCCGCTTCGGCAGTGACGCAGAGCGTCACGGGCTGCATTCCCACGCAGAGCGTGGGAACGAGCGTTGGCTATTCGGTGCTACCGAGTCCTTGCCAATGCTTCAAGCCGATAAAGATAAAGCGCAATTGCTGAGTGATCTTCGCCTGTGGCGTCAGGTGTACGGGCAAGGCTTCGGCGGGCGGGTCGATGATGTCGGGGAGGGTGGCGAACACGCTTTTGACGATCAGGTCGGCCATGACCGACAACCCGGCAAAATCGAGGTGTTGCAGTTTGGGCATCAAGGACAGGTCGGCGGCCAGGTCCGAGCTGATGTTCTCGCGCAGTTTGCCGATGGCCAGGCGCACTGGCAGTGAGCCGCCATATTGTTCGCGCGCCAGAAACAGGAACTGCGAACGGTTGGCCGCGACCACATCAAGAAAAATTCGCACCGAGGCATCGATGATCCCGCCCATGACGAATTCATTGTGGCGCACCAGGCGGATGGTTTCGCGGAAGGTCTGGCCGACTTCGCTGACCAGTTCCAGCCCTAGCTGATCCATATCGGCAAAGTGCCGGTAGAAACCGGTCGGGACAATGCCAGCGGTTTTCGCCACTTCACGCAGGCTCAGGCTGCCGAATCCTCGGCCGCATTCCATCAGGTGGCGGGCAGCGTCCATCAAGGCGTTGCGGGTCTGTTGTTTCTGTTCGGCGCGGGGCAGCATCAGGCGGCTGACTTCTAATCAAGGACAGCGGCGCACTCTAGCAAATCAGCTTTGCTGGCGTCGAACTTGAGTAAAGGGAGGTGAGGCGGGGAGTGCGAGCTACACAAAGTCAAAGCCCGATCCAGGAGATCGGGCTTTTTTCCGGGCCAGCATGGCCTTAGCTCAGGCTAGCGTTGCGTTCGATCACGCGGTCACCACCACCTTCAGCAAGGGTTTGGCCTTGTGGGGTGTGGTCGGAACCGTCAGCGGCAAGGGTCTGACCTTGTGGAGTGCGATCGGAGCCGTCGGACGCCAGGGTTTGACCTTGTGGAGTGCGATCGGAGCCGTCGGAAGCCAGGGTTTGACCTTGTGGAGTGCGATCGGAACCGTCGGAAGCCAGGGTTTGACCTTGTGGAGTGCGATCTGAACCGTCGGAAGCCAGGGTCTGACCTTGTGGGGTGCGATCGGAGCCGTCGGAAGCCAGGGTTTGACCTTGTGGAGTGCGATCGGAACCGTCAGAAGCCAGGGTCTGACCTTGTGGTGTCTTGTCGTAGCCGTCCTGAGTGATCAGGCCTTTTTCTTTCAGGCGTTCGTTACCGTTGGCACCATCGGCAACTGTTTGGCTGTAAACCGAGTGGCTGGATTTGACTTGCGGAGTTGCCTGATCGGCAGCTGGCAGGGCAAAAGCGGTGCTGGCTAACATCGAAAGGGTCAGGCTAAGCAGTATTTGGCGTTTCATGATCGGTTGCTCCTTGGGAGGGCTATAAAGTGGGTACGAAGCTAATGCTACTCTCGATAAGTCGATATAAAAGTTCATAAAGACAATGGTAATAATCAACGGAATTGATTGTTCGGTGGAAAGCCTCTAGAACGGACGTTTCCGGGGAGCGCTTTTGCACCGAGGTGGGTATTTTCGACTCACTTGCGGGTCGAAAAAGTGCGGAGGTGGGTAACGCGAGCTGTCTGATCGGTCAGGAAAGTTGGTTTTTTCATGTCTGAATGGAAGGAGCGTTAAACCTGCGGGCCATTTGCCAGTCGTAGCTCCTATAATCGGCCGATTTTTGGCCTACCGTTTCCATGCAGGCGTCGCAGTCAGGGCGCTGAGTCGCAATCAGGAGTTCTGTGCAATGACGCGCACTCGTAAAATTCTCGCCTGGGTTGTCGGCAGCCTCGTGCTGCTGATGGCCGTGCTGGTGCTGATCATCGCGTTCTTTGACTGGAACCGGATCAAACCGCCGCTCAACACCAAAGTCTCCGAAGAGCTGCACCGTCCCTTTGCCATCAACGGCAACCTGACGGTGACCTGGAAACGTGAAGTCGATGAAGGCGGTTGGCGCGCCTGGGTGCCGTGGCCGCATGTGGTGGCCGAGGACTTGAGCCTGGGCAACCCGGACTGGTCGAAAAAGCCGCAAATGGTCAGCCTCAAACGCGTCGAGTTGCGGATCTCGCCGTTGGCGCTATTGGCGCAGCGGGTGGTGATCCCGCGCATCGACCTCACTGAACCCAATGCCGACCTGCAACGCCTGGCCGATGGCCGCGCCAACTGGACCTTCAAGTTCGATCCGAAAGACCCGAACGCCGAACCGTCCCGCTGGGTGGTAGACATCGGTGCGATCGGTTTCGACAAGGGCCACATCAGCCTCGATGACCAGAGCCTCAACACTCAGCTCGACCTGCTGATCGACCTGCTGGGCAAGCCGATTCCGTTCAGCGACATCGTCGGTGATAAAGCCGCGAAGAAAGCTCTGGAGAAGGGTTTGGCGCCGCAAGACTATGCATTCGCACTGAAGGTCAAAGGCCAGTACCACGGTCAGAAACTGGCGGGCGAAGGCAAGGTCGGCGGGCTGTTGGCATTACAGGACGCTGCCAAGCCGTTCCCGTTGCACGCGCAGGTGAAAATTGCCGACACCAGCGTCGAGTTGGCCGGCACCCTGACCGACCCGCTGAACCTCGGTGCGCTGGACCTGCGTCTGAAACTGGCCGGCACCAGCCTGGGCAATCTTTATCCCTTGACCGGTGTACCCCTGCCGGCTTCGCCGCCTTACACCACTGACGGTCACTTGATCGCCAACCTGCGGCAGGCGGACGGTGCGACGTTCCACTACGAGGCATTCAACGGCACCATCGGCAGCAGCGATATTCACGGCGACCTGACGTATGTCGCCAGCCAGCCACGGCCCAAACTCAGTGGTGCGGTGGTCTCCAATCAATTGTTGTTCGCCGACCTCGCGCCGCTGATCGGCGCCGACTCCAACGCCAAGCAAAAGGCCCGAGGCGGCGAAAGCAAGCAGCCGGCAGACAAGGTGTTGCCGGTCGAGGAATTCCATACCGAGCGCTGGCGCGATATGGACGCGGATGTCGAATTCACCGGTAAGCGCATCGTTCAAAGCGAGAAGCTGCCGTTTACCGATCTCTATACGCACCTGGTGCTCAACGATGGTCAGATCAGCCTGGAGCCGCTGCGCTTTGGCGTAGCGGGCGGCAAGCTCGATGCGCAGATCCGTCTGAACGGCCTTGCCACGCCGTTGGAAGGGCGGGCGAAGCTGACCGCGCGCGGCTTCAAACTCAAGCAGCTGTTCCCGAGCTTCGAGACGATGAAAACCAGCTTCGGGGAACTCAACGGTGATGCCGATCTCGCCGGTCACGGCAACTCGGTGGCGGCGTTGCTGGGCAGCGCCAATGGCGATCTGAAGCTGTTGATGAACGACGGTGCGATCAGTCGCCAACTGATGGAGCTGGCCGGGTTGAATGTCGGCAATTATGTGGTCGGGAAAATCTTTGGCGACCAGGACGTGAAGATCAATTGCGCGGCGGCCGACTTCGACGTCAAGACCGGTCTGGCGACCTCCCGGCTGTTTGTGTTCGACACCGAGAACGCGATCGTCTACATCGACGGCACGGCGAACATGTCCACTGAGCAGCTCGACCTGACCATCACGCCAGAGTCCAAGGGCGTGCGGGTGATCTCGTTGCGTTCGCCGCTGTATGTACGCGGTAAGTTCATCAAGCCGGATACCGGCGTGAAGGGTGTGCCGCTGATGTTGCGGGGCGCGGGGATGGTGGCGCTGGGCGTGATTGCCGGTCCGGCGGCGGGGCTGCTGGCACTGGTGGCGCCGAGTGGCGGTGAGCCGAACCAGTGCGCACCGTTGTTGGCGCAAATGAAGGAAGGCAAGGCACCGGTGACGGTCAAGCCGACCAAATAGTCGGCTGACAGCATCAGTCCCTGATCACGAGGATGTCTGCCCATGTCGCAAGAGACCGCCACGCGTTACCCCTTGGTGCTGGTCCCGGGAATGCTCGGCTTTATTCGCCTGGTGTTCTACCCCTACTGGTACGGGATCATTTCGGCGCTGCGCCGGGGTGGGGCGACAGTGATCGCGGTACAGGTTTCGCCGGTCAACTCCAACGAAGTGCGCGGTGAAGAGTTACTGACGCAAATCGATGAAATCTTGCGCGAAACCGGGGCGAGCAAAGTCAATCTGATCGGCCACAGCCAAGGTTCGCTGACCGCCCGTTACGCCGCCGCCAAGCGCCCGGACCAGGTGGCCTCGGTGACCTCGGTGGCCGGGCCCAATCATGGCTCGGAGCTGGCGGACTATCTGCACAAGCACTGTCCGCCTGACAGTGCAAAAGGCCGTGTGTTGAGCGCTTTGTTGCAGCTAGTCGCGTGGCTGATGGGCCTGCTGGAAACCGGTCATCCCAGGCACAAATGGCCGGTGGATGTGCATGCCTCGCACAACTCGCTGACCAGCGAAGGGGTTGCGTTGTTCAATCAGCGTTATCCACAGGGATTGCCCGAAACCTGGGGCGGGCATGGGCCGGAATTGGTCAACGGCGTGCGCTATTACTCGTGGTCCGGGACCTTGCAACCGGGCAAGACTGAGCGTGGCGGCAACCTGTTCGATGGCACTAACCGCAGCTGTCGGTTGTTCGCCACCACCTTCGTCCGCGAAGCGGGGCATTGCGACGGTATGGTCGGGCGCTACAGCTCGCACTTGGGCACGGTGATTGGCGATGAGTACCCGCTGGATCACTTCGACATCGTCAACCAGTCGCTGGGGCTGGTGGGCAAGGGCGCGGATCCGGTGCGGTTATTCGTCGAGCATGCGCAGCGGTTGAAGGCGGCGGGGGTTTAGACCGCGTTATCGTTCATCGCGAGCAAGCTCGCTCCCACATTGGATCTGCGTCGTTCAAAGATCCCCTGTGTGCGAGCTTGCTCGCGATGGCATCAGATCAGGCAACGCTGACCTTGCGCCCCAACACCAAAGTCCAGCGCTCCGAAAGAATCACCCCGCCCAACGTCAGCACTCCACCCACCAGGTGATACAGCGCCAGTTGCTCATGCAACACTACCGCTGCAATCAATGCGGTAATCAGCGGCAGCAAGTTAAAGAACAGCGTGGTGCGGCTTGGCCCCAGACGCACTACCGCTTGCATCCACGCCAGTGGCGCGAGCATCGAAGCCAGCAGGCAGGCATAAAGCACCAGCGGAATGTTCTGCAAGGTCGGGCCGACTTTGGGCGAGGCCAGGAACAGCGGAAACAGCACCACCACCGCCACCAGCACCTGCAAATACAACAGCACCAGCGGCGGCAAGCGCAGCTGCCATTTTTTCAGCAAGGTGCTGTAGACCGCATAGGCCAGGGTCGCGATCAGCATCATTGCATCGCCCAGGTTGACCCCGTGTTCCAGCAACGCGCCCAGGCTGCCGGACGAAACCACCACCAGCACGCCGGCAAACGACAGCACCGCACCGGCCAGCGCGCCGGCGGTCAGCCGTTGGCCGAGGCTGATAATCGCCATGGCCAGCGACATCAACGGCATCAGTGACAGGATGATGCCCATGTTGGTGGCCGAGGTCAGCGTGGCGGCGAAGTAAGCCAGGCTTTGATAGACCGCCATGCCAAGCACGCCAAGGACGAAGACCTTGCCCAGGTTCGGGCGAATGACCGCCCAATGACGTATCACCGGTCTGAGCATGAACGGCGTGAACAAAATCCCGGCGAGCAGCCAGCGATAGAAACCGATCTCGGCGGGAAAGATCGCACCGACCGCCAGTTTGTTGATCACGGTATTGCCGGCCCAGATGAAAATGGCCAGCAGGGGATAAGCGTATTGCATGGGGGAAAACCAGAGCGTTGATGAGGGGTGATTATCGCCTGTCTGGATGCGAGCCTATACTTCGATCCAGACAACCTGCCCCTGATGACGGACAGCATGAACAGTAAACACATCGATCTGCTGGATTTCAGCGAGCTGCCGGCCCCGGTGTATTTCCGCTATGCCGACTTTGATGCTCACCGCTTCGCCTCGGCTCATCGTCATCCGTGGGGTACGCTCGAATATTCAGCCCATGGCGTATTGCACATGGAAATCGGCGGCAGCCGCTTCATGTCGCCGCCGCAATACGCGGTGTGGGTGCCGCCGCACACCGAGCACAGTTTCTACAGCAACCAGCCGATCAATTACCGCGCTGTCTGCCTCGCGCCACCACTGTGCCGCGATCTGCCGCAACAGGCTTGCACGCTGGCGATCAGTGACATCCTCAAGGCGATCCTCAAGGACTTCGCTGCCCGCGACGTCAAGATCCCCGAGCGCCCGGCCGACAAGCGCCTGGCCGAAGTGCTGGTCGATCAACTTCAACAAGCGCCGGTGCATAACTGTTATTTGCCTTACGCCAGCAGCGCCGGATTGCTCAGTGTGCTCGAAGCCTTGCAGGCATCGCCGGGCGACAATCGGCCGCTGGCGCAGTGGGCGGAGCAGATCCACGTCAGCGAACGAACCCTGGCCCGGCAATGTGTTCGGGAACTGGGCATGAGTTTCGGTGAGTGGCGCCAACGCTTGCGTTTCCTCGCTTCGATCGAAGCACTGGACAGCCCGCGCAGCATTCAGGAGATCGCTTTCGACATGGGATACAGCACGTCGTCGGCGTTTATCGCGATGTTTCAGCGTCAGGCCGGTTGCACGCCGGAGCAGTATCGACGGACCACGCTGGATAGTAGGTGAAGGTGTAACGGGCTTTGTCTACACTCCCCTCGAGGCCGTGCCCATCGGCGCGGTAACAAGGAGAAAACTCCATGAAGATGCTGCGTATCCCTTTGTTGATGATCGGTCTGCTGCTCTGTTCCCAGGGCTTCGCCGCCACGGCTCAACAGAACAAAATGACCACCTGCAATGCCGACGCCACCGCGAAAGCCCTCAAGGGTGATGAGCGCAAAGCCTTTATGAGTACCTGCCTCAAAGCCGCGCCGGCAGCAGAGGCGGCCAAACCGATGACCCCTCAACAACAGAAGATGAAAACCTGCAACGCCACCGCCACCACTCAGGCGCTTAAAGGCGATGCGCGCAAGACCTTCATGAGCGATTGCCTGAAGAAAAAATAATCCGTTTGAGTAAACACGGTCGAGTGTGGGAGCGAGCTTGCTCGCGATTCAGGCAACTCGGTATGACTGCTGAATGCGGTGATGCCATCGCGAGTAAACTCGCTCCCACATTTGATCTCGGGGGTTCACAAACCCGGTGTCACGAACAATCCAGTGTGGGAGCGAGCTTGCTCGCGATGAGGCCGGCAAGGACGCTGAAATAACTGCACTGCGCCCGAATCCCTAGTGCTGGCATCGGAAGGCTGGCAGACTGCCAATCCTTTAACGCCGTTTGTTTTGAGGCTGTATGCCAACGTTTTCTCAGCGTCACGTGTTGCTGTTGGTCAGTTGGGTGATCATTTTTGGTGGGCTGCTGCTGGTGATACCGCTGCGACTGTTGCCCAGTCTGCTGGCCGGGTTGCTGGTGTTCGAACTGGTCAACATGCTCACCCCGCAACTGCAACGACTGATTGAAGGGCGGCGCGCACGCTGGCTGGCCGTGGCCTTGCTCGGCACGCTGGTGGTCAGCGTACTGGCGCTGATTTTTGCCGGTGCTATCAGTTTTCTGCTGCATGAAGCGGAAAACCCCGGGGCTTCCCTGGACAAGTTCATGCTGGTGGTCGACAAGGCACGCGGTCAGTTGCCTCCGTTCATCGATGCTTATCTGCCAGCCAGTGCCGCCGAATTTCGCGTGGCCATCGGCGAATGGCTGAGCAAGCACCTGAGTGATCTGCAACTGGTCGGCAAAGACGCCGCACACATGTTCGTCACGTTGCTGATCGGCATGGTGCTGGGGGCGATCATCGCCTTGCAGCGTGTCCCTGACCTGACCAAACGCAAACCCCTGGCGGCGGCATTGTTCGACCGTTTGCACCTGCTGGTTCAAGCGTTTCGCAATATCGTCTTTGCGCAGATCAAGATTTCCCTGCTCAACACCTTTTTTACCGGGATCTTCCTGGCGGTGATCCTGCCGCTGTTCGGGATCAAGCTGCCGTTGACCAAAACCCTGATCGTGCTGACCTTCCTGCTGGGCTTGCTGCCGGTGATCGGCAACCTGATGTCCAACACGCTGATCACCATCGTCGGTTTGTCGCTGTCGATCTGGGTCGCGGTGGCGGCGTTGGGTTACCTGATCTTTATCCACAAGCTGGAATATTTCCTCAACGCGCGGATCGTCGGCGGACAGATCAGTGCCAAGTCCTGGGAGTTGCTGCTGGCAATGCTGGTGTTCGAGGCCGCGTTCGGCCTGCCGGGGGTGGTGGCGGGGCCGATTTATTACGCGTATCTGAAGAGCGAGTTGAAGCTGATCGAGATGGTGTGATCCGGGAAATGTATTGCCTGATAGGACGCTATCGCGAGCAAGCTCGCTCCCACATTTGATCGGTAGTGTTCACACATAGTGTGTTCGCTGGAGATCCAGTGTGGGAGCGAGCTTGCTCGCGATGGGCGCGCCGCGAAAGTCAGATCAGGCCAAGGTGCCGTAACGCTTCATCGCTTCGATCGCCAGGCCGCTGCCGATGCTGCCGAAGATGTTCCCTTCCACATGCTGCGCATTCGGCAACATTGCCGACACGCTGTTACGCAGCGCCGGAATCCCGCTCGAACCACCGGTGAAGAACACCGTATCGACCTGATCAACGCGCACATTGGCGTCGTTGAGCAGTTGAGTCACGCTGTTGCGCACCCGCTCCAGCAGGTTGTCGATGGCCGACTCGAACAGCGCCCGGCTCAGTTCGACGCTCAAACCCGGCTCGATCCGGTCCAGCAGTACATGGCGATTGTCGGCGTGGGTCAGCTGGATCTTGGTTTCTTCCACTTCCATTGCCAGCCAGTGTCCGGCGCGCTGGTCGATCAGCTTGAACAGGCGATCGATACCGCCGGTGTCTTCGATGTCGTAACGCATGCTGCCCAGTGCCAGGGTCGACTTTTGCGAGTACACCGAGTTGATGGTGTGCCAGGTCGCCAGGTTCATGTGGTGGCTGGTGGGCATGTAGGCACCGCTCTTCATCCGGCTGCCATAGCCGAACAGCGGCATCAGGCCCTGCAAACTCAGTTGCTTGTCGAAATCGGTCCCGCCGATGTGTACGCCGCCGGTGGCGAGGATGTCGTCGTGGCGATTGTCGTGGCCGCGTCGCTCAGGGGACAGCCGCACCAGGGAGAAGTCCGACGTACCCCCGCCGATGTCGACGATCAGCACCAGCTCTTCCTTTTCGATGGTCGACTCATAGTCGAACGCCGCTGCAATCGGTTCGTACTGGAACGAGACGTCCTTGAAACCGATGGCGCGGGCCACGTCCACCAGGGTGTTTTCGGCTTCCTGGTCGGCCATTTCATCGTCATCGACGAAAAACACCGGACGCCCCAGCACCACTTCTTCGAATTCCCGACCGGCGGCGGTCTCGGCGCGCTTCTTCAGCTGGCCGATGAACAGCCCGAGCAGGTCCTTGAACGGCATTGCCGTGCCCAGAACGCTGGTGTCGTGCTTGATCAGCTTGGAGCCCAGCAGGCTTTTGAGCGAGCGCATCAAGCGGCCTTCGTAGCCTTCCAGGTACTCGTGCAGCGCCAGCCGGCCGTACACCGGGCGGCGTTCTTCCATATTGAAGAAGACCACCGATGGCAGGGTGATCTTGTCGTCCTCCAGCGCGATCAGCGTTTCCATGCCAGGGCGCAGCCAGCCGACAGTGGAGTTGGACGTGCCGAAGTCGATACCGCAGGCACGGGCTGGAGATGCGTTTTTCATGTCTTTCGAGTTCCGGTTAAAAAACGGCCGCGCAGTGTATGTCAGAGCGGCGCAGAATCGAAGGCCGACTATCCGCTAAATTCAGCTCTTCGCTCACTTGAAAGACTATCCTTGTTCCCCAAACTTACGGGCATGGTGTGGCAGCCGCTCTGTGATCAAGTGATCCGCCCCGGCTGCCGATAAACTTCAGATGTGCTGCCCGATCCCATTCTTGAGATCGGTCAAGCCTGCGACAGCCAATCAGTGCATGCTGTGTCTGGCTGCGTGATATCGATAACGGATGGTGATTCCCTCGATGGACTTCAAAGACTATTACAAGATTCTCGGTGTGGAGCCGACCGCTGACGATAAGGCGATCAAGGCCGCCTATCGCAAGCTGGCGCGCAAATACCACCCCGATGTCAGCAAGGAAAAGGACGCCGAGGCCAAATTCAAGGACGCCTCGGAAGCCTATGAAGCGCTGAAAAGTGCCGACAAGCGCGCCGAATACGACGACTTGCGCAAATACGGCCAGCACGGCCAACCGTTCCAGGGCCCGCCGGGTTGGCAGCAGCGTGGCGGTGCAGGTGGTTTTGGTGGACAGGATGGCGGCGATTTTTCGGACTTCTTCAGTTCGATCTTCGGTAACCGTGGCCCGGGTTTCGGGGGTGGACAGTCTGGCCGTAGTGCCGGTCGTCGAGGGCAAGACGTGGAAATGGAATTAGCGGTTTTTCTGGAAGAAACCCTGTCGACCGAGTCGAAGAAGGTCACCTTCCAGGTGCCGCAGTACAACGCGGCGGGTCAGCACGTCAGCAACACCAGCAAAAGCCTGAACGTAAAAATCCCGGCCGGTGTGATCGACGGCGAGCGCATTCGGCTCAAGGGCCAGGGCGCACCGGGTGTCGGTGGCGGTGCCAATGGCGACCTGTACCTGACCATTCGTTTTGCGCCGCACCCGAAATTCGACGTTGAAGGTGAAAACCTGATCATCACCTTGCCGCTGGCCCCATGGGAGCTGGCGTTGGGTGCAGAGGTCGCGGTGCCGACCCTGACCGGCAAGATCAACCTCAAGGTTCCAGCCGGCAGCCAGAACGGCCAGCGCATGCGCGCCAAAGGCCACGGCCTGCTGAACAAGGCCGGGCAACGCGGTTATCTGTTCGTGCAGCTCAAGGCGGTGATGCCCAAACATACCGACGATGACGTCAAAGCGTTGTGGCAGGAGCTGGCGAAGAAAGCCGCTTTTAATCCGCGGGAGCATTTTTGAGTCAAGAGAAGGAGTAGCCAATCATGAGCAACCCCCTGATCGTTCAACTGGACATGGCAGAATTCTGTGAGGCGACCGATTTATCGGACGTCTACGTGATCGAAATCGTCGAACACGGCATCCTCGAACCTCAGGGCGCGCAGCCCAAGGATTGGCGTTTCAACGACTACGAACTGGCGGTCGCCAAGCGCGCCGCCAAGTTACGGCGTGACCTGGATCTGGAATGGGAAGGCGTCGCCCTGGCGCTCGACCTGCTTGAAGAAGTGCAGCAACTGCGCGCCGAGAATCGCATGCTCAGGCAACGGTTGGGGCGGTTGGTGATCGAGTAGCGTGAAGATCCAAAGCTGTTTTGATACCCCGGCTGAGGCGCTTGCGCAGACGCTCCTACAACCTGGCTCTGGTCGAAAACTACTGGATGTGAGACGCCTCAGCGCGATTTCAAACGATTGATCGTCGGCCGCTAAGCGTTTCTCTGGGCCTAAACACCGACCTCAAGAATTAGGCGAGATTCGATCCTGTGCGTCCTGGTAAGCGGCTTCACGCTTGCGCTTTCGGATGGCGACCACAAAAACCACCACTTCCTGGTCAAGGACCTGATAGATCAGCCGGTAACCAGCGCTGCGCAGTTTGAGTTTGTAGCAGTCGGGCAGCTGGCGTAGCCGATTGGCTTCAATGCGAGGGTTTTCGAGGACTTCAGAGAGTTTTTTCTTGAACTGCTGACGCACCGTGTCGCCCAGTTTTTGCCACTCTTTCAGTGCGCGTCGGTCGAATTCGAGACTATAGGTCATCCAGACTGACCTTGACTCGCTGAGGTGCGGCAAGGCGTTCTGTGACCACAGCTATCAGCGCTTCATCTTCTTCGCTGAGTAACGCAGGTTTGAATGGCAGTTTGCCGCGTTCAGCGACGTATTGAAGGGTTTGGCGCAATAGCTCGGAAGGGGTTACCCCAAGCTTTTCCAGTTCGGCAAATGAGCGCTGCTTCAAGTCATCGTCAATGCGAATGTTGATGGAGGCCATGGTGAAATACCTGTAATGACGTTTGTCGTTACGGTAGCAATTGCACACTTGCCCGACAACCGCTGATTCCTCAGGTTTTGGTGTTTTCAGACGATGAGCATGTTTTTTGTGGGACCTGAAACCTGATCATCCTCAATCAAAGCAAGCGTCCAGAAGAGCGCGGATTTACCTTCGTATGGCGATCCAGGACAACACCCGCTCTGGCGCTTATATACCAACATTCATAAGGCTTATATGAGGACTCGGTCTAAGCAGATGTGTGGCGGGATCTGGAAGTGTGATCTACACATAAGCGACACATTGTTTATGCGATGTGTTTTCTCAGGTGCTCACGGAGATTGAGTACCTGCGGATCAAGGATGAACGAAGATGTACTTCAAGGAAGATTCCGCTCATGCATGCTTACCCGCAAGAAAGTCACCATTCCCTTTTCGATGGGATGTGCGACTGGCCCCTAAAGACTTTTGCCTTCTGCGCAATCGACTTGGATTATGACGCCTCGCTGCCCCTCGGGTCTGCGGACATCCTCAAACCCCATCTCCGCGGCTTCATGCCTGCTTCTTGCGACAGCCTGCATATTCATCGTGTCGATCCGTTGCAAAAAACACCTTTAGCGATATCAGGCGATCGTCCTGACGCGTTGAGCGGTGGTGATCTTCGCGGCCATAGCGATCCCCCGATTTAGGGCAAGCCTGCCCGGTTTAAAACGAACGCCAGATTAATTCGATTTTTCGAAACAGTCCTCCGGGTCGGAACCCGCGTAGGCGTTCGTCCAACCATTTTACGAAGCAGTTCCCAATTTTCCAGGATGGAGATGGTAATGACTGTACTCAGAGTTGGCATCGTTGGTCTCGGCGCACAGATGCAAGAAAATCTGTTGCCCACACTTCTACAAATGCCGGACATACGTATTGTGGCGGTCTGTGACAGCGACCTCACGCGTGCCGGACAGATTCATCGCTTCATCTCGAATGTGTCGATAACGGACGATTTCGACGAGATGCTGGCGTCCAACTCGATCGATGCCGTGGTCATGGCATGCCCACCTCAGGCACACCGCGATCTTGCGCTCAAGGCCATGGCCAAGGGCGTCCACGTGTTTGTCGAAAAACCGCCTTGTTTCACCCTCGCCGAGCTGGAAACCCTGATCGAGGCCAGTCGCCGTTCGAACGTCGTCACCGGCGTCGGGATGAACTTCAAGTTTGCCAAGCCCATGCGTCAACTACGCGACATGACCCGTACCGAGCAATTCGGAAAGGTTGTGCATATTCAGCTCAATCACTACGCAAGCAAGCCAACAGCGCCGCTCTGGGGCCTGGACTCGACGCTGAGATCCTTCCTGCTGGCGCAGGCAATCCACACGATTGACCTGGGTGTGACCTTCGGCGGCGGCGAGCTGCGCGATATCGAGTCGCGGGTTCAGCGCCACGATGACTCGCTGCTGGTGAGCCTGGAGCTGCAGTTTTCCACCGGAGCCACTGTCAGCCTCTTGAGCGGAACCATGTTCCCGTACTTCGAATTCGACATGAAGATCGTCAGTTCGAATTCGATGATGGTCGAGCTCAACAACCTCTGGAACATCACCATGCATGAGCCGGAGCACGGCACCAGCGCCACCGGCACGGCCAAGCGCTGGCGTGGCGCGTGGCAGCCCGGGCCACTCGATTCCGGGTACGAGCGCAGTGGTTATTTTGGCGAGCTGGAGAAGTTCTTCGACGCCGTGCGCAGTCATTCGTCCTATGAGGCGAGCTTCGAAAGCCTGCGACCTACCTACAAGATCATCGAAAAAATTTGCGCTGCCGACATTGCCCGGTCCGACCTGGCGCCTGTGCTGTCCCTGCGTACTGAGCAATCCGCCAAGTCCAACGCCCACTTCGGAGCCGATTCCAATGTCATCTAATCTTGCCAATGCTGCGACCGCCCGACTGACTGTGTCTGATAAATACCGCCCGGTGTATGCAGACGATCTGCTGACCATGAAAAAAACCCTGGAACGCCCGCTGTCGGGCACCAGTGATGTGGTGGCGGAATACGAAGGCAAGCTCGCCGAATGGTTCGAGGCTCGGCATGCGATCGCCGTATCGTCGGGCGGTGCGGCGCTTAGCGTGGCCATTTATGCGGCAGGCGTCGGCCCTGGCGATGACGTGCTGCTGACGCCGAGCTGCCCGCTGTGCACCATCTACCCGATCATTGCGGCAGGCGCCAATCCGGTCTTCGTCGACACCCGGCCTCATGGCTTCGGCGCAGACCCGGCGTCTATCAAGGCGCGGATGACACCGCGCACCCGCGCAATCATCGATATCCCGATGTGGGGCTACCCGACCGAAGTCGATGAGTTGCGTACGCTCACCCACGAGCTGGGAATCAAGCTGATCCTGGACCTGGCCCATTCCCACGGTACGACTCTGCATGGCCGTCCGCTTTCGCAGTTCGGCGACTTGTCATGCTTCAGCACTCACGAGCGCAAACCGCTGGCAACCGGCGAGGGCGGTTTCATCCTCACCGACGACGATGCACTGGCTCAGCGCAGTCGGGATTACAGCCGTTTCGGGAACCTGAACGGTAAAGACTTCGGCCTTAACTACAAACTCGCCGCGCTGCCGGCAGCCCTGGGCGAAAGCCGTCTGGCGTCACTGGCCGGGCAGATCGATCAGCGCCGTGAAAACGCGGCCTACTTCCTGAGCAAGCTGGATCACAGCAAGGTTCGCGAGAAAAAAATCATCGCCGGGGGGGAGCCGAACTATTACTTCCTCAATCTTGAACTGCACTTCGCCGACAACCGCGCGTTCATTGATTACCTCGATGACGCCGGCATTCCGTCCGACATCAAGCGCTACGGTTGCAAGGCACTCTACGAGTTCCCGGCGCTCACGCAATATCGCAACGAGTGCCCGAACGCCGAAGCACTGCTGGCGAGCATGACAACGATTCCGGTTCATCCGGACATTACCCGCGCCGAGCTGGACTACATGGCCGACCGCATCAACCAGTACGGTGCTGCGTGAATGACTGACACACTCGATCGCTCGCAATTGGATCGGCACTTCACCGCGTCCGGGTTCGTACTGAACCCGGACCGGAAGATGTTGCTGCTGCATCACCGCAAGCTTGGGGTCTGGTTGTACCCGGGCGGCCATATCGAACAGGGCGAAACCCCCGACGTGGCGGTATTAAGGGAGATTTTCGAAGAGACCGGCATTCGTGCCGAACTGCTCGGCGAGCGCGATGAGGCACTCGCCGATGTCGAGACCGATGTCACCGTGCTGCACCAGCCGTACCGGGTGCTGTGCGAATACATCGATGACAAGCGCGGGCCGCATTACCACCTGGACTTGATCTACGTGTGTGCCACTCATCTACGCACTTGCCCGGACGACAGAGAGGTCGAGCACGCTCGCTTCTTCAGTCGTCAGGAGACAGCAGAGCTGAAGATGTTTCCCAACTTCCGGCGCATGGTGGATCGGGTCTTCGCGGACGATGCGCTGTGGGACCTGGTTGGCATGAAGGTGTCGCCATGAACCTGCGAACCATCGTGCAAAAGGCGAATCACGGTACTTGCGACGATCTGCACGAGCTTGAACGGGCCCTGTGCTCGGGCCTGACGGGCACGTCGTCGATAGTCGAGGAGTACGAGGCGGCGCTTGCGGCGTTGTACGGCGTACGGCATGTGATTGCCGTGTCGTCCGGCGCGGCATCGGTGACGGCAGCGCTGGCCGGCGTCGATTTCCGGCCGGGCGATGAAGTCATCGTCGCCCCGACAGGCCCGATCTGTACGGTGCTGCCGATTCTGTCGCTGGGGCTTGTACCGGTCTTTTGCGATGTTGCGCCAGACAGTTTTGGCCTTGACCCTGAGGATCTGCAACGCTGTGTCAGCGAGCGCACCTGCGCGGTCATCGAGGTGCCGATGTGGGGATATCCGATCCGTTCGCACGCAACGTGGGCCTTTCTGCGTGATGCCGGGATCCCGCTGATTCAGGACCTGGCCCATGCCCACATGACCCGGTTGAACGGCACGTGGCTGGCGCAGCATGGCGACATCAGCTGTTTCAGCACCCACGACTGCAAGTTTATCTCGACCGGTGAAGGCGGCTTCGTCATGACCGATGACGATAGCCGGGCCAGGCGCATTCGGGCTTACACGCGCTTTGGCAACCTGACGGGCGAATCCTTGGGCATCAACCTGAAGTTGGGTGGCCTACAGGCGGCGCTTGGCCTGGCGCGCTCACGTCAGCTCGAGGCACACCTTGTACAACGCTTGCATAACCGCGAACGGCTGCTCGGGCTGCTCGACAACCCGGCCTTTCGCGAGTTGCCAGTGGTCGCCGGTGGCGAGGTGAATGGCTATTCATTGTTGCTGCAATCGGTGGGGCATGACGGTCGTCAGTTGGTGCACTACCAGCAACGGCATGGCATCGAGTCGGATATCGGCAAGTACGATAACCAGCCGTTGTACCAGTTGCCATTGCTGGCCCGGTACCACCGCGATTGCCCCAACGCCGCCAGGTTGCTGCGCTCACTGACCACGGTGCCGCTGCATCCTGATCTGGTGGACGACGACCTGCATTACATCGCCAAGGTGCTCAATGACTACTCTCCTGCCTGACTCAGCGCCCCGGGCGCGCCATGCGGTGGTGATTGGCGGCAGTGTGACCGGGTGCCTGACGGCTGCGGTGCTGGCTCGCCGTTTCGAGCGCGTCACGGTGATCGAAAAAAGCGATTTCTACGACGAAACCGGTCCGCGCCAGAGTGTTCCCCAGGAGCATCACGTGCATTTGCTGCTGTTGCGCGGCAAGCAGATCATCGACCGCATTTTCCCCGGCATCCTGAGCGCACTCGAGCAGAGTGGCGCCCAGGTGGCGGACCTGGGGCACGACGTGAAGTGGTACCAGGGCGGGCGCTGGAAGAACCGTTATCGCAGCGGTATTTATGCCCACTATTGCAGCCGGCGACTGATCGATAACCAGCTACGTCGTTGTCTGGTAGCGGTGCCGCGGGTCGACATCCTTTCGGGCACGCGGGTGACCCGAATCGAGTTTTCCGGTGCCGGCGACCAGCGTGCGGTGAGCGGCGTGATCGTCGATGACGGTTCGGGTGAGCGCAGCGTGTCTTGCGATCTGTTGGTGGATGCCAGCGGCAGGGGCACACACATGCCCACTTGGCTGAAAGAGGCGGGTTTCGGGACCGTGGAAAACAGCGTGGTCAAGACCGAACTCGGCTACGCCTCGCGGATCTATCGCCGCCTGCCTGCGTTCGCGGAGCAATGGCAGGTGCTGCTGGTGCTTCCAACCGCGCCGGCACAGCGTTCGATGGGCGTCATCAGCCCCATCGAGGGGAATCGCTGGATGGTGACGACCGGTGGCTGGTTTGGCCACTTTCCCGGCAAGGACCCGGACGATTTTCTGCAAGCGCTGGCCGCACTGCCAGTGCCGGATATCCACGAGGTCATTCGCGATGCCGAACCGTTGTCGGAGGTCTTTACGTTCAAGATGCCCGGCAGCCGCCGCAGCCACTATGACCGCATCGAACACTGGCCCGCCGGTTTGCTGGTGGTGGGCGATGCCTTGAGCAGCATGAACCCGCTGTACAGCCAGGGCATGACGATCGGTGCGCTTGAGGCTGATTGCATTGATACCCGTCTCGACGAAGTACTGGCGGGGTCGCTGAATTGCCGTCAGTTGCAAGGCTTGTTGTGTGGCGTGGTTGATGGCGCCTGGAACATGGCCACGACCGAGGATTTTCGCTTTCCGGAAACCATCGGCAAACGCACCTGGCGCACCCGCTTTCACCATTGGTACGGCGCAGGGCTTGGAAAACTGTCGGCGAGCAATCGTCGTGCGCTCGAAACACAAATCGGTGTGACCAATCTGGTGATGGAGCCCAACCGGCTTTATTCGCCAGCGATTGTCTCTCGCATCGCACTCAATGCCATCCTTCCCGGGAACACTCGACAATGATCGACGATCTCCTGCATTTCTCTGGTATCGAACACGTGGTGTTCGACTGGAACGGTACCCTGATCGACGATATCGAACTCGCCGTCTTTGCGGTCAACCGCTGCGGTGAGCAGTTTGATGTCGCGCCCATTACCGCCAGCCAATACCGGGCCAAGTTCGATTTCCCGATTGCCGATTTTTATGCGGCGCTCGGGTTTGATCTCGAACGTGTGCCGTTCGCGACGATCGTTCAGCGATACCTCGAACATTTCGACGCGAATGTCGCCCAATGCCCGCTGCACCCGGGTGTACTCGAGTTTCTCGACGCGGCCCGGCATGCCGGCATCCGGGTGTCGATCCTGTCGGCGTCGCATTGCGATGTGCTGGTGCAGACCCTTCAGGCCAAGGGCTTGCATGATCGTTTCGAGCACATTGTCGGCCTGAGCCACAACCAGGCCACCAGCAAGGCCGCCGAAGCCGCCATCCTGCAAACAAAACTCGGCTCGCCAGCCGCACGAACGCTACTGATTGGCGACACGCTGCATGACGTTGATGTGGCGCGCTCGGTGGGCTGGCAGCCAGTGCTGGTATCGACCGGTCACCAGGATAGCGACCGCCTGCGGCGCAGCGGGGCACCCCTGTTCAAGGGCCTGGGCGATCTGCTCGAACGCTTCGCTCCCAGTGACGCTCTCTGCGTGGAACATGGGAGTGCCTTATCGTGACCACATCGCAGAGTGTCTTGCTGTGCCTGATTGCAACGACCTTGGCATTGCGCGCGGTTGTCGCCTTTTATTACCGCGACAAGCTGCGCATCTTGCGTTTGCTGAAGCTTGTTCCACGGATTGAAGGGCGCAAGGAGCATTACTACCGGCCACTCGATGAATGGTTCGCACCGCTGCCCTTTGTCTGGACATGGCTGGATATCGTTGCCGGGGTTCTGCTTGCATCGATCTATTCAACGCCGCTGATGTGGCTGGCGGTGGTGCTCTGGAGTGGCGGGCGCCTGCGCGCGCTGCAAGAGTTCGGTCACAACGCCGTGCATTTCGCGTTGTGCCCCAACCATGCCTGGCAATGGTGGTTGAGCAATATTTTCTATCAGTTCCCGGCCTTCAAGCGCGACATGCGCAGTCGTCACCAGACCCACACTCTGGAACATCATCGCAACCCCAATCACCCCAAGCTTGATCCCAACCGTGCACGGGTGCACGCCGGTGGTTATGTGGCCGGTATCTCGTCCGGTGGGTTCTACGCGCTGTTGTTGTACCCGCTGACACCGCGTGGTGCCTGGGTGAACCTGAGCACCATGGCGCGCAGCAGCCTGTTGAACCACTCGCGGCTGACGACGGTTGTACGGTGTTTGTGTGTGATAGCCGTCGCGGCGCTGCTCTATTGGGCGGGTGGCTGGAAGGGGGTGATGTTTGGCTGGCTGGTCCCGTTGCTGACCTCGTATCCGGTGTTCGCCTGGGTCTCGCTGCTCACCGAACACCGCTGGTTCATCGAGGGGGCTTCGAAAGACCGACGCGATCTCGAATACCTCGCCGGCAGGCCGACCGATTACTTCGGCCTGACAGGATGGTTGATCCGCGTGTTCATCGCGCCGACGTCCGATGCCTACCACCTGGCGCACTCGTTGTACCCCGGCGTGCGCTGGAACTATCTGCCGGCGATCGACCGGCACCTGAAAATTCATGAGCCCCGCTACAGCACCAACGCCAGTGAAGGCCTGTTGCTGCGCCGTGGCAGCGCACCGACCGCGCTGTCCGAATTGTATGAGCGTCTGGTGATTGCCGGACAAGAAGAGCCCACCCTGAAGACGAGAGGCAATGCGTGACTAATTCAACAGCATCCCGGCAAATTCAACGTATCGGCATCATTGGTGGCAGTGGTCTTCAGCAATTGCCTGGTTTGGCCGATGTGCAGCAGGTCGAATGCGAGACCGCATTCGGCAAACCGTCATCTCCGGTCACCCTCGGTACACTCAACGGGGTACCGGTGGCGTTCGTGCAACGCCACGGAGTCGGGCACACGATCCCACCGGCGTCCATCAACGTGCGCGCCAATATTGCCGCGTTGCGCAGCGTTGGCTGTACGCAACTGTTGTCGGTCAGTGCCGTGGGCAGCCTGACCCACGATGCACCACCGGGCAGCTTCGTGTTGATCGATCAATTCATCGATCGCACGATCCAGCGCGACAAGACCTTCTTCGGCCCGGGCCTGGTCGGCCACGTGCCGTTCGGCGATCCCGTCTGTGGGCGTATGCGCTCGGTGCTGGCGGCCAGTGCCGAAACAGCCGATGTGCAGGCGCGCAATGGCGGTACCTACGTGGTGATGGAGGGGCCGCAGTTTTCGACTCGCGCCGAATCCAATCTCTATCGTCAATGGGGCGGCACGGTGATTGGCATGACGGCCATGCCCGAAGCCAAGCTGGCGCGCGAGGCGGAGCTTTGCTACGCGATGATCGCCATCCCGACCGACTTCGATTGCTGGCACGAATCCCACGAGGATGTGAACGCGACGCTGGTTGCCCAGCGGATGGCCGATACCGTCTCACTGACCCGTCGCCTGGTCACCGAGGCGGTCTCGCGACTCGGCGAGCATCGCGGTGCCTGCCCGTGCGGGTGCGACCATGCCCTGGACACCGCCGTAATGACGGCCCCCGAGCAGCGTGATCCAGAGATGGTCGCGCGCCTGCTCACCGTCGCCCCTAACGCCACTCATCTGGGAGCAAAATCATGAGCCAGGCTATCGCCACCAAGGACCGGGTACGTATCCAGCAAGTCGAGGTTCTGTCGGACAACTGGTACGTACTGCGCAAGACCACCTACGATTTCCTGGGACGGGACGGTACCTGGCGCAACATGTCCCGGGAAACCTATGACCGGGGTAACGGCGCGACTATTCTGCTCTACAGCAAGCTGAAACAAACCGTGGTCCTGACCCGGCAGTTTCGCTTTCCCGCGTTCGTCAACGAGCACGACGGCATGCTCATTGAAACGTGCGCGGGGCTACTGGATCGCGACGATCCGCACACCTGTATCCGCAAGGAAACCGAAGAGGAAACCGGTTATCGCATTGAAGAAGTGCGCAAGGTCTTCGAGGCGTTCATGAGCCCGGGGTCGGTCACCGAGCGTCTGTATTTCTTCGTGGGGGAATATTTCGACGAAGACAAATTGGGCGAGGGCGGAGGCGTTGAGGCGGAGGGTGAGGAAATCGAAGTGCTCGAATTGCCCCTTGACGAAGCATTGGCAATGATCGAGACGGGGGCTATCACCGACGGCAAGACCATCATGCTCTTGCAGTACGCCAAACTGCACCGGCTGCTGGATTGAGGCCGGGCATGACTGAACTTATCGCCATCAGTTCGATGGAAAACGCCGAACTCGCCGAGTTCGTCGACGGCATCGCCTCCCACATCGGTATGCCCGTACGCCTCACGCGCTGGTCAACCGCAGAGCTGATCGAACGCGTGAAAACCGACACGGCAGGCGCCTGGGATCTGTTGCTGGGAACCGCAGCGACGGCGCTCCTCGATCCGGCGCTCGTCTCGCGGCTGCTGCCACTTGAACAGCTCGATTGTTCGGCGTTGCCGTCAGAGGCCGTTGCTGCGGATCGTCGCTGGTTCAGCCCGTCGGGTTTCGTGCCCGCATTCTGCTACGACCCGCGAGTGCTTGCCGAACACGGTCTGGCGCCACCCCATAACTGGGAAGCGCTCAACGCGTTGGAGTGGTCGCAACGCATCGCGCTGCCGGACCCGGCCCGATCGGGCGCCGGTTATCTGCATCTGAGTGCACTCCTGGAACATTACGGCGATGGGGCGTGGGAGATGCTTGCCGATATTGCCCGGCTGCGACCCTCGATCAGCGGGTCCTCCACGGCGCCGATCGAGGCCGTGCTCGAAGGCCGAGCGTGGGTCGGTGTGACGGTCTCGACCGCCGCAACCCGAGCTGCCCTGGAGCATCCGTCGTTGCGCTGGTGCGTACCCGACGACACGCGTCGCTATGAGTTCGAGGTCTTCGGCTGTCGAGCCGGCACGCGCCAGGCGGCACAGGCCGTACAGGCATTGGCCTGGATGCTCTCACCGGACGCCGCAGCGATCAGCCGGCGTTATGGCAAGGTTGTGGTGGGCGGTGTCTCGAGCGCTGGGCTGGCCGCAGTCGATCTGCGGGCGCTGGATGCGGGCATGGCCAGTCGCGCCAAGGTTGCCCGTTGCGCGCGATGGCATTCGCTTTTCGAGGGGATGGTCGATCTATGACGGACATGGCGCGCAACGAATCGGCAAGGCCGCTCCCGTCATCTCGAGACGCAGGGCTTGAACGGCGCCCGTGGGCGATCTACCTGATGTTCGGGCTGTTCGGCGCCCAGCAAGGCATGCTCGGCCCGCTCATGCCGTTCCTGCGAGCCGAGTTCGAACTGGACCTGCGCTGGACAGGCTTGCACTTCGCGGCGTATGCCTTGGGGCTGGTATTGATCGGTGTTCCGTATCGCTGGCTGGAGCGCCGGGCGTTGCGGGTCGGCATGGGGCGTATCGCAATAGGCTGTATTGTCGTGGCCAGCGGGCTGTTTGCCGTGGCCAACGGTTTGCCGATGACACTGTCTGGCAGTGTGTTGATGGGGCTGTCGGGTGGTCTGGTGATGGCCGTCGGTCAGGCTATGCTCGGCGTGCGCTATCGCCAGCATGCCGCTGCGAAACTGGTGGAGGCTCATGTGGTGGCCGGTCTCTGCGTGTTGGGCGGGGCGTTGCTGGTGGGCGCGGCGACGGCCCTCGGGCTGTCGTGGCGCGCGGCTCCGCTGATCGTCAGCGCGTGTGCCTTGATGCTGTTTGCGGCACCGCTGACGATCCATCGTCCGGAACAATCGCCTGCCCAGGGAGGGAGGGCGACCGTTGCCCCGGACACCTTGCGCCTTGCACGAATGACCCGCGCAAGCCTGTGGGCCCTGGTGCTTTTGGGTATTTCGGCCGAGTGGGGCGTTGGCTTCTGGGGCGCCGAATACATGAAGGCCCATGTGCAGATCACGGCATCCGTCGCCGCGACGTTGATGAGCGTGTATTTCGCCGGCACTGTCTGTGGGCGTCTGGCCAGCAGTCACGCCTTGCGCCGGGTGGCACCGCTGGTGCTGCTGACCGGTGTGATACTGGGGGCGATTGCAACACTGCTGGCGCTGTTTTTCATCCGGGGGATGGCGGCCACTGCAATTTTCACGTTCTTGCTGGGGGCCTGTCTCGGCAATTTTTTCCCGCTGATCCTCGGTTCTGCAATGAAAGTTACCCCTGAGGCGAGTTCAGCACTCAGCACCCAGGCGTCGCAAGCGGTTGGCGTTGCGCTGTTGCTGGCGCCGTTCCTGCTGGGGCTGCTGTCCGAGCGAATCGGGGTCGAGGCGGCCTTCAGCCTGCTGATCGTCTATCCCATTCTTATGTTGCCGTTGGTGCGGGGGCTGCGAGGCACCTCGTCTGCCGGCAACACGGCCGTAAATTTACAGGAGTAAGGGTCAATGGGCCTATCTGCACTGTTGTTCGACCTGGACGGTACACTCATCGACACCGATGAACTGCACTTGAAAGCCTATAACCAATTGTTGGCGCGCTGGTATCGGTCGATGGACATCACCTACTACAAGGCCAACGTCATGGGTTTTCCCGATGACATGATCTTTGGCGGACTGTTTCCCGGTCTGCCGTCTTCAAAATACCCTGAGCTAGCGGCGGAAAAAGAGGCGATGTTCCGCGCCCAACTGGGTAAAACGATCCCCACACCTGGAGTGTCACGGATTCTCGACCATGCCCAGCAGCTCGGCCTGCGCACGGCGGTGGTGACGAACGCGCCGCGAGAAAATGCGATGGCCATGCTGACGGGCCTGAACATCATCGATCGCTTCGATACCATCGTCATCGGCGGTGAGCTCGAACGCGGCAAGCCCCATCCCATGCCTTATCTGACGGCTCTTGAACTGTTAGGTGTGACAGCTGACAACGCCATCGCCTTCGAGGACTCGCTGGCCGGTGTCCAGTCAGCCCATGCGGCCGGTATCCATACCTTTGGTGTGTTATCGGGGTTGCAAGATCAGCAGCTTCGAGAGGCGGGTGCCCAGAGTGTCATTCGTGACTTTAATGACGATGTCCTGTGGCGTTTTTTGCAGTCTGCAGCGTAATACCCTCTTCGTAAGTGCCGGGTTTGGTCAGGTTTTTGACTTGTATTGGATTCGGCTTACCCATTGGATTTCCCCTGTCGTTCTTTTGTCCTATCCACTTCTTCATCGTCGGGTGAGGTCAAATGGCGTTGAACACGATTGGGCAGGGGAATGCCTTAAACAATAGCCAGGCTATCAATTGGATTCCCGGATGGGACAGGATTATTTCGGGCATTAAAAAGCCGGCTTGTGGTTAGCTTTTGATCGATCTGTGTTTTTGAAAAACAATGATTTAGATGTATCTGATTGTTAAAAACCGTCCATCTCGCTAACCTTCGCGCTTTCTATGACCTAATAACCACGGGTCTTTCTGACGAAACGCAGTTTTTTGATCTGTAATGCGCCGAGGATCGGGCGCAAGGTTTCGTTATGCATGGCAGGAGGCGTCACATGCGTTGTTTTCTTTCACTGTTGATCGCACTGGTCTGCGTATCGGCTGCCTGGGCGGGGCCCACGGCCGAAGTGTCGGAGCCGGTGGGTGGCTGGCGCTATAACGGCCTGCTGGACCGCAGTGAAAACCCTCAAGTCGCCTATCCCACACCGCCCATCGATCGGGGCGTGCAGCGCAATCGCACGATGATCGAGGGCCAGCTCAAGGCCATTGGCACTCTGCGTGGGCCTCACACTCTCGCGGTCAACGGCAATCCCCTGAATCTGTACACCGATGACAACGGGCGTTTCACCCGGCCGTATGCGTTCGGCGCCGGTTCCAACAGCGTCGAAGTCCGCAGTTCCGAAGGCAAGTCGCTCAAACGCGTGCAGTTCTATGAGGCGAATAACCTGCGCACTCCGGCGCGGATTCGCGTGGTGCTGGGTTGGGACGATCCGAAGGCCGAACTCGATCTGCACATCATTACCCCCGACGGCCAGCATGCGTTTTTCGCCCACACGACACTGACTAACGGCGGCGGCCTTGACCCGGATGGTGTCGATGGCCCTGGCCCGGAAATGTTCACCATGACCGCACCGATGCATGGCACCTATCTGGTTTACGTGAACTATTGGGGCAATTTCGGCAGCGGCGGCTATAACTTCGATGAGTCCAGCAACCAGAACGAGGTGATCACCTCGCAGATCAACCTGGTGCTCAACGAAAACACCGTCGACGAAAAACGCGAGACGTTCATCGTGCCCTTGCGGGCCATCGGTGATCTGTTGCTGGTCAAGACTTTCAACTATTGAACATCCCGCACCACGGATGAATTGCCGAGCTTTGGGAACATGAGCGTGAACATGAGCGATAACACTATTTCACCGGCCGATTCCCCGGCCGCCGACGCACCCGCGGCTAAAAACTCCCGTCGTTGGCCGGCGCTGCTGATCGGGCTGTGCCTGGTGGTCGGCGTGGCGGTCGGGTTGGGGTGGTTCATGCACAAGCCCAAGGCGCCGCCTGCGCAGTTGGCCAGTGACAAACTGGGCATGAGCCGGCCGGACGGTCTGCTGGAAACCCGTTCCTTGAGCCAGTTGCCCAAGGACTTGCTGACGGTGCCATTTCTCAAGGAAACCCTGACCGAAGATTTCGTCTTCTATTACGAAGCCCATGCGGATCGCCTCGGGTTGATCGGCAGCCTGCGCCGGATCATTTACGAGCATGACCTCAAGTTGCAGGACAGCCTGATCGAACAACTATTCGATCAGCCGGCGGACGTGGCGCTGTGGCGTGGGGCGGATGGTCGCCTGAAGGACTTTCTGTTGGTGATGGATCGCGGTGGCCTGGCCAAGGTGCTGGAGCCGTTGGCTAAAGTAGCGCTGGATGATTCGCAGTTGAGCCAGGTCGGCGAGATGAACGTCGCGGGCGATGTGGTGCCGGTTTATCAACTCACCTACAACGCCAGCAAAGCCCTGGTGTTTGCTTCTCACGGCGACAAACTGGTGGTGCTGTCCAACCCGCGCAAACTGTATGACGTGGGACATGGCCCGACCGACGAGCACGGCATGGTCTCGACCCAGGCACTGGAAGCACTGCTGGGTGGTGAAAAGCTCTTCCCCGAAGCCTTCGGCCTGCAACCTAAAGCCCCGGAGGTCAAGCAACGCCTCTCGGTCAACGCCAGCGTATTGGCCATGGGTTACCAGCGCTTCATTCCGAACTTCGCCGGGCTGCGTTTCGACATGGACGACAAGGGCTGGCACAGTTTCCTGGCCATGGATGAACTGGAAAACCAGCCGGACTTCGATTTCAAACCGATCTGGCAAGCCATGCCCATAGGCGCCAGCGCCTGCGTGGCCCTGCCGCTGGCCGCCGAACAACAAAAACCGCTGCTGGTGAAACTCGGCGCCGACGAAGCGGTGGCCCAGGCCCTGACCGACCATGTGGCCGGTGCCGCCGGTCTCTGCTGGTATGCTGATTCACGGCTGTACACGCCGTTGCTGGTCGCCAGCCTGAATGACAAGGACAGCGCCAAGCTCGACGGCGATCTGGGCAAGCTGTTTGGCTCGATGGTGGGCGCCTATGAAAGCAACGTCGCCGAACACGCCTTTGCGGTGGTCGAGAAACAGGAAGGCGAAACCCATCGGTGGCAGCGTCAGGTCAGCTCCAACTTTGGCCAGTACCCGGCCAAGGCTGCCGAGCAGCCTGACGCAATCACCGGCAAGGCGTTCCTGCGGGTGAGCCTGGCGCGCCACGGCTCGACGCTGTTGTTCTCCCTCGATGACACACTGGTGGACAAGGCCCTGGGCACCCTCGACAAACGTTTCCCGCCACTGGCCGACGTGTTGCCGAAAGATCAGCTGACGCCGATCTACTTCGGCCCGGATTCCATGGCACAGCTGATGCAGCGGGAAACCCTCGATAGCCTGCCGCAAGACATGGAGCCGGTTTTCTACAACGCCGCGCAAACCTACCTGATTCCGAAACTGCGCACGCTCGGCGGCTACGGCAAATACGCCCTGACGTTGCCCAAAGGCAGCGAGCCCGATGGCCACTGGCAATGGCTGCCGCTGGAATGGAAAGCCCTGTGACGGCACTCATCCGAGGCCTTGGCCTGCTGGCGCTGCTGCTCTGCACGCGGGCGTTTGCCAGCGAAGCCGCGCCGCTTGACCCGCAGCAATCCCAGGTATTTCGCGCCTGGTTCGTGCGCATCGCCCAGGAACAACTGACCCAGGGTCCGAGCCCGCGCTGGTATCAGCAGGACTGCGCCGGGTTGGTGCGCTTCGCCGCCAACGAAGCGCTGAAAGTCCACGATGATAAATGGCTGCGTAGCAATGGCCTGTCTAATCGCTACCTGCCGCCGGAACTGCAATTGAGTGACGCCCAGCGCGGCCTCGCCCAGCAATGGCAGCAAGGCGGCGGCAAGGTCGGGCCTTACGTCAACGCCATCAAGCTGATCCAGTTCAACAGCCATCTGGTGGGCCGTGATTTGGCCCAGGCCCGGCCTGGCGATCTGATGTTTTTCGATCAGGGCGACGACCAGCACCTGATGATCTGGATGGGCCGCTACATCGCCTATCACACCGGCACCACTACCCCTACCGACAACGGCATGCGCTCCGCAAGCCTGCAGCAACTCATGACATGGAAGGACACCCGATGGATTCCCGACGCAGCCAACCCCAACTTCATCGGCGTCTATCGATTGAACTTTCTCTCCCAATGATTGGTGCCCGCATGTTGCGCATTTTTTCAAGACTGCCCCTGTTGTTGGCCTTGTTGGCCCCTTTGGCCACGGTCAATGCCGATGATTCCGTCGAGCCCAGCGGCTACACGGCGGTGGCCGGTGAAAGTTTTTTCCTGTTGGCCGACAGCAGTTTTGCCAGTGATGAACAGGCGATGGTTCGCCTCGAAGCGCCGGGCCGTGACTATCGCCGGTACCGCATGGAGCCCTACGGCGGCGCCGACATCCGGGTCTATCGGATCGACAAGCCGCTGGATTTCCTCAAGCGTCAGAAGAACCTGCACCGCGTGGTCAGCGACGGCCAGTTCAAGGGCGAAGGCCTGTCGAACACCCTCGCCTACCTGTGGGACAGCTGGTACCGCAAATCCCGTCGGGTGATGCAGCGAGCGTTTTCTTACGAGTCTCGCAAACAGGTCACCGAGGAAGTGCCGGAGCTGAAGATGGGCAGCGCCATCGTCGCGCGAACGCCTTACGACGCGCAGCCGCAATTCGCGTTGATTCCGGGCCTGCCGGTGGTCAGCCAATTTCGTTATCCGCTGTGGGAGGCCAAGCCGATCCAGCCGCCTGCGGGTGTGAACCTGGCGGGTTCTTCCAGCGAGTTCATCAGTGTCGCGCCGGGTAACGTCTACATCCCGTTGGGTCATCTGAAGCCTGGGCTGTATCTGGTGGAGGCGCTGATCGGCAAGTACCGTGCGACCACCATGGTGTTCGTCTCCAACACCGTGGCCGTGAGCAAGATCGCTGGCGATGAACTGCTGGTCTGGGCCGCACGCAAACATGAAGGCAGTTCGGTGCCCAAGGTCAATGTGCTGTGGACCGATGGCCTGGGTGTCATGAGCAGTGGCGCCACGGATGCCGATGGTTTGCTGCGCCTGAAACACGTCAGCCCGGAGCGTTCCTTCGTGATCGGCGAGGACGAAGAGGGCGGGGTGTTTGTCTCCGAGAACTTCTATTACGACAGTGAGATCTACGACACCAAACTCTATGCGTTCACCGACCGTCCGCTCTATCGGCCGGGGGATTGGGTATCGCTGAAAATCGTTGGCCGCGAGTTCAAGAACGCCCGGGATTCGGTGCTGCCGGCTGCAGCCGACGTCAACGTCAGTGTGCTCGATGCCACCGGCACCGCGCTGCAATCGTTGGCGTTGAAGCTGGATTCCAAGGCCGGTACCCAGGGCCGCTTCCAATTGCCGGATAACGCCGTGGCCGGTGGTTATGAGTTGCGCTTCAGCTACAAGGATCAGGCCTACAGCAGTGCCTTTCGCGTTGCGGAATACATCAAGCCGCACTTCGAAATTTCCCTGAACCTGGCCAAACAGGATTACCGCACCGGCGAGCCGGTCAAGGGTAGCCTCGTGCTGCTGTACCCGGACGGCAAACCCGTGGCCAACGCCAAGTTGAGCCTGAGTCTGCGTGCCCAGCAACTGTCGATGGTCGACAACGAGCTGCAATACCTCGGGCAATTCCCGGTGGAGCTGACCAGCACCGAACTGACCACCGATTCCAAGGGCAACGCCACACTCGACCTGCCGGCCGCCGAGAAGCCGAGTCGCTACATGCTCACGGTGTTCGCCAGCGACGGCGCGGCCTATCGGGTCAAGACCACCAAGGAAATCCTCATCGACCGCGGTGCCGCAAGTTTCCGCTTGAGCGCGCCACAGCGCTTCAGTGCGGTAGGCGAAAAAGTTGCATTCAGCTACGCCAACGAGGGAGGCAGCGAGCAGAGCAAAGCGCTGAGCCCGAGCACCTACAGCTGGGTGCGCCTGGAAGACCAGACCCAGGGCGAGGGCAAGCTCGCGGCCGCGGATAAAGGCTTTGAGCTGGCGTTCGATCGCCCTGGTACCTACAACCTGACGTTGAAGGATGACCACGGTCGTGCGCTGGGTGGCACCGGCCACTCGGTCACCGGCGAAGGGGTCAAGGCCGTGCCAGGCACTGTGGAAATCGTTCTCGACAAACCCGAGTACAAGGCTGGCGATGAAGCGCTGGCATTGATTACGTTCCCTGAGCCGGTCAGTGATGCCCTGCTGTCTCTGGAGCGCGACAAAGTCGAGGCCACGGCGCTGCTGTCCAAGGGCGGCGACTGGCTGAACATGGAAAAACTCAGCCCGACGCAGTACCGCGCGCGGATTGCGGTGAAGGACACGTTCGCCCCGAACCTGACCTTCTCCGTGCTCTACACCAAGGGCGGTCAGTACAGCTTCCAGAACATCGGCATCAAAGTCGTCGCGCCGCAGATCGACGTGACCATCGCCACCGACAAGGACAGCTACCAGCCGGGCGACACCGTGTCGGTGGACCTGACCACCCGCTTCGCCGGCAAGCCTGTTCCGGCGCACCTGACGGTCAGCGTGGTGGATGAAATGGTTTACGCGTTGCAACCGGAAGTCGCGCCGACCATCGACCAGTTCTTCTATCACCCACGGCGCAACAACGTGCGTACCAGCGCCAGCCTGTCGTTCATCAGCTACGACGTGGCCTTGCCGGGCAGCCCTGGCGCGCCAGGCAAGGCCAACCGTAGCGAGCGCGGGGTGAAAGTGCTGGAGCGACCACGCCGCGAAGACGTTGATACAGCGGCGTGGCAGCCGGAACTGATGACCGACGCCAGCGGCAAGACCCGTTTCACCTTCAAGATGCCCGACTCCCTGACTCGCTGGCGCATCACCGCCCGGGCCATTGCCGATGACGGTCAGGTCGGTCAGAAGAAGCAATTCGTGCGTTCGGACAAACCGCTGTACCTGAAATGGAGCGGGCCGAGCAAATTCCGCAGCGGCGACAAACCGGATCTCGGGGTGTTCGCTTTCAGCCAGTCCGAGAAACCGGTCAAGGCCGAGCTGGTGAGCCATTACGGCGGCGTTGATCAGCGTGTGCCGGTGACCCTGAACAACGGCATCAACTACATCGCGCTACCCGCCTTTGCATTGGCCAGTGGCGAGTGGACCGCCGAGTTGCTGCAGAATGGCAAAACCGCAGACGCCCTGGCCGTGCGTTTGACCGCGACCGGCGAAGGTTGGCAAGTGGCTCAAAGCCAAAGTCTGGATGTGCTCAGCGGCGATACACCACTGACCCTGCCGGCGGATGCCAGCGATATCCGCTTGCGGCTGGATGACAGCCCGCAAGCGCTGTTCCGTTCGGCCCTCGACGACCTGTTGAGCTACCCGTACGGGGGCGTCGAGCAGACCGCCAGTCGTTTGCTACCGCTGAGCATCGCTTACCCGACCTTGTCGTCGAACCCGCGGATTCGCGACCGCTTGCGGCTGATCATGCAGAACAGCCGTCTGCGACTGGTGCAAATGGCCGGGCCTTCGGCGTGCTTCACCTGGTGGGGCCAGGATGGCGAGCCGGACGCGTTCCTCACCGCTTACGCCTATTACGCCGACTGGTACGCCAGCAAGGCGCTGGATCTGAGTCTGCCGCCGGAGCACTGGCAGCAGGTGCTGGAGATCTACGCAAAACAGGCGAAGGACACGCCGCTGTTGCAGCGAGCGCTGATTGTGTCGTTCGCCCGGCAGATGCAATTGCCGGTGAACACGTTGCTCAGCGGTTTGATGGACGATCTGGCGAAAGCGGGCGAGGGCAATGCTGCAAACCTGATGGACGAGGGGCAAGACAGCATCGTCATGAGCGATCCGGACTCGGCGCTGGGTCTGGCCAGTGCTCGCGTGCTGACCGCATCGATGGCCGTACAGGCGAAGGTCAATCTGCCGGACGCTTTCAATCGGCAACTGGCGGATGCCCGGCAACGTTTGGCCGTCAGCTCCCAGCCGTTTGTCGAAGCCTTGAACCTGTCGCTGCAACCCTTCGATCAGGCACACGCGACAGCGTTGTTGCAACGTCTGTTGCCGCAGCAATCGACCCTGGAGCGTGCTTTGGCGCTGACCTGGTTGCAACGCAGCATCGAACAGGCTTCACCCGCTGTTGCGTTGACACCGGGTGAAGGCTGGAAGCAAGGGCAGGGCGCTACCGGCGAAATCTACTGGCAGTGGCAAGGTGCGCAAGTGCCTGGCGTGTTGTCCCTGACCGGCGCCCAGGAGCGTCCGCTGCGGGCCGCGTTGAGCTTCCAGAGCAAGCAACCGGCATTCGATCCGATGGCCGTGACCATCACTCGTCGCTTGTCGCGGCTGGTGCCGGGTAACGAAGCCTTCAACTTCAAGCTGGAAGCGGTCGGCACCCAGCCATTGTCCAGTGACAGCCTGTACCTGGACGAAGTGATCATCGCCAGCAACGCCGCGAAGCCACTGCGCTACGGCATGCTCGAAGTGCCGCTGCCACCAGGTGCGGACGTAGAGCGTACGACTTGGGGCATCAAGCTCGTGGGCAAGGCCGGCAGCGAGCCGAGTGCGTTGGAAAAAGCCCGTTACGAACCGGGACAATTGGCCTACGCGATTCCGGTGGATGCCCTGAGCGGTGAGTTGCGCCTGCGTCATCTGGTGCGTTTCTCGCAAAAAGGTCAGTTCAACCTGCCGCCGGTACGCTTCACCCAGGTCTATGCGCCACAGCACCAGGCCCTGGAACAGAAGCCGGCCCTCGGCCAGATCACGGTTAAATGACATGATCCGGCCTCTGCTCTGGTGGCTGCTGTGCCTGATCCCTGCGCTGGCCTCGGCGCAGGACGAGCCGCTGCGCCTGGCCTTGAAGGGTGAGTTGCTGCAGTTGAGCCGGACTCAGGTGATGGCGCGCGAGCCGTTGCCGCAGACATTGCAGACACCGCTGGGGAGTGTGTGGAAGCTGTTCGTTTACGGGTGGCTGGTCGATACCGGCGCTCGTGAGCCGGTTTATGAATGTCGCGGGCAGTCGAAAGAAGAAGTGTATTGCTGCACCGCTGGCGGGAGCATTGGGCGGGATCAGGCGTTGGCGAAATCCTGCGGACTGTATTTCGAGCCGCAGCGGTTGGGTATTACTGACGCCGGTTGGCGGGAATATTGGCAGGCCCGTCAGGCTCCGGAGTGGTTGCTGGATTTGCCGTCGTTGCAGCCGCAAACCCGGGTTTCGGTGGCTGAGCTGTTAAAAGCGCTGACGCTGATGCCGGCGCAGGATCAGGCCCGTCGAGTGTTGCTTGATGTGGTGTTGAACGCCGCTGACGGCAATGCCGTGGGTGAACTCGGTGGCCGCCTGCGAGTGAAAACCTGGAGTTGGCTGGGGGATCAGGACCCATCGTCGCGTCAGGGCGGGTTCGCCGGATGGCTGGCGGACGGAACGCCGATCTGGGCCGGTGGGCGGGGCACCAGCCAGAAGGTCCTGCGCAACTACGCAGAGGCGCTGTCCAGCGTGTTGCCGTCCACTTGGCCTGCGCAAGCGGGGCGATGCGTCGAAGTCAGCCTGTTCTCCCGCTACCCACTGCAACGCGTGATCTCAGGTGATCGCGTCGCGCCTCCTGGCCCCTTGCAAGGCGACTACCGCGTCGAGTTCGTCAACGGTAACCAACTCGACATCCACAGCGATGGCGAGCTGTTTCTGTTGAAAGACGGCCCTTCACAAAAGCTGGTCGCCCGTCTGGACCGCGAAGAATACGTCGCTCGCGTCCTCCAGCGCGAAGCCCGGCCCGAGCCCGCCGAAGCCGCCAAAGCCCTGGCTGTCGCGATCCGCACCTACCTGCTGCAAAACGCCACGCGCAACGGTGACTGCCTGAGCATCGACGACAGCAGCAGCCGTCAGCGCGTCGCCCCACGCCCGGCCGCGGCGGACTCGCGCAACATTGCCGCCTGGACCAGCGACCTGGTGCTTGCCGGCAGCACCGTCACTTACCACTCCGATCAGCCCGGCACAGACAAACTCTCCTGGCAGCAAGCCGTCGAACAAGCCAGTGCTGGCCAGCGCTACGACGCGATCCTGCTTCACGCCTACCCGCGCGCGAGCCTCAGCCGTTGGGACAATCCCGTCGCCTCCTGCGAGGCCCTGCCCGCCGCACAGGACTGGCTGCAGAAGCAGCGCCGCGGCTGGCGCCAACGCCTTGAAAGCGAAGTCGGCTACAACGAACTCAGCACCTTCGCGGTCTGCCGCCTCGCTTTCGGTCACCCTTATGTCGACCGCGAACGCCAGCGCATTTACGTGCGCGGCGTGCTGTCGCTACAGGATCGCCTGGACCTGACTCACGAATACCTGCACCTGGCCTTCGATGCACACCCCAACGGCCAGGACGAAACCTACATCGAAGGGCTCGCCCGCCACCTTTTACTGGAATAGGCCATGAAACATCGTTATCCACAGGTCATTCTGTTCCTCTGCGCCTTGACTGCATTGCCTATGGCGATGGCAGCCGATGCCGTCAAACTCGACACCCCTGTCGGCGGCTGGCGCATCGGTGCCTCCGAAGGTGAAGGCGAAAACTTCCGTCAGACCGTCAACTACCCGGCTTCCTCGGTCAACACCCCGGTGGGCCAGGCCAACACCGCTCGCATTACCGGTCAAATCAAAGCCAATCCCAAGCGCAACGAGCCCGGAAAACTCATCGTCAACGGCGTCAGCATGCCGCTGAAACTCGACCCCGCCGGACATTTCGACCGCCCGTTTTCATTCCCCAATGGCAGCAATAGCGTCGAAGTCCGCAGCCCGGACGGTCAGCAACGCCACCGCACTCAATTCCTCCACCTCAGCGGCGGTGCGACCCCGGCCAAGCTGCGGGTCCTGCTGTCCTGGGACAGCGATAACACCGATCTGGATTTGCACCTCATCACCCCTGATGGCGCACACATCTGGTACGGCGACCGCGTGGCGCCCAACGGCGCGGCGCTGGATGTCGACGTCACCACCGGATACGGCCCGGAGATTTTTTCCATGCCGGCGCCGATCAAGGGGCAATACCTGGTGTATCTGAATTACTTTGGAGGCGGACTTCGCAGTGATGAGGAGAGCCAGGAGAATGCTGTTCAGCCGCTGACGACGGCGCAGGTGACGGTGATTACGGAAGAGGGAACGCCCGACGAGAAGATGCAGACGTTCGTCGTGCCGATGCGGGCGGTGGGGGAGTTGACGCTGGTTCGGGCGTTTAGTTATCCGTGAGAAGGACATTGTCCAACGGGCTGTTGCCAGATCCAGCGTGGGTGGTCCATGGCTGTGAGCCGAATAATAGGGTTATTCGGCTCATCCAATGAGCCGATTGTGTGGCTATTCGGCTCACCGTCCAGTAGTTCGTCAGTGCGCCTGGCGATTCAGAAGAAACGGTCGGCCATCACTCAGTCACTCTGATCCGCTGTGGACAGCACGTCATTAATCTTCCAGCAGCCATTGTTCTTGACCAGCATCACATCAACGACCTGGGTCGTATCGGGCGTATTGCCCAATGTCACCTGCTCCCTGGCTGAGGCTCCCTGCACGAGCGGCTCACTGACCTTGATGTGGGTGAGCCATTCTTCCATGTAGTCTTGAGCCTTGATGAAATAGTCCTCTTCCAGCCCATCCGGGCTGGCCATCTGCTTTTTGATCTTGCCGATCAGCTCGTCCGAAACGTACTGCTTCATCTGCGCAATATCATCGGTCATCGGATCTTTTTCATCGCTGAAACTTTGCAGGTACCCGTTATAGAAAGCTTCGGCCACGGACTTGGGGGAGCTGGCGCAGTCGGCGAAGGCGGCGGAGTGATGAAAAAACGCGGCGACGAACAGCAGGGAGAGCCACTTTCTCATGGTTGTGTCCTTACAGATGCGATGGGTTTGGGCGAGGCGTGGGGTATTCGCCGAGCCCGTTCAGGCGATCGATAGATAGGTTGAGCGCTTTGGGGAAGGGCAGTCAATGGACGGCTGATGGGGTGGCGCGGGAATGGTCCACGTCCATTGAACCAGCAAGATTCTGGTTATCCGTGAGACCGTCTCGCGACGACACACTTTGTGATTTTTATTCTCTCAAGGTTGGGAGTAGTCAAGGGCGTCGCTTATAGAACAGGAATGCCCTTACGTGAATGACTTCAGTGCAACCTTGTCGTCCCCTGATGCAAGCTTCAACGAAATCACACAACTGATTGTTGCTGCCCGGCAACGAGCGGTGCAGGCGGTCAATACCGAATTGATTGAGCTGCACTGGCAGGTCGGGGCTTATATCAGCCGGAAGATCGAATCCGCGGAGTGGGGTGACGGAGTGGTTGCTCAATTGGCGGCCCATCTCGCGCTTTCTCAGCCTGGATTGCGCGGGTTTACTCGACGAAATCTATTCCGTATGCGTCAATTTTATGAGGCTTACCGGGATGACGCAAAAGTGTCAGCACTGCTGACACAATTACCCTGGACCCAAAACCTGATCATCCTCAATCAAAGCAAGCGCATTGAAGAGCGCGAGTTTTACCTGCGTATGGCGATTCAGGAGAAGTGGTCTAGCCGGGAGTTGGAGCGCCAATTCAAAACCGCTGTGTTTGAGCGCTCCGTCATCAGCCCGGCGAAAGTCTCACCACTGGTGAGGCAAATACATCCTGAGGCCATGAGTGTGTTCAAGGATACGTACATGGTCGAATTTCTCGACCTTGCGCAAGGACATGTCGAGGCTGATTTACATGGAGGGTTATTAGGCAGGCTCAGGGACTTTCTGATCGAGTTGGGAAGGGATTTTTGCTTCGTTGGCTCGCAGTATCCATTGCAGGTCGGTGGCCGTGATTTTGCCCTGGATCTGCTGTTCTTCCATCGTGGGCTGAACTGTCTGGTGGCGATCGAACTCAAGGTCGGGCGCTTCGAGCCGGAGTATCTGGGGAAACTGGACTTCTACCTTGAGGCCCTGGATCGCAATGCCCGCAAACCCCATGAAAACCCAGCCCTTGGTGTATTGCTGTGCGCCAGCAAGGACGATGAGGTGGTCGAGTACGCCCTCAACCGTTCACTCTCGCCGGCATTGATCGCGGAGTACCAGACGCAATTGCCGGACAAGAAGTTGTTACAGGCCAAGCTGCATGAGTTCTATGCCATTAATGGTGGCGAGTCCTGAAGCTTTCCTGCAGGCATTAAAAAGCCGGCTTGTGGCCGGCATTTCTTTAGTCCGCAGCTTTTCGCATATTTCCTCAAAGCCTAGATTTTACAAGGCTTTAAGCCTACTGTCAGTTCATAAGTGTCCGCCGTTGATCGCTGGAAGCCGCGATTAGGGTGTGGGTCAAAGTGTGGGTCGGACTGAGGAGGCTTTATGGGCAAGCTGACGATCAAGGCAATCGAATCACTTGCCCGATCTGGAGACGCAGGCAAAACCAACGACGGTGATGGTCTGTATTTCCAGATGAGCAAAGCTGGGGTGTCCAGTTGGATTTTTCGCTACAAGATTGAGGGCAAAGGCCGTGAAATGGGCCTGGGTCCTTATCCAACCATCACACTTGCGAAGGCCCGCGAACTGGCCGCAGATCAGCGCAAGGTCTTGGCTGCTGGCAGTGACCCTCTGGCCGCCCGTGATCTCGAGCGAGAAGTGAAGCGCGAAGCCGAGCGACAAGCGCAATCGCGTCGGGTGACTTTTGAGTCGCTTGCGACCGAATACCGGAACGCTCATGGGTCTACTTGGTCGGAAAAGTGGCGCAAAGGCTGGCTGCGAAAACTGGAGCTGTATGCCTTTCCCATCATTGGTAAGCTGCCTGCTGCTGAAGTTCAGACCGAGCAGGTTCTGAAAGTACTTCGCCCCATCTGGGCAACCAAGACCCGCACCGCCGATGAGGTGCGTGGACAAATCGAGCAGGTTCTAGATGCCGCCAAGGCGCACAAGCTGCGCGATGGCGACAACCCGGCACGCTGGCGCGGGCATCTGGACAGCCTGCTGAGCAAAGTGGAAAAGAAAAAAGCCCGCCAGCGCCAGCACTTCCCTGCGATGAAGTGGAAGGATGTGCCGACGCTTATGGTCAAGCTGTCGATGGATCAATCTCGCTCCTCTGTGGCGGCCCGCCTGCTGATCCTTACTGGTGCGCGCGCGCTCATGGTTCGCTTTGCAAAATGGTCGGAGTTCGACTTGAAGGCAGGTATTTGGTCGCTGCCTGCTGAGCGGATGAAAATGCGCCAGGCCTTCAACATTCCCCTGGCTCCAAAGGTTGTCGAGCTGCTGGAAGCCCTGCCGCGTGTCGCTGACAGCTCGTTCCTATTTCCTGGTCAAGGCAAGACTGGCGTTATGCATGCCAACGCCATCCGCAACCTGTTACACGGCTTAGGGCATGACGATGTGACCCGTCACGGCTTCCGGTCGAGCTTCCGGGACTGGGCGAATGAATGCACTCAATATCCGCGCGAAGTATGCGAGCTGGCGCTGGCCCACGACGAGCGCGACCAGACCGAGGCCGCCTACTCCCGATCCGATTTCATCGAGAAGCGCCGCGCTCTTATGGCCGACTGGGCAGAGTACGCGACCAAACAACCAGCACATAACGTCGTTCTGTTTCGGAAAACAATCCATGACTAAGCATACCCAACTCGACCTGAATCAAGCGCAACCAGAACCCAAGTGGGGGAATGCAACATCCGATGATCTTGAAGTGGGGCTCATCTGCGCACTGGATGGCGAGTATTACGCAGAGCGATGCCTGATGGAGTACTTCCTCGAGCGAATGACTGCTGGTCAGCCATATGACATGAGCGTGTTCACGCGTTACATCACGGAGGTTTTCAAGCAAACCTTGGAGCGAACAGCCGACAAGGAGGATGCAACGCTGCTGCTGCGTCGAGGACGTGGACGCCCTGAGGACGCCAGCAAAGTTGAGCGGGACTTCGGCCTATCAGCAGCTGTTGTACTCCGTATAAGAGACGGTCTTGGCTGGGAAGCAGCCTGCAACGATGTCGCTGACCGCTATGGGGTTTCGGAGCGCCAAGTACATCGCGCACTGGAGAAGCATCGAGACGACACTGAGAAACTTATCGACACCGAACTTCATGGCCTGCTGGATGGCTTCGAAGGTTAGCAACCACTAAATACTCCCATTTAGTGGTTTAACCACCTCTGTCCCCCTCACATAGTTTTGGCATCGTCCGTCGCATTACGCGGCGCCCCAAGAGATAACGACGATGACCACTTCAGTACAACCTTCTCGCTGCATCTGGCGCATGCCAATGCTGAAGACTAAAACCGGCCTGGGTCGTACAACGATCTACGACTTGATGAAGGAAGGTCGTTTCCCGAAATCCCACCGTATCGCAGGCGCCCATGCGGTTGGCTGGGATTCTCTGGAAGTCGAAGCGTGGATTGCCGAGCAATTGGGGGAGCGCCACTAATGAAAAGCGGCCACTCCCTGTCGTTTCTTGATGCTCTGCAAGCTGTTTATGGCCCGCTTGATTGTGTACCGGTGCCAGACGGCAAACCCCATCGCTTCGACGTCCCTGGTGATGAGCCTGGCAGTCTGAGCGGCTGGTATCTGCTGTTTGCCGAACCCGTCGCTTCGGGCTGCTTCGGTAGCCCGAAGACTGCTGGTGTGTATATTGGCGAGGTGCTCTAAATGAAAAAGGACCGCCCCCCTTACCAGCAGAGCAGCCCGTCGCGTGGCCAGTTTATCACCCTCATCCGCGTCTTGTCGGTCCTTGAGTACGCCCTCCGCCTGCCTGTGCTGCTGACGTTTGTAGCACTTCTGTATCGGCTTATCGTGGAGGCGGCATGAACAAAACCGCCATCCACAACCACGGTGAACCACTCAGAGCGCTGCTCTCGCGTTTGAAAGGTGTCAAGCAATACGGCGACGGCTTCATGGCCGTATGCCCTGCTCATCAAGACAAGTCCCCATCCTTGAGTCTGTCGCAGGCCGAGGATGGCCGAGCACTGCTTAACTGTTTTGCTGGTTGCAAGCCCCGTGACGTATTGGGCGCGGTTGGCTTGGAAATGCGAAACCTGTTCCCTGAGAACATGAGCCAAGGCCAGCGTCGGGAGTTCCGGCGCATCAAGCTGGAAGACGATCGCGATTCTGAGCGTTTGATTATCGAGATTGCAAAGGCAGAGGCTGAGGCCGGCCCCTTGAGTGAAAAGAGCACCGCACGGCTGGCACTGGCACACGAACTTGTCGACGAGTTGGATCGTCAGCTTGTAGAGCTGGGGAGCGTTGCCACACCGCCGCGCCTTGCGTTGCTGGAGGTGAAGTTGGACGACGTTATGAGCGCCAGCCCGGATGTTGTGCGCTATGCCGTGAAACCGTTGATGCCTCGCCGTCATGTGACTCTCTTCGGGGGGCATGGCGGTATCGGTAAGTCGAGCCTCGCATTGGTTATCTGCGCGCATGTTGCATGCGGTCTTCCCTTCGCAGGTCAGGACGTCGAGCAATCCCCCGTGCTGTTCGTAAGCTTGGAGGATGAAGCCAGCATCGTGCGTCTGCGCTTGCGCAGTATCATTGAGGCATACGGGTTGCCCGCAGAGCGCGTGCTTGCCTCCCTTCGCCTGTTGGACGGTACGCAAACCATCACCGCTCTGATGACAGAGGGCGATGGCTTTAGCGCGCAACCCGTTTTCACCCAGGCATACCGGGAGCTGGAAGCGGGTGCTCATGGTGCGGGGTTGATCGTGATCGACAACGCTTCTGATGCGTTCGATGCGAACGAAAACAGCCGCCGTATGGTACGAGCTTTTGTGCGTGGCTTGGCCGACATTGCCCGCAAGCACAATGCTGCTGTGGTTCTGCTGGCGCATATCGATAAGAGCGCTGCCAAGGATGGCGCGCGCGGTAACAACTACAGCGGTTCGACTGCCTGGCACAACAGTGCTCGCTCGCGTTTGGCTCTGATGGAGGAGGATGGGCGCATTCTTCTCGTACATGAGAAGGCCAACCTTAGCGCGCGGGCTGAGCCTTTGTCCTTCATGTTCGTGGATGGTGTTCCCGTGCCTGAGGCCGGTACTCATACCGAAGGTCCGACCACCGAGAACTTCGATCATGCCGAAATCATTCGTGTCTTTACGGCAGCAAATGACGCGGGTATCAACGTGCCGGCCATTCTGACCCCTGGTGCGCACTCGGCAATGAAGGCGCTGGAATCACTGCCAGAGTACAACCGGATCTTCCGTGGTAAAGCAGGAGGTAAGCGCGCCGCACTTGCCATTACTGCCTTGATCCGCGTCGGGCGTGTACAGCGCATCAAATACAAGACGCCACAGCGTAAATTTCGCGAGCGCTTGGAGCTCGTCGAACTGCCAGAGACGCCCGCAGTTCCGCTCGAAAATGCGCCAATCTCGAGTGATTAAAGTGCGCCGCGCCACCCCCTATAACCCCCTCAGCGCATCGGCGCAGCGCATGGGGATGCTTGCGCCAGTGCGCCAATCATCAACGGCGCAGCGCGGAACACCATCGGCGCAACGGCGCAAAGTAAAGCCCACCCAAGATGCCGCCTGATTTTCGGATTATGCGGCCTTGGGGGGATGTGAAAAGTTAAGACCGAGGAGTATGCGATGAGCAAAAACCGTCTGTTCAAGAATCAGCCCAAAACCCGCCTGATTGTGTCCGTTGAGGGCGACACCGTGAAAATCATTGACGAGCTTATTGGTAAGCCCTTCGGTGGCAAGCATCCGGCGAAGGGTAACCGTTCCGAGTTCGTACGCTTGGCTATCGAAGAGAAGCTGGAGCGTGACATGGTTCGGTTTTAGAACCGTGTCTCAACAATCCCCTCAGCGCATTTGATACGGATCGAAGTTTTTCGTAAGCCATTCGCTGTATGAGCTTTGATGATTTTTGCACCAGTACGCGCGTAGGTGAGTAGTTGATGGATAAAACTCCCGGTTACTGGATCAATCAATGGGCGTGGTACTCGTAGACGCTCCTACGGAGTATCTCGTGAGACTCCTTGCTCAAACCGCGGGAACTGGAGCTTGAAGTGGTTTGGTACCAAAGCTATTGAAGTGTTCTCAACGGTTGCCAAAAAAGAATCTGATGATTCAGGAGCAGCACTAATGGGCGAGGGAGCGTCATACTTTTCGGAGCAATACGCGCGCGCGTAGACCATCACCTTGCGACCTGTCTACAGCATCGCCAATTGGTGGGGCACCCTCCAACCGATTGGGGGGCTTACCGCCGTATTCACCCAAGTTGGCTGGTGCCCACCGAGCAGGTGGTCAATGGAGAAAGGCCAGAAGGGGGCGTTGTCTTCAGCGTAACCCCCGACACCCCCGGCCAGCGCCTTTGGCTTCCATTTTTTATTGCTTGCAAAAGATGCTTTGTAGCCATTGCTGCTCGTTTCACATTGCGTATAGCGATTTGAGCAACTCAAACACATCGACCGAAGCGCAAGCCCTTATAAGATTCGTTGCAATGTTGATATTGTTGCCTACCGACTCTACGCCAAGGACTGCTTATGCCTTCTTTTACTACGCTTGATGCCCAAGGCCAATTGTTGTTGGCGCTCCTAGTCGCCAGGCTCCCTTCAGCAAAACCTGCCAACCCTCAAACTTTTATCGGCTATAAGCAAGCGCACGATCTTCTCGGCCTCCCTCAACTGCGAGAACGGTTTGGAGATAGCCTCAAGGCACAGGGGCTCGTTTCTCTGGCTGAATGGACTCATGAAACCGGAAAACCTGCAATCACTGGCCTCGTCATTGATCGTGAGTCACTGATGCCAGGCCCAGGCTACTTTCAATTGTTTGGCAGACAGCCAGAGGACTTTTCGTGGTGGCGAGGGGAGATTGAAAAATCGAAGAGCTTCGATTGGTCTCCATTCCTCCCCGAAGAGACAGTGCCAGAGCCACCTCTGGCCACTGATATTGATGGCTCAACTGATCGCACAGAAGTAACGATTTATCGGATCATTCGCGACACTTTGTTGGCTCGACAAGTTAAGCAGTTGCATAACTACCAGTGCCAGCTCTGCGGTCACACGATAGTACTCCCCGATGGTACCCGGTACGCCGAGGCCCATCATGTTCAACCTTTGGGAACCCCCCATGATGGACCAGACGTATGGGAGAACATCGTTTGTCTATGCCCAAATCACCACGCCGAGCTTGATTATGGCGTACGAGCTCTTAACCACACTGACTTGCGCTTAGCGAAGGGGCACACCGTCGGCGCCCGCTTTCTGTCCTACCACAATACGAAGATCTATAAGGTGCTTTCGACACCCTCAAAGAATGGGGTTGCGTAATATGTCAGCGGCATCCGAGTTGGATCTTGTTGCCTTTTCTTTTTTTCGTGAGTTTGCGCGTTGCGAGTATTGCCTCAAGGCCGTTGGTCTTTTGCTGGGGGCACCGAACAAACCACAGGCAGACTGGGAGACGTTTGCAGCAGAGGTGATTGCTGTTTTCGATGATCCCCCGAATGTAGAAATTAACGACGCGATTCAGTACTACCTTACACACCCGCCTAAGAAGCAAGTGTTTTTGGACGGTGTTCTAAGTTGGTCAAATACGCTTCCCAGCCATCGGAGCCAAGCAGAACTGGTTCTACTTCTAGTTCGTCGAGTGAGGAACAATCTTTTTCATGGGGGGAAGTTCAACGGCCACTGGTTTGAGCCGCAAAGGAGTGAGGAGTTGCTTCGTGGAGGCCTAGAGATCCTACGAGCGGTAGTCTCAAGCCACGCTCGGGTTCGCGATGCCTATGAAAATCGGGCTGACTGATCTGCTCTGATGTATAAAATAGCTGCCTTGAGTCTGTTTCTACCTGGCGCGAGAGGCAGCTATTGGTCGTTCTCTGCCGCTCTGGGCCACGTAGCGTGAAAACTCCGGACGACAGCTCAGCATCTCAGTTTTACGGCTGCTACAAACGTCTTACGCCGCATCCTTGCGGCTTACTGCACTACAACCAACTCGTGTTCAACCGAACAGAGGGGAGGGGGTATGAGTCGAAGGCTTCTCTGCTACGTTCGGCTTTCACCTATCTTTAGGGTCCCAGTACAGCGTCACGACCTTGTGTCGAACGTGGAAGTCTAAGCCAGAGCACTCATGTTTATGTATCGATTGAAAGGCCAATGGATTGTCATCCATATTGTTGTTGACGGTAACATTAGAGTTACGAACAACTAATGCGCCTTTCCATTTTTCTAGCATTGCTCTCGCGTCTTGAACAAAACAGTATATTAAAATTTCCCCATGGTCCTGTCCGGGATTGCCCGTCGAATACCGGGTAGAGAGTTGCTTGAATCCCTTGTCCAGCCACGCATAGTCGCTGTGTTTTTTCGCTTCTGCTAACCAAAGGAAATCATTTTTTGCTTCAATGACTACGTCACAGTGACCGCCAATGGCTGCGTTGTGTGTTGCCTTAATTCCGGAATGAGTGAGCATGCCGCAGACTTGAACAGTTAGTCCGTCTTCATCGTCTTCCTGCTTTTTGTCTCGATGCTTGACCAAGTTATTGCAAGCAAAATCGACCGCGCGTTGTACTGCATCCACTCTCGCTTTGTGATTTTGGGCTAAAACGAAGTCAATTCCAGGTTCCATCGGTGTGCCGGCGACTTGAATACGTAAGATGGCGAGGGAGTCCGCATTGATGCTCACTGAATCCGCCCTCCGAAGATATCCCTTTCAAGTTCAAAGAACGGCACAACACGTTCTGATGCACGGGCGACCACCTCGCGCGTCACAGGATGCAAAACGGAGTCTACGTCTAGAACACTCTGGAAATCTTCAGCTGAAAGCTCGTGACGTCGGTCATCTTCGCCAATGAATTCAGCGGACGCGCGGAAGATCGCGTATTCGGATTGAACCAAGATCGCCAGTGCTGCGACTACATCAGGGGTTAGCTCAGTTTTATTCAGCATCCCCAGAATATCCCCGACGCGCCAGCTTTTCGCCGCCGCCTCACCGTCACCAATAGCATCGATAATCTTCAAAGCCGTAGTGGCGGCTGGCAAATTTTTCCAGTGCCCATTGATAGCGGATTTTAGTTCGTCAATGGTACGAACGATGGGATTGTCGTCAGTTTTCACTTCGAACGGCGGAAGCCCCCGCACGATTCGCATTGTTTCTAGGCTCAAGGTGATCACTCGTTGAAAGAGTTCCAACGGGTATTTCGGATCACCGACTGTCTCGTTAGCGTAGTCGTTGGCATCGTTGACGATACCACTGGCTTTGTCGGTTTTGACGACCTGGCGATCCATCACCCAATCCAGCGCAGACTTGCCGTTGACTACGTAGTCGTACGCCGCCAGGGGGATGTTCTGCATAGTTATATGTTCGTTGTATATGACTGTAGTGCGGTCCTGCTCTTTACCTCTGCCGCCGAACTTCATCTTTTTGACGCGATAGAATTTCTTGGAGTTCGTTTCGGCCTCAGTGATCAAACGGTGATCACCCTCTTTGTATGTGACCATGTAGGGCGCGACTGTCTCGAAATTCACATGCAGATCGCCTAAGGCCCGACCTGCATCGCGGAAAGCTGCGAAATCTGAAAAACTGTTGACGGCCGGAATGCGGGGCAGTTGCTTTGCGAGGTTGTTGGCAAACCGCTCGCGGTAATCCGGCGAGTGCAGTAGGCCGTATATGTAATAGAACAGGTCCTCTTTGCTGATCTCCTCGCCCGGATAGGCTGTCTGGAAATGCGCTAGACCTTCATCGGTAATGGCGTCGCGGCGAGTGAGGCCGTTGGTTTGATCGCCCACCGTGGCAAAGAGGCCTACTTCGGGTTGAATTTCCTCGTAGAGATAAAGAGGAAAGCATTGGCCAGAGTCTACGGTGTGAAGGTTCGGTAGAGAATTCATCATGAGTGATGCAAAGCCTGCCCGAGCCCCAATCCCGGAAACCTGAATAACCAAGTTATCTGCGTGTACGTTGGGGAAAATCCGCGGAAGCTGCCCGCGACGATCATTGAACTGGGCGGAATAGAACGCCCATGAACGTTCAAAGGGGCGATAGAGAGATTTCGCGGCGATGCCGCTTTCCATTGTCGCGCGCGCGCCTCGTTTTACCCCAGCAAATAGGTGGTCACTCCACGAGATACGTTTTGCATCGTAATCGACGGCTTTCTTAATCTCGTCAATTGGTTGGCCGCCGACGAGATCGACAGCCTCGTTGTAGGTCTCGATCATCCGGCCCATATTGGCCATCAGTTTAGTGGGAGAGAAATTATAGGCCCATGCGTCGCGTTGGGTTTTCAACCCATTCGAGAAGTCTTCGAAAATCAGCGGTTCGTCTTTGCTGCGCTTGTCGCCAAGCAGCATGAAACGGTCAAAACTGCGGTCCACTTGATCGAGCCAATCGTTTTTCTCATCCGGTTGGACTACGCTCCACCCGCCCGACTTTGTTATACCGTCAACAGAGGCAAAGTCGCGGATGATGTTCAGTTTTTGTTTCGTCGTAAGGTCAGGACCAATATCGTGAAAGTGAATGCGGCCATTTACTTTTGCGTCAGGATTTTTTACTAGAACAGCGATAGATATGCCGCTCATGCTGCCTGAGTCAAATACGTTTTGTCCTTCGCGCGCAGCACCTTTTGACAATATGTTTTTGCGGATGTCGCCACGCAGTTGGAAAACGTAAAGGTCGCTGAACTCCTCAGCCAGACATTTGCGCATTCCGTCAGCATATGATCGTTCGATCCATGCGCTGCCAGAGACGAAGGCCATCACACCGGCATTGCCGATCCTATCGCTCGCCCAACGGAAGGCTCGGATATAGCTGTTGTAGAGCCCCGTCTTCAACGACGCCGTTGAGTGAGCGGCGTAGGTATCCCGGATCGACGCATCCAGTTGCGGGTAGTCAACCTTCTGCGCGTTATCGTTTGCGCTTTCCTGCCCGGCGGAATACGGCGGATTACCGATGATCACGCGAATATCCAGTGCCTTCTGCTTGGTCCGGCGCTCCGAGTTGTCGGGTAAGAGGTTGGCGACCATATCGCGCTCTTGCTCATACATTTGGAACGTGTCGGTTAGCAGGATGCCCTCGAACGGGTCATAGGGCGCGTTGGCGGAGAGCGAGCCAAAGGCCAGTTCGTGATAGACCGTCTCGATGTTTACAGCTGCGATGTAATAGGCCAGCAGCACGATCTCGTTGGCATGGATCTCGTGCTTATATTTGTGCTCCAGTTCGTCCCGGCCGATCAAGCCCGATTGCAGCAAGCGGGTGATGAATGTGCCAGTGCCGGTGAAGGGGTCCAGGATATGCACGCCCTTCGATCCAAGAGTTTGGCCGAACTGAGCTTTGAGCACGTCATTGACTGAATGGATGATGAAATCCACCACCTCGACCGGGGTATAGACGATGCCGAGACGCTTGGTGAGAACGGGGAAGGCAGTGCTGAAAAATTTGTCGTAAAGCTCGGTAATGAGGGTTTGGCGACCATGCGCGGTTTTTACATCAGTGGCGCGGCGCTCCACGCTTGCGTAGAACTTGGCGAGGCTATCGGATTCTTTCTCCAAGTTGTGTTCGTGGAGCTGGCCCAGCACGATCTCCATCGCACGGGATACAGGGTTTTCCTTGGTAAAGCGGCTGCCTTTAAAGAGTGCATCAAATACCGGTTTGGTGATGAGGTGCTGGGCGAGCATCTCGATGGCTTCGGCTTCACTGATTTCAGGGTTCAGGTCGTCACGTAACTCATCGAGGAACGCGAGGAAAGCTGTGCGTTCTGCTCCTTCTTTGGCGATGATGGTGGTGATCCGGGTGATATGTGTCTGGGCAATATCGGCGATATCTTTCGCCCAGGTATGCCAATAGTCGCGGGTCCCGCATTTCTCGACAATCTTCGCCATGATGGCGCGGGTAAACTCGTCAAAAACCAATGAGCCCTGCTCGAATACCTCTCTTTTGAGGTATTCGCTGGTTTCGCCGCCGATGCCTGCCCTATCTTTGGCGGTCTTGTTCTTGGAGGTTGCAAAGTCATCGACAACGGCAGTCAGCTCTTCCAGCTCAGATTCTGAAGAGATACGCACCAGCTCAATTTTGTCGCTAATATCCTCGCCAATCTTGGCTTGGTTAATGCGGGCGTCAAGGCGCTCATCATGGGCACGTAAAGCATTGAGGATTTGCCATACGACCTTGTAGCGCTCGTTGTCGTTTAGCGCCACTTCCGGCTTGGTGTTGGGTGGAATGGCGACAGGGAGGATGACGTAGCCCAGTTTTTTACCGTCGGCGCGGCGCATCACGCGCCCTACAGATTGCACCACATCCACCTGGCTTTTTCGCGGGTGCATGAACATGATCGCATCTAGGGCAGGCACATCAACGCCTTCCGAGAGCACTTTGGCATTGGTCAGGATACGGCAGGTGTCGTCTCCCGCGTCTGCCTTGAGCCAGCTCAGCAATTCCTCACGCGCGCTAGCATTGTAGCTACCGTCGACATGGCGAACCTCTGTGCAGAGAGCCCTAGTATCGTCGACCAGTTCGTTACCGGTATATTCATCGACGACTTGCGTGAACTCTTTCTCGATGACCTTAGATTTGGCGATGCTTTGGCAGAAGATCAACGCACGGCGCATCGGGCTCAGATCGAATTCCAGATCTGCGGCGAGGTCAGACTTCGTCAGCGCCTTGTAGCAACCGATGATCTTGGTCGCGTCGTCGAGGGTCAGTTCAGCGCCATCCTTGAGACGGTTCTGGATAGTGGATGAGATTAGCCCTTCGTCCACCGCCAAGACGATCACCTTGTAATCGGTCAGCAACTCATTTTCGACCGCCCAACCGAAGCCGCGATGGAATAAGTCTTTGCCAAACTTTGTCTCGTCGTCCATAGACGTGAGTTCGGCGTCATGGTCGTCGGCCTTGCGTTTGGCCATATCCCCGAAAATACGGGGTGTGGCCGTCATGTAAAGCCGCTTATTCGCGGTCACGTAATCGTTGCTGTGGATACGGACAAACGTGCTGTCGTCTTCATCCTTGAGAGTTACGCCTGTCGTGCGATGCGCTTCGTCGCATATGACTAAGTCGAACTCGGGTAGACCGTATCGCTTTTGGGCTCGCGATAATACATCGATCGAATGATAGGTCGCGAAGACGACAGTCATCCTATCAATGGCTGCGTTATTGACCTGGCCGGCAAGCCGCTCCGGATCTGTCGTGGCCGGAAAGGCAAGGTCATGGATGTTTAGATCGAGGCTATCGGCATCCGTATTTTGGCCGATCTTGGTATCCGAACAGGCAGAAAACGCCGTGAAATCGTCTTGGCAGTCTTTCTTCCATTCGCGCACAGTCTGAGACATGAGCGAGAGCGAGGGGACCATGAAGAGAACTCGTTTTCCTTTGCCCGCCATAGCTTCGGCGATCCGCAATCCTGTGAAGGTCTTGCCGGTGCCACAGGCCATGATCAACTTGCCTCGGTCAGCCTCAGACAAACCCTCCATGACCGCTTTCAGGGCGTCAGCCTGGTGGTCATGTAGTTTTTTCTTGGGTGCAAGGCTAATCGTGCCAGTGCGGATGAACTGCGACCAGTTGATCCGGCTGGCCTCAAGCTCATTGAGCCCAATCCGGTTCCAATCTTTCGACAATTTATCGAGGGTATCTTTCGCGTTTTTCCCGAATTCTTTGCGGGTGGTGTCGGCAATGATTAGGCGGGTGAACAGAGCGTTAGATGCCGCCGAGATGAAACTGTCGATGTCTGGCTTTTGGATGACGTGATTAGGCGAGTAGAACTTGCATTGGATTGCAGCGAAGCCGGAGCCGTCAGAGAGCGTCGCAACCAGGTCAATCCCGGTGTCAGTCGTATTCCACCCTTGGGACCTCGCCCAATCGGCAAAAGGTACGACCTCAGAAAAATATTGCTTCTGCGTGTCATCCTTCTCAAGGAAAACGCGAATCAAGCGTTCAAAATAATCACCCTTCTCGCGCTCTGACCGCGAAGAGCTGCGATAAATGTCAAACAATTCTTGAAGGTCCATGACTATCACTGTTCCTAAAACTAGAGCGTTTTCTTGAGTTGGACGATGTCAGCTTGATGCGCACATCTGAGCGGCGGAGAGAGTAACGACGCTATGGGCTAAACCACAAGGGGGTCTGCGGGTTCTATCCTGTTTCCGCTGAAGGTTTCGAAAGGGCTGAAAGCTTCAGAGACTGCTGGATGGCTCTACGACGCCTTCTCAGATAATGAATCCGCTCGATAAGTCGAATTGATCCACCCTCACGGCATCACGAGTTTGAAGCGATTGATGAGCATGCCCCACACAAATTCAGATCGCGAACCTGCTGCTAACTCCGAGCTTGGGTGTGGGTCAAAGTGTGGGTCAAAGATGGTGTTCCGTATCCAGCCCGCATTCTGCGTGCCTTTCAGGCATTAAAAAGCCGGCTTGTGGCCGGCTTCTCGGGGACTGGCTTGGTTCATTTTTGGTAAACCGCACCAGCCTTCAAAACGTACACCCGGATCTTGCGTCCGGCTGTGGGACTTGGCGAGAAAGTCATCTGCCTTGTCGGTGCGATCGGACCAGCACAGGGTGGGTCGATGCAAATGTGGGGCGCAGCATACTGATTTTTGTGGGGAATTCCCAGCGTGAAGTGCTATCCAGAGCGTCGTGCTGCTTAAAAGGGCGACTTGGTTTCAACTGAACGGCACCGGTGGCCTCTGTTTGTTCAGCGTGGACCACCAGAACACCCAGCCGAGGATTTCGATGTTTTGTTCTTCGATCTGTTTGGCGCTGAAGATTTCGTCGGGGTAGTCGTTGCTGTTGTGGCTGCGCAGTCGCAGGGCGCCGGAGGGGAGGCGGTGCAGGTATTTGATGCGCAGCATGCCGGCGTGTTCGAGGGCGTAGATCTGGCCGTCGACGACCTGGGTCAGGCTGCGGTCGATGGCGAGGGTCGAGCCGTCTTCGATTTTCTCCGACATGCTGTCGCCGACCATCGGCACGCAGATGGCCTGGGCTGGTTCGATTTCCAGGCTTTCGAGGTAGTGTCGCGGCAGGCGGATGAATTCGCCGGGTATTTCAGAGACCTGGGTGTCGCTGGCACCTGGGGCCGTGGGGACTTCGTTATACAGCGGGATTTCTACATCGAGCGAATCGACGTTCACGGTGTACACGCCACGGGTTTCTTGCGCGTCGAAAACGTTGCCGGTCTGATCCGTCAGTTGTCCCGGGCCTGGATGTCTTGGGCCCTCGCCGTTGAGCAGCCATTGGCTGTTTACACTTAACAAACGGGCGATTTGTTCCATGCGCGGGTAGGGAACGCCGCGGGTGTACCAGTTGTTCACATGCTGGGGTTCGACGTTGCAGAAGGCCGCGAATGCCGTCGGGGTGATGTTCACCTCTTTCAGGAGTGCTTTGAAGCGTGGGCCGCATTTGTGTTTTTTCATGAATACGGAGTTTACGGGCCGGGGTGCTCGGATTAAATAAACAACCGGGTCAATTTTCGCGGGAATATTCAGCTGTAGTGCAGGATATTGTTAGTTCATATTAAACGCTTATAAACGTCAGACTTTGTTTCATTAAACACACTGTTTATCTTGATGTTTTAACACTCATAAAAAAACCCCGGATAACCGGGGTTTCTTCAAGAGGTCAGTGGCGTTCAGCCAATGCCGTCTCAGCCTTTATAGGCAGCAACCGACTTCATGATCGCGGCGCGAGCGGCATCTGCGCCGTCCCAGCCTTCGATCTTCACCCATTTGCCTTTTTCGAGATCTTTGTAGTTCGCGAAGAAGTGCTCGATCTGCTGAATCAGCAGCGCTGGCAGGTCGGTGTATTCCTTCACGTCAACGTACAGCTGGGACAGCTTGTCGTGTGGCACAGCGATGACTTTGGCATCGCCGCCGCCGTCGTCGGTCATGTTCAGGATGCCGACTGGACGCGCGCGGATTACCGAACCTGGAGCAACCGGGTAAGGAGTCACAACCAGCACGTCGAGGGGATCACCGTCGTCTGCCAGGGTGTTCGGGATGTAACCGTAGTTGGCCGGGTAGAACATTGGGGTGGCCATGAAACGGTCAACGAACAGGCAATCGCTGTCTTTGTCGATTTCGTATTTGATCGGCGCGTGGTTGGCCGGAATCTCGATCGCGACGTAGATGTCGTTCGGCAGGTCTTTGCCAGCCGGAATCTTGCTGTAGCTCATTGGGCGGTGCCCCCGTAAGTGGCCAAATGACTTGGCCGGATTGACCAAAAAGTGGCGGCGATTATAGGCATATTCCGTCGCCTGCGCCACGTACCAGAGGTCGTATAGACCCTGGCAGGACGCTAGTCGTGTGCCTGATAGCCCGGATGTGTGGCTTGCAGTTGCTCAAGCCTGGCCAGCGGGTCCTGGCGGTAAAACAGCTGCAGTTGCTGATAGACCTGTGGATAAGTTGCGTGCAGCAGATCCGGGGCGCTGAAGAAGTATTCACTGGTGACGGCGAAGAATTCGGCGGGATTTTCCGCCGCGTAAGGATCGATCGGCGTGTCGGCGTGCGGATGGCGATCCAGTTGGCGATTAAGGTCGTCGTAGGCATGTTGCATGACCTTCGCCCAGTCACTGACGCGCATGTCGCTGTGCAGTGGCGGCAAACCGTTGGCATTGCCGTTGAGCATGTCGAGTTTGTGCGCGAGTTCGTGGATCACCAGGTTGTAGCCTTCCCAGCCCCCGCTGGCCATCACGCCCGGCCAGGCCAGAATGATCGGCCCTTGTTGCCAGGCTTCGCCGCTGTGCTCGCCGTTCCATTCATGCTCGACACCGCTGGCATCGCGATGGCGCTGCGGGCTGAGGAAGTCGTCGGGGTAAAGCACGATTTCGTGGAAGCCCTGATACCAGTTCAGATCGCCCAGGTGCAGCAACGGCAATTGTGCCTGCGCGGCGAGCAACAGGCGCTGCTCCTGGTGCAGTTCGACGCCGGGCAGGCAGGTCAGGTGTTTTTCTTGCAGAAAGAGCACGGCGGCTTCGCGCAGCCAGCGGTCTTCGGCCTCGCTGAGGCCGTCGAGAAAACTCAGGTGTTGGCGCACCCGCTGCCAGGTTTCATCGGCAACGGGGTGTTTGGCCAGCGTGCGCCGGCGGCGCCAGGCGTTGAGGAACCACATGGACGCTCAGCGCGACGCGGCTTTGGAGCTCGCGTTGGCCAGGCGGTTGCGGATCACGCCAATGATCATCGGCACCAGCGACAGCAGGATGATGCCCACCACCAGCAACGACAGGTTCTTCTTGATGAACGGCACGTTACCGAAGAAATAACCCAGGGTTACCAGGCCGCCGACCCAGAGGATGGTGCCAAATACGCTGAAAGCGAAGAAGCGCGGGTAAGGCATTTTGCCCACGCCGGCGACGAACGGTGCGAAGGTCCGGATGATCGGCAGGAAGCGCGCCAGGGTCACGGTCTTGCCGCCATGCTTGTCGTAGAAGTCATGGGTTTGTTGCAGGTAATCGCGACGGAAGATCTTCGAATTCGGATTGCTGAACAACTTTTCGCCGGCCGTTCGCCCGACAAGGTAGTTGGTGCTGTCACCGAGAATCGCCGCCAGCATCAACAAGCCGCCCAGCAGCACCGGGTCCATGCCGCCACCGGCCGCTACCGCGCCGGCGATGAACAACAACGAATCGCCTGGCAGGAAAGGCATCACCACCAGGCCGGTTTCGCAGAAAATCACCATGAACAGGATGGCGTAGATCCATGGCCCGTAGTTGGTCACCAGCAAGTCGAGGTAAACATCGAGATGCAGGATTAGGTCGATCGGGTTGAAATCCATGGTGGGCACCTGTGGTAACGACCCGACTCGGCAGGCCTGTGCGAATATTTTGGAAAAATGGCTACAGGGCTGTGGAGTTTTTCTTACAGCCCGTAAGGTTCGTGATTATACGGACTGAAAAGTGAAAAGCGTGTCGAGTTTGTAGCGAGGGATTTCCAAGTCGGATCGGTGGTTCGGTACTGAACTTTGTGGGAGCGAGCCTGCTCGCGATAGCATCGGCTCGGTATGACTGATACACCGAGGCGCCTGAATCGCGAGCAAGCTCGCTCCCACAGTGTCCGATTCTGGCTCAGAGCTCTTCGCTGATCGGCAAGACGTAGTTCTTGAACTCGGTGTCTTCGCGAAAACCGATGGATTCGTAGGTTTTCTGCGCAATTTTGTTGTCGCTGCTGGTCGACACGCGCATGCGCACAGCCTGAGTTTCCTTGGCCATTTTCTTTGCGGTGCGCATCAGGTTGTCGGCAACCAGTTGGCGACGGGCATCTTCGGCGACGTAGATATCGTTGAGGATCCACACGCGCTTGAGCGACAGGGACGAAAAGCTTGGGTACAGCTGGCAAAAACCCAGCAGTTTGTTGTCGTCATCATCGGGCAGGGCCAGATAGATCACCGACTCCTTGCGCCGCAGGCGCTTTTCCAGAAAGGCCCGGGACGAGTCTGGATAAGGCAGCGAGCCATAAAACTCGCGGTATTTGACGAACAGCGGCGTCAGAAGGTCCAGGTGCTCGAGGGTTGCTTGAGTAATCCGCATGCTAAGCCTCAACTTTCAAGTAAATAGGGCGGCAGTTTCCAGTGGATACGACGGCAATCGTTTCATTACTCGGGCAGCCGTTCGTCGACTCTGCCTGAAAGCGGAGCAAAAACGCAATTCAAATACGGATCAGGCATTCGGCGGACTCAGTAGGAAATTTCCTTTCATATCAGCGTCATCTTTCGACCCAAGAGTCTGGACCTGGGCTTCGTCCTTCAGGTTGACCCCCGACAGCTGCCGTCGACAGGCCTCGCGCATCAAGTACAGCAAACGGTGTGCCGCCATGCCATAGCTCAAGCCTTCAAGGCGGACATTGGAAATACAGTTGCGATAGGCGTCCGTCAGGCCGACCTTTGGATTATAGGTGAAATACAAGCCGAGACTGTCTGGCGAGCTGAGTCCAGGGCGTTCGCCGATCAGGATCACGACCATTTTTGCGTCCAGCAATTCACCGATTTCGTCAGCCACGGCGACGCGACCCTGTTCCACCAGAATCACCGGCGACAACGACCAGCCTTCGGCGTGAGTCTGTTCTTCCATGCGCGCCAGAAACGGCAAGGTATGTCGATGCACCGCCAGCGCTGACAGGCCGTCGGCCACGACGATCGCCAGATCAACACCGCCCGGGTTGGCCAGCGCGTGTTCGCGCAGTTTTTGCGCGGACGGGTCACTCAGCTTGCGCCCCAGGTCTGGCCGCTGCAGATAACTGTGGCGATCGCTGGCGGCGCTGTGCAGCAGCAGACTGTCGCGCCCGCGCTCGGCCAGTTGCTGGCTGAGCCCCGCATGGTCGAAGGGCAGGTGCACGGCATCGCGGGCCTCGGCGTGGGCGTACTGGAAATCCAGTTGCGCGCCGGTCGGCATGCTGGTGCCGGTACGACCCAGGGCGATGCGTGCCGGGGTCAGGCGGCGCAGGCCCAGCCAGGGGTTTTGCGCGTCGACAGTTGGTTTATCCATCAGAAGATCACTCATCCCAGTTGCGCCATGGCCTGGCGGAAGGCCGGCGGCAGGTTGTTGCCGAACTGCACCTTGCCGTCACCTTGGGTGAAAATGCCCATATGTGCCAGCCACCGCTCAAACTCGGGTGCCGGTTTCAGGCCCAGGGTCTGGCGCGCGTAGAGCGCGTCGTGGAACGACGTGGTCTGGTAGTTGAGCATGATGTCGTCGGAACCGGGGATGCCCATGATGAAGTTGATCCCGGCCACGCCGAGCAGCGTCAGCAAGGTGTCCATGTCGTCCTGATCGGCTTCGGCGTGGTTGGTGTAGCAGATGTCGCAGCCCATAGGCACGCCAAGCAACTTGCCGCAGAAGTGGTCTTCGAGGCCGGCGCGGATGATCTGTTTGCCGTTGTAGAGGTATTCCGGGCCGATGAAGCCGACCACGGTGTTCACCAGAAACGGCTTGAAGTGCCGTGCCACGGCGTAGGCGCGGGTTTCGCAGGTTTGTTGGTCGATGCCGTGATGGGCGTTGGCCGAGAGCGCGCTGCCCTGGCCGGTTTCGAAATACATCAGGTTTTGCCCCAGCGTACCGCGATTGAGGCTCAAACCTGCTTCATACCCTTCCTGCAGCACGCTCAGGCTGATGCCGAAACTGGCGTTGGCCGCTTCGGTGCCGGCGATCGACTGGAACACCAGGTCCAGCGGCACGCCACGGTTGATCGCCTCGATGGAGGTGGTGACGTGGGTCAGCACGCAGGCTTGGGTCGGGATTTCGTAGCGCTGGATGACGGCGTCGAGCATTTCCAGCATGGCGCAGATCGAAGCGATGCTGTCGGTGGCCGGGTTGATGCCGATCATCGCGTCGCCGTTGCCATACAGCAGGCCGTCGAGAATGCTCGCGGCAATCCCGGCGGGTTCGTCGGTGGGGTGGTTGGGCTGCAGGCGAGTCGACAGGCGCCCGCGCAGGCCCATGGTGCCGCGAAACTGGGTCACCACGCGGATCTTCTGTGCCACCAGCACCAGGTCCTGCACGCGCATGATCTTCGACACGGCGGCGGCCATTTCCGGGGTCAGGCCGGGGGCTAACGCCCGCAGGCTCTGCTCGTCGGCCGCATCGCTGAGCAGCCAGTCGCGAAAACCGCCGACGGTCAGGTGACTGACAGTTGAAAAGGCATGGGCATCGTGGGTGTCGATGATCAGCCGGGTGACTTCATCGGATTCGTAAGGGATCAGTACTTCTTGCAGGAAATGCTTGAGCGGGATATCAGCCAAGGTCATTTGCGCGGCGACCCGTTCGCCATCGTTCAGGGCGGCGACGCCGGCCAGGAAGTCCCCGGAGCGCGCCGGGCTGGCCTTGGCCATGACTTCCTTGAGGCCATCGAAGCGGTAGGTCCGGGCGCCGACGGTATGGGCAAATGCAGCCATGAGCGGTGTCCTCTTGATTCTGTAAGTGACTCAAATACACCGCTGACCCCTTGTGGGAGCGAGCTTGCTCGCGAATACGGTGTGTCATTCAGCGCATGTGCCGGATGTCAGACCGCTATCGCGAGCAAGCTCGCTCCCACACTGGTCTCAGTGCACTTCAATAATGCAGGCGCCGGGAAAGTTGCCCGGCGCCGGTGCGACTCAGATACCCGTAAGCATCGCGTCCGCCGGTGCGTCGAAGCGCTGTTTGGCGGTCAATTGGAAGTAGATGAAGCCGGCCACCATGAAACCGAGGAAAATCATCCCGATCAAGGTATTGAACCAGGCCATCGCCACCAGGCAGACCACCGCCAGGAACAGCGCAATCCCCGGCACGATCGGATAACCCGGGGCGCGGAAGGTGCGTTCCAGCAACGGCTCGGTTTTGCGCAGTTTGAACAGGCTGAGCATGCTGATGATGTACATCACGATAGCGCCGAACACCGACATGGTGATCATCGCCGCAGTCAGGGTCATGCCTTGCAGGTTGACCAGCCCGTCGCTGTAGATCGCTGCGATGCCGATCACGCCGCCGGCCAGAATCGCCCGGTGCGGGGTCTGGAAGCGCGAGAGCTTGGCCAGGCCGCGAGGCAGGTAGCCGGCTCGAGCGAGGGCGAAGAACTGTCGCGAGTAGCCGAGGATGATCCCGTGGAAGCTTGCCACCAGACCGAACAGGCCGATCCACACCAACATGTGCATCCAGCTGGAGTTGTTGCCGACCACAGCTTTCATTGCCTGAGGCAGCGGGTCGTTGATATTCGCCAGTTGACGCCAGTCGCCCACACCACCGGCCATCACCATCACGCCGATCGCCAGGAACACCAGGGTCAGGATGCCGCTGACGTAGGCCCGTGGAATGGTGCGTTTCGGGTCCTTGGCTTCTTCGGCAGCCATGGCCGCGCCTTCGATGGCGAGGAAGAACCAGATGGCAAAGGGGATCGCCGCAAAGATGCCGGGGATCGAGGCGACGGTGAACTCATTGGAACCGGACCAGCCGTTGAGTACGAAGTTGCTGAAGCTGAAGCCCGGTGCAACCACGCCCATGAACACCAGCAGTTCGGCTACCGCCAGAACGGTCACCACCAGTTCGAAGGTCGCGGCGATGCTGACGCCGAGGATGTTCAGGCCCATGAACACGAAGTAGGCGCCGACGGCGGCGATTTTCGGGTCCAGATCCGGGTATTGCACGTTCAGGTAGGCGCCGATGGCCATCGCAATGGCCGGTGGCGCAAAGACGAATTCGATCAGCGTGGCGATTCCGGCGATCAAGCCGCCTTTTTCACCAAAGGCCCGTCGGCTGTAGGCAAAGGGCCCGCCAGCGTGGGGAATCGCGGTGGTGAGTTCGGTGAAACTGAAGATGAAGCAGGTGTACATCGTCGCCACCATCAACGCGGTGACGAGGAACCCCAGGGTGCCTGCGGTGCCCCAGCCGTAACTCCAGCCGAAGTATTCGCCGGAAATCACCAGGCCGACGGCAATGCCCCATAGGTGCAAGGTGCCGAGTGTGGGTTTGAGCGTTGTTGAAGAAGTCATAAGTCCTCTCTGTTTTTTATTGTTCGATCTGTTGGACTTTCGGGTGTGGCGGTTTGGGTGGATCGACGCTGTTCACGCAGCGGTTAATCTGTCGAGCGGGCACGCAAAGCCCGTGCCAGAGCGGCAGGGCAATATTCGGTGTGTCAGTTGGGACGCCATCGCGAGCAAGCTCGCTCCCACAGTGGACTTGCGTCAGCCCACGCAGGTAGGTTCACCACAAAACCCCTGTGGGAGCGAGCTTGCTCGCGATAGCCATTTGAAGGGCGACGCCGAAACATCAGCGTCGCCCCCGGTTTTTAGAAGAAGCCCAACGGGTTGATGTCGTAGCTCACCAGCAGGTTTTTGGTTTGCTGGTAGTGGTCGAGCATCATTTTGTGGGTTTCACGACCAACGCCGGACTTCTTGTAACCGCCGAACGCAGCGTGGGCCGGGTACAGGTGATAGCAGTTGGTCCAGACGCGACCGGCCTTGATCGCCCGGCCCATGCGGTAGGCGCGGTTGATGTCGCGGGTCCAGAGACCGGCGCCGAGGCCGAACTCGGTGTCGTTGGCAATCGCCAGGGCTTCGGCCTCGTCCTTGAAGGTGGTGATGCTCACCACCGGGCCAAAGATTTCTTCCTGGAACACGCGCATTTTGTTGGTGCCCTTGAGCAGGGTCGGCTGGATGTAATACCCGGTTGCCAGATTGCCCTCGAGTTTTTCCACCTTGCCGCCGGTCAGCAACTCGGCACCTTCGCCTTTAGCGATTTCCAGGTACGAAAGGATCTTGTCGAATTGCTGCTCGGACGCCTGGGCGCCGACCATGGTGTCGGTGTCCAGCGGGTCGCCACGTTTGATTTGCAGGACTTTCTTCATCACCACTTTCATGAAGTCGTCGTAGATCGACTCTTGCACCAGCGCGCGGGACGGGCAGGTGCAGACTTCGCCCTGGTTGAAGAACGCCAGTACCAGGCCTTCGGCAGCTTTTTCGATGAAGGCCGGTTCGGCTTGCATGATGTCGGCGAAGAAGATGTTCGGCGATTTGCCGCCCAGTTCCACGGTGGACGGAATGATGTTTTCGGCAGCGCATTTCATGATGTGCGAGCCGACCGGCGTCGAGCCGGTAAAGGCAATTTTGGCAATGCGTTTGCTGGTGGCCAGGGCTTCACCGGCTTCTTTGCCGAAACCTTGCACGACGTTCAGCACGCCGGGCGGCAGCAGGTCGCCGATCAGCTCCAGCAGCACGGTAATGCCCAGCGGGGTTTGCTCGGCGGGCTTGAGCACCACGCAGTTACCGGCGGCCAGCGCCGGGGCAAGTTTCCAGGCAGCCATCAGGATCGGGAAGTTCCACGGGATGATCTGCCCGACCACGCCCAGCGGTTCGTGAATGTGATAAGCCACGGTGTTGCCGTCGATTTCCGCGGCACTGCCTTCCTGAGCGCGCAGGCAACCGGCGAAGTAGCGGAAGTGGTCAGCGGCCAGCGGAATGTCGGCGTTGAGGGTTTCGCGTACGGCTTTGCCGTTGTCCCAGCTTTCGGTGATCGCCAGCACTTCGAGGTTCTGTTCGATGCGGTCGGCGATTTTCAGCAGCACCAGCGAGCGCGCCTGAGCAGAAGTGCTGCCCCAGGCATCGGCGGCTGCGTGGGCAGCGTCCAGGGCTTTTTCGATGTCTTCGGCCGTGGAACGGGGGAATTCGGCAATTGGTTGGCCGTTGACCGGAGAGGTATTGGTGAAGTACTGACCTTTGACAGGCGCGACGAATTCGCCGCCGATGTAGTTGCCGTATTTACTCTTGAACGAAACGATAGCGCCTTCAGTACCTGGGTGAGCGTAACGCATGGTGAGTATCTCCTTGGCTTTTGTGCTTATAAGGGAGTACGCGCAGTAAGCGCTTGAGAAGCGTAGAGCAAAGGTCGGGCCAGTGCTTTGCGGGGCAGGTAAATCAAGGGCTTATGGTTTTTTCGAGGGGGTGGTGATTCGGGTTCTGTGACGGATGCGGTACAGGCCTTGTGACAGTTTGTACCGCTTGTGGCACAGCCCGTGACTTGGTGGTCAAGCCAGCATTGCAATACTCGCGGCGCTGGAGGATGCTCGGCCTCACGCGATTGCTTCGCTTTGCTTTTGTAGCAGCTGCCGGAGGCTGCGTTCGAGGGCGAAGCGCTCGCAATCTGGTTGGTCGCGGTTGTTCAGTTAGAAGCGGGATTCAGATTTACGACCGCTTCGCGGCCGGACGCAGCCTGCGGCAGCTGCTACGGGAACGAGCCAGGCCCTACGGGGAGAATAATAAGAAATGCACAGCAACCATTTGAGTCGCCATGCCCAGCAAGTCTTGACCGTGACCCAAGGCAAATCGCATTTGCACGGTCCGGGTAGCGATCCGTCCATCGCCCGTTCCTGGCTGCGTTGTCTTGAGGATTATCACCTCGACCCGGCCCTGACCATGGCGCCGACGGTGCTTGAGCACGGTCGTGTGCTGGAGAGTCGCGAGCGCTTGCAGCAAGTGCTGCAGATTGCCGGCGGTGAAATGACCAGCCTGCATCAACAACTCTCCGGTGCCGGCCACGCCGTGCTGTTGACCGACGCCCGCGGGGTGATCCTCAACTGTGTCACCGCGCCTGCCGAACGGAAGATTTTCGAACGCGCAGGGCTCTGGCTTGGCGCCGACTGGAGCGAAGCCTGCGAAGGCACCAATGGCATCGGCACCTGCCTGGTGGAGCGGCAGTCGCTGACCATCCACCAGGATGAGCATTTTCGGGGACGTCATACAGGGCTGACCTGTTCCGCGAGCCCGGTGTTCGACCCGCACGGCGAACTGCTGGCGGTGCTCGACGTTTCGTCGGCGCGCCACGATGTCTCGCGTCAGAGCCAGTTCCACACCATGGCGCTGGTCAACCTCTCGGCGAAGATGATCGAGAGCTGCTACTTCCTGCGTTACTTCGACAATCAATGGCTGCTGCGCTTTCACTTGCAGGCCGAGTCGGTCGGGCTGTTCAGCGAAGGGCTGCTGGCGTTCGACGGCGAAGGGCGGATCAGCGCGGTCAATCAGAGCGCGTTGAACCTGCTGGGGCATATTCGTGGCGGATTGCTGGGTCAGCCGGTCGAGGCGTTTTTCGATTGCTCGCTGGACGAACTGCTGGGGCGCGCGAGCGTCAATGCCAGCGCCAGTTGGCCATTGCGCACCCGCGACGGGCGGGTGCTGTTTGCGCTGCTGCGCGGCCAGCCCCGCAGCATCCCGACCCCGGTGCTGCAACCGCCGGTCATTGCCGAGCGCCCGGCATTTTCGGGCATTTGCCTGGGGGATGAAGGGCTGCAGACTGATTTTCGTAAAGCCTTGCGGGTCTTTGAGCGTGATGTGCCGCTGCTGATCAACGGTGAAACCGGCTCAGGTAAGGAGGCCTTCGCCAAGGCCGTGCATCAGGCCAGTCAGCGTGCGGAAAAAGCCTTCGTCGCGCTCAACTGTGCGGCGATCCCGGAAAGCTTGATCGAGAGCGAACTGTTCGGTTATCGCGGCGGCAGTTTCACTGGCGCACGCAAAGAGGGCATGCGCGGCAAGTTGCAGCAGGCCGATGGCGGCACGCTGTTCCTTGATGAAATCGGTGACATGCCGCTGGCGCTGCAAACCCGACTATTAAGGGTGCTGGAAGATCGGCAGGTGGTACCCATCGGTGGCGAGCCGCTGCCGGTCAACGTGCGGATCATCAGTGCCACTCACCGTAATTTGCTTGAGCGGGTGCAGGACGGCAGTTTCCGAGAAGATTTGTATTACCGCCTTAATGGCCTGGAAATCGCTTTGCCGGCGTTGCGTGAGCGCAGCGACAAATCCCAGTTGCTGGACTTTTTGCTGGCTGAAGAGTCGGGCGGGGAGGCGGTACTGATTGACGCTGCGGCGCGACAGGCGCTGCTCGACTTCGCCTGGCCGGGTAACGTGCGGCAATTGCGCAATGTGCTGCGGACCCTGGCGGCATTGTGCGATGGCGGGCGGATCGGGGTTGAGGATTTGCCGGTGATGATTCGCCAGGCCCGGCCGGCTCCAGTGTTGGCGCAGGCGCAAGAGGTGTCCGAATATCCACTGGACGATGCCGAACGCCTGGCGTTGCTCAATGCCCTGGAGCAGCAGCGTTGGCACATGACCCATACCGCTGAACAACTGGGGGTCAGCCGCAACACCCTCTATAGAAAACTGCGTAAACACGGGATTGCCCGGTAACTGATCGTTCCCACGCTCCGCGTGGGAATGCAGCCCGGGACGCTCTGCGTCCCAAAATCGGACGCAGAGCGTCCATTGAGGCATTCCCACGCAGAGCGTGGGAACGATCAGTAAAGCCAGCCCATCACCTAAAGAGTGCGATTTTCGGCCCTCTACGCTAACCTGCCTCGATGTTTTACGAGGTTGACTATGCACATTCATATTCTGGGTATTTGCGGCACTTTCATGGGTTCGATGGCGGTCCTGGCCAAAGAGCTGGGCCATCATGTGACGGGCTCTGATGCCAACGTCTACCCGCCGATGAGCACTCAGTTGCAGGCGCAGGGCATCGAGCTGACGCAAGGCTATGATCCCGCCCAACTTGATCCTGCCCCGGATCTGGTGGTGATCGGCAATGCGATGTCGCGCGGTAACCCGGCGGTCGAATACGTCTTGAACAAAGGCCTGCCGTACGTCTCCGGTCCACAATGGCTGGCCGACCACGTGCTGCAAGGTCGCTGGGTACTGGCGGTGGCCGGCACTCACGGTAAAACCACTACCAGCAGCATGCTCGCCTGGGTGCTGGAGCACGCCGGCATGAGCCCGGGCTTTTTGATTGGCGGCGTGCCGCAGAACTTCTCGGTGTCGGCGCGTCTGGGTGATACGCCGTTCTTCGTGATCGAAGCCGATGAATACGACAGCGCCTTCTTCGACAAGCGTTCGAAATTCGTTCACTACCGTCCGCGTACCGCGATCCTCAATAACCTTGAGTTCGATCACGCCGATATCTTCCCCGATCTGCCGGCCATCGAGCGACAGTTCCACCACTTGGTGCGGACCATCCCGAGTGAAGGCCTGGTGATCCATCCGACCACCGAACCTGCGTTGCAGCGCGTGATCGAAATGGGTTGCTGGACCCCGGTGCAAACCACCGGCGCCGGCGGGCAGTGGCAGGTCAAGTTGCTCAGCGAAGACGGCTCGAAGTTTGAAGTGATGTTCGAAGGCGTCGCCCAAGGCGTGGTCGAGTGGGACATGACCGGCCAGCACAACGTTGCCAACGCCTTGGCCACTCTGGCGGCTGCGCGGCATGTGGGCGTGGTTCCGAGTATGGGCATTGCGGCGTTGAGCGCGTTCAAGAGCGTCAAGCGGCGCATGGAAAAAGTCGCTGAAGTTCACGGCGTCACCATCTACGACGACTTCGCTCACCATCCGACCGCCATTGCGACCACCCTTGACGGTCTGCGCAAACGCATCGGCGACGCACCGTTGATTGCGATCATCGAACCGCGTTCCAACTCGATGAAGCTCGGCGCGCACCGGGACGGTTTGCCGGAAAGCGTGGTCGATGCCGATCAGGTGATCTGGTATGCACCGGCCAACCTCGGCTGGGACTTGCCCGCTGTTGCTGCGCTGTGCACCGTGCCGTCGATGGTCTGCGACTCGCTGGATGGGATTATCGAGCAAGTGAAGAGCCAGGCCAAACCGGGCACCCACGTGGTGATCATGAGCAACGGCGGCTTCGGCGGCCTGCATGGCAAATTGGCCGAGGCGCTTAAATGAGTAATGGTCCGGATCGCATCACGCTGGCCATGACCGGCGCTTCCGGCGCCCAGTACGGTTTGCGCCTGCTCGATTGTCTGGTGCGCGAAGACCGCGAGGTGCACTTCCTGATCTCCAAGGCGGCGCAACTGGTGATGGCGACCGAGACCGACGTTACGCTGCCGCCGAAACCGCAGATGATGCAGGCCTTCCTCACCGAATACACCGGCGCGGCTGCTGGACAGATTCGGGTGTATGGCAAGGAAGACTGGATGTCGCCCGTGGCTTCGGGCTCCGGTTCGCCGGCTGCGATGGTGGTGGTGCCGTGCTCGACCGGGACCTTGTCGGCAATTGCCACAGGCGCCTGCAACAACCTGATCGAGCGCGCCGCCGACGTGACCTTGAAAGAGCGTCGGCAGTTGATTCTGGTGCCACGCGAGGCGCCGTATTCCAGTATTCACCTGGAAAACATGCTCAAGCTGTCGAACATGGGCGTGACCATACTGCCGGCCTCGCCGGGTTTCTATCACCAGCCGCAGACCATCGATGATCTGGTGGACTTTGTCGTGGCGCGGATTCTCAATCTGTTGAACATCCCGCAAGACATGCTGCCGCGTTGGGGCGAGCACCATATGAGCAGCGATGAATAAGCTATTGAGTCTGCTGCTCGCCCTGCAATTGGGCGGCTGCGCCACCGCGCGTACATTGGACGCGGCCAAGCCTGGCGCGCCAGTGGTGTACTCGGGGATGCGCCTTGACCTGTACGCGCTGGACGGCGGTTGCTGCGCCAAGGATCATTTTGGCGCCGAAGCACCGAGCTACCCCGGAATCGACCTGCCGGCCAGCGCGCTACTCGACACGCTGCTGTTGCCGCTGTCGGTGTTGACGGTGTTAGGGGTTGGGTTTCAAGCGACTGGCGGGTTGTAGCAGAGCGCTGCCGCGCTCTATCGCGAGCAAGCTCGCTCCCACATTAGATCTTCAGTGAATGAAAATTATGTGATTGGCGCCGATCAAGTGTGGGAGCGAGCTTGCTCGCGATGACGGACGCCCGGTCACCGCCGATCTATTTGCCGAGTTTGCGTAATTCGTCGGACTCGACAATCCGCAGGCCATCCTGTTCTTCCAGCGCCAGCCGCCACATCGCGCGGGCCAGTTGGCAGGCTTCGATGCCGTGGTATTTGCCGGGAATCAGTTTGGACAGCGGGCCTGCCAGTTGTTCGGCGAGTCGCGGTTCAACCCGATCACCCAGTAGCAGGGAAGGCCGGCAGATGGTCAGTTGCGGCCAGTTCTGTGCGCGCAATGCGTATTCCATCTCGCCCTTGACCCGGTTGTAGAAAACCGAGGATCTGCGATCGGCCCCCAGGGCGCTGATTACGATCATGTGTCGTGCGCCCATTTCCCGTGCACGTTTGGCGAACGCCACCACCAGGTCCAGATCGACTGCGCGAAAGGCTTGTTCGGAGCCGGCCTGTTTGATCGTCGTGCCCAGGCAGCAGTAGGCAATGTCGACGCGGCCACTGAGTTGGGGGAGAAGCACCGCCGGATCGCCAACCGGGTTTTCCAGGTGAGGATGTTCAGCCAGTGGTCGGCGTGACGGTGCCAGTACGCGGCTGATGGTCGGCTCGTTGAGCAGCCGATCGAGTAAGTGTTCACCGACCAGGCCGGTGGCTCCAGCGAGCAATACATGCTGAGGCGTCAAGTACATAATGTTTCCCCCTTGATACTGTTTCAGCTTAGTTGCTCTTTGCTTCCTTGCTGGTTAATGCAGCACTTTGCAGTGCCTTGCGTGCTTGTTGCTTGCGCAGTAATTGCCAATGCGCCAACACCCCTTTTGGCGCCCAGATCTGTGGTTCGGAGGCCTCGAAGCTGTCTGCCAGTTCACGCTCGGCGACCGTGGCCTTGGCCAGTTTGAATGCCTGCTCCAGATCGTCGGTCTGGTTCAGTGCCTGAACGAACAAGGCGTCGCCGAAGTAAGTGAAGTCTGCCTCTTCCGAGCAACCGAACGACACGCGGTCAGCGCGCGAGGCGGTCATGATCAGTGTGCGTTCGTCTTTGAGTGCCGGGATGAAACCGCCGGAGTAGCAGGCTGAAATAACGATGATCTTGTCGCGGTTTTTCAGCGGCGCGAGGACGGCGGCCAATTCGTCAGCCGGCAAGTCGGCCAGTTCCATGCGCGGTTGATCGAGCACCAGTTCGTGTTCCTGGGTGCCGTGACTGGTCAGGTAGATGAACACCAGGTCTTCCGGCCCGCTGCGTTCGGCCAGGGTCAGGGCGGCGCGGCGCAGGTTCTCGCGCGTGGCCATCGGCCGGTCGCCGAGATGGTCTCGATGGTTGACCAGGCGGATCTGGCCATAGGCGCCGAAGCGGCTGGCGAGCATGTTGCTGACGTAATCGGACTCGCGCAGGAACACACTCTGCTTGCCGTCGCCGCCCACGGTCAGGGTGTACAGCTCGATCGCCGGGGTCGAGGCGGGCACATTGGCCAGCGCGTCGTCGAGCAGACGCCCTTGCGCCAGCAACCCCAGCTCGAGGGTGTCCGGCAGCAACTTGCCATTGGCATCGCGTACACGCTGGCCATTGATCCAGTCGCCGCTTTGCACGGTGCCATCCGTCAGCACCAGCGTGCCGTGCCCTTGATAGCTGTCGTTATTGAACTCGCCGATGTAGAAGCTGCCGTCCGCCAGGTTCAAGCGGCCTTGACCGGTGAAACGCCAATCACTGAATTGGCCGATGTAGTGGCTGTTGTCGGCGCCGATCAATTCGCCTTTTCCGTTCAGCGCGCCTTCCTTGAACTGGCCGACCCACACGTCGCCGTCGGCGTTCTCGTAGCGACCTTTGCCATCCAGCTGATTCTGTTTGAAACCACCAACGTAGCTGTCGCCCTCGGCACTGCTGAAGGTGCCGTTGCCTTCCAGCTGACCGTCGACAAAAGTACCGGTGAACTGGTTGCCGCTGGCATCGCCGCGCTGGCCTTCACCGTTGGGTTTGCCGTTGGCGAACTGGCCCTGATACTGGCTGCCGTCGTCAAGTTCGAGGCGGCCGAGGCCGGAATACTGATCAGCCTTGAACTCGCCACGGTAGGTCATGCCGTCTTCTTTGAGGGTGCCTTCACCGTCGCGCCGCCCGAGTTTGAAGCCGCCGGTGTAGCTGCTGCCGTTGGTGGTCAGCGTGCCCTGACCATGGAACAGCCCCTGCTGGAATTCCCCGCGGTAAACCTCGCCGTTGCTGCCGTGCCATTCGCCCTGACCGTGCCACTGGCCCTTGTCGAACTGACCGGCGTACCAGCTGCCGTTCGGGTAGTCGATCCGGCCCTGGCCTTGCAGCAACCCATTGACCAGATCACCCCGATAGCGGCCGCCATCGGGCAGGCGTGCGTCAGGCGGCAACAGCGATTCGCCGTCACCACACGCGGTGAGCAACAGGGTCAGGGCAAGGGGTGCAAGTGAGCGCATAGCGGGATCCGGGCAATTAGGCGAGGGAGTATGCCGCAGCTATGTGTCTGATATATAGAGCTGTGCGAAACAGCGTAGGGCTCCGACCGCGTAAAAACTACTGCGCTCGGAAATACTGCGTTGAAAAAAAGGTTCGGACTGCTCATTTACAGCACGTAAACTCCGCGTCCTCACCTTTTTTCGCCTTGTCTTTCCTTCGCTCGCTACGTTTTTACGCGGTCGGTTCGTTTCGCATCGGGTGAGGGTTACACGAACGCCAGCGACAACGGTTCAGCGATGTACGCCGGTTTTTCCTGGCCTTCGATTTCCAGCGTGGCGGTGGCCTTGAGCAGCCATTGGCCGGGTTTCTTTTCGGTGACGTCGCTCAGTTCGACCTTGAGCCGGACTCTGGAGTCGACCTTCACCGGTTGAATGAAGCGCACGCTGTCCAGGCCGTAGTTGACGACCATCTTCACGCCTTGTGGCAGGACCAGGATGTCTTCCATCAGTTTCGGGATCAGCGACAGCGACAGGAAACCGTGGGCGATCGTGCTGCCAAACGGGGTTTGTGCGGCTTTTACCGGGTCAACGTGGATGAACTGATAATCGCCTGTAGCTTCAGCGAACAGGTTGATGCGGTCCTGATCGATCGTGAGCCATTCGGAACGTCCGAGTTCCTTGCCGACATAATCTTTGAGCTCTGCAACGGGAACATAGGGCATTGAGACTCTCCTTGGGTTCATCGGTTTTATAGTTTTTTCGGGTGGGGATTTGGCCCCTGAACAACCACCTTAGATCATCATGGCGATTTGGTCCGGTCAAGCATCCATACCTTTGGCGAATACCCATGCATAGCGAGTGCCATGCTTATAATGTCCGGCCCGCTTGTGGGGACGAGTTTTGCTGGAGATGACGGATGTTGCTACGCGGCCTGACCTGGCTGGTGCTGTTTCAATTGCTCGGCACGGCCCTCAACCATTTGTTATTGCCGGTGCTGCCGGGGCCGATTATCGGCCTGCTGTTGCTGCTGGGGTTCCTGGTCATTCGTGGCGAAGTGGCTGAGCCCCTGAGCCTGGCCGCCGGCAGCCTGCTGCGTTATTTGCCGTTGCTGCTGGTGCCGCCAGCGGTGGGCGTGATGGTGTACGCCGCCGATATCGCGGCGGACTTCTGGGCCATCGTTGGTGCACTGGTGTTGTCGCTGCTGCTGTCCATGGCGTTCGCCGGGGTCTTGATGCAGCGGCTGGTCAAGCGCCACGCTGTTCGTTCGGAGGAGTCGTAATGATCTTCGACTGGCAGGGAGCGCTGGCGGCAGTGGTTCATCACCCGTTGTTCGGTATCGGCGTTACGTTGGGCGCCTATCAACTGGTGCTGGCGGCGTTCGAGAAAACCCGCTGGATCTTCCTGCAGCCGGTGCTGGTATCGATGCTGCTGGTGATCGGCGTGTTGCTCGCCTGTGGGCTGACATATACCGAATACCGCAAAAGCACCGAGATCCTCAGCATTCTGCTGGGGCCGGCGACCGTTGCACTGGCGGTGCCGCTCTACCTGAACCTGCGGCGGATTCGACAGCTGTTCTGGCCGATATTTACTACGCTGGTGATAGGTGGTGTGGTTGCCACCGGCATGGGCGTGCTGCTGGGTTGGTGGTTTGGCGCCGAGCACATGATCCTGATGACCATGGCGCCCAAATCGGTCACCTCGCCGATTGCCATGCTGGTGGCCGAGCAGATTGGCGGAGTGGCGGCGCTGGCGGCGGTGTTCGTGTTGATCACCGGGGTGATTGGCGCGATTTTCGGCCCGAGCCTGTTGAACCGGCTCGGTGTGCACAGCCCTGAAGCCCGCGGCATGGCGCTGGGTATGACCGCCCACGCGGTCGGGACGGCGGTGGCGATGCAGGAAAGTGAAGAGTGCGGCGCCTTCGCGGCGCTGGCGATGAGTCTGATGGGCGTGGCCACGGCGGTTTTCCTGCCGTTGGCGGTGTCGATGGTGGTGTAAGGAAATGTCTATGAGCTTGCCGCTTTTTCCGCTGAACACGGTGCTGTTTCCTGGCTGCATCCTCGACTTGCAGATTTTTGAAGCGCGCTATCTGGACATGATCAGCCGCTGCATGAAGCAGGGGACCGGCTTCGGCGTGGTGTGCATTCTCGACGGCGAAGAAGTCGGCATTGCCCCGCAAGGCTATGCGCTGGTGGGATGCGAAGCGCTGATTACCGATTTCAAGCAGCAGGATAATGGTCTGCTGGGCATTCGGGTGCAGGGCGGGCGGCGTTTCCACGTACTGCACACCGAGATTCAGCGCGATCAGTTGACCGTCGCTGACGTCGAGTGGCTGGAAGACGAACCGGAGCAACCGCTACAGGACGAAGACGCCGACCTGGTCGCACTGCTCAAGGCCTTGGCCGAACACCCGATGGTCGAAGCATTGAACATGGGCACCGACGCGGCCGGGCAACAGTCATTGGCCAATCAATTGGCGTACCTGCTGCCGTTTTCTGAAGTGGACAAGATCGAACTGCTGCAACTCGACAACCCGCAGCAACGCCTGGATGCGATTCAGGCGTTGCTGGATGAGTTGCAGGGTGAGTTGTTTGCCTGACACTTGTCAGTAGGCATATCGCAGCAGTGTGTGAGGCAAATTCCACAGCGCGAAGAACCCGAACAATGCCAGCATTACCGGCAACACCGACCACCAGACCTTGGCCGGCATAGGGCTCAAGGGTATCTGGCGCTGGGTCACGGCCAGGCTGGCAGCGCACACGCAAGCCGCCAGCATCGCGCCGGCGGTTATATCGGTTGGCCAGTGCGCGCCGAGATAAACCCGCGACAGGGCGATAGCCGCTGCCGGCAAGCAACCGAGCAGCAACCAGGTCAGGCGCATGCGCGTTGGCTGGCCTCGGCCGGCCAGTACCGCCAGCGTCAGGAACAACGCAAACGAACCTGACGCATGACCACTGGGCATGCTGTAGCTGGTCAGTGGGTCGGTCAGTACTTCCGGGCGCATCCGGGCGAACAGGTTCTTGGTTCCGGTGTTCAGCAGCGCGGTGATCAGTAGCGTGCAGCCGGCGAAGATCATGTGCCGCCATTGCCGCGTGACCAGCAGAAGGATCGTCAGCGCCGCGCTGATCACCAACATGTTTTTGAATTCGCCGATCAGGGTGAACATCACCGCGATTTCATCCAGCGCCGGGCTGCGGTGTTCTTGAATCAGCGTCATCAGGCCTTGGTCGAAGGCGCTCAGGTGCGGATAGCCGATGAACAGCCCGCCGAGTATCACCAGGCTGAGGCCGGCGATCAGCGCAGTAGCCTGGCGATGACCGCGCAAGCTGCTGTTGATGCTCAGGCCCACCAATACCGCGATACTGCCGACGACCACTCCGGCTTGAGGCCAGAAACCTTCTGGCAGCGGCAGGCGAATCGCCGCGCCCGTGGCCCAACCCGGTAGCAGGTAGGCCACCGACCAGCCGGCGCCCGCCAGCAAGCTGACCGCAAAAAAGCGCGCGAAGGGCATGTCGAACATCCCGGCTACCATTGGCAGCATCGGGCGCAAAGGGCCGATAAAGCGTCCGACCAATAAGCTCGCGATGCCATAGCGCTGGAAATAGTTTTCGGCGCCGCTGATCCATTCCGGATGGTGACGTAACCCTGGCAAGCGCCGAATGTTCTGGTGGAAGTGCCTGCCCAGGAAATACGACAGCAGATCGCCGAACAGGCCGCCAAGGAAGCCCAGCAGCAGCGTTTCGCCCAGCGACAGCGCGCCGCTGCCGGCCAGCACCGTGATGGCAAACAGCAACACGATGCCGGGCACGATCAGCCCGACGATTGCCAGGCACTCAACGCAGGCCACTATGAATACCGCCACCGCCAGCCATTGCGGGTTGACCGTCAACCAGACGGTCAGGCTATCGAGCCATGGGCCCATACATACAACTCCATCAAATCATCAAATGAACTGTGGGAGCGAGCTTGCTCGCGATGGGGGCATGACAGTCGATAACTGTGTCAGCTGTCAGTCCGCTATCGCGAGCAAGCTCGCTCCCACAGTGGATTTTTTTTGCTGCTAGTTGCAGCGCCATTCAGGGAAGCAGGAAATAGTCGCGGTTTTCGACCTGGCCGCGTCGCAGTGGGTTCCGGGTGCAGTAGGGTGCGTAAGCACCGTCGACGAAGCGGTACATCAGGTGTTCGTCGCGGCCATGGGGAATGCCCAGGCGTGTGGTCTGGATGACATGCGGGGGAGGTGCGCCGACGTCTTCGACAAACAGTATTTCATGATCGAAGCGCTTGGCATCCCAGGTTGGTACTTTCAAGCCCAGTGCCTTGCACAGCAAGGTCTGGCCGGCGCAGAGCTTTTGCGAGGGGCGCGGTCGGCCGTTGGCGTCGGGGTTGTTGAGCAGCATCTGCGCCAGGCTCGCCGGGCCGGAAATTTCATCGACCCACGGGTAAGCCGATTTGATCAGCACCGCATTGCCCGGCCCATGGGCGCTGAAGTTCAGCGAATCGCCACCACGGGCGTAGTACATATAGATGTGGCCGCCATCCAGAAACAAAGCCTTACGCTTTTCTGTGTAGCCAAGCGAGGCGTGGCTGCCTTTTTCTTCGCAGTAATAGGCTTCGGTCTCGATAATCCGCGCCGAAAGCCACAGGTCACCGACACGATGGCGGATCACTTTACCCAGCAATTCACAGGCAAGCAGCTGAGCATCGCGGTTGAAAAAGCTGTCGGGCAGGGCTTTTGGCAATTTCGCTGGGGTCAAAATAGGCATGGCGACCGAAGTGATCAGGTAAATATGACGGAATGATAACAACTGCGGACTTAATCGAGGCTGAACACTGCCCATTTCGACCATCCGCCCGTCACTGCTGTTAGTAGGAGCGCGCGACAGCTATAATCTGCCGCTTTCCTCTTTGCCAAGACCACAGAGACCATGACTGAGTCCGTTCTTGACTACATGACCCGTTTGGGTCGCGCTGCCCGCGACGCTTCCCGCGTGATCGGCCGTGCCAGTACCGCGCAGAAAAACCGCGCCCTGCTGGCTGCCGCCGACGCTTTGGATAACGCTCGCGCCGAGTTGACCGCCGCCAATGAGCTGGATCTGGCCGCAGGCCGGGCCAATGGGCTTGAGCCGGCCATGCTCGAGCGTCTGGCCCTGACCCCCGCACGCATCGACGGCATGATCGTCGGCTTGCGTCAGGTGGCGGCGCTGCCCGATCCGGTTGGCGCGATCCGCGACATGAGTTACCGGCCGTCGGGTATTCAGGTTGGCAAGATGCGCGTGCCCCTGGGCGTGGTCGGGATCATCTATGAGTCGCGGCCAAACGTGACCATCGATGCCGCGAGCCTGTGCCTGAAGTCGGGTAACGCAACCATCCTGCGCGGTGGTTCCGAAGCCATTCATTCCAACCGTGCGATCGCCGCCTGCATTCAGCGCGGTCTGGATGAAGCCGGTTTGCCGGCGGCTGTGGTGCAAGTGGTCGAAACCACCGACCGTGCTGCCGTTGGTGCGTTGATCACCATGCCCGAGTACGTCGACGTGATCGTACCGCGCGGCGGCAAGGGCCTGATCGAACGGGTCAGCCGCGACGCTCGCGTGCCGGTGATCAAGCACCTGGACGGTATCTGCCACGTGTATGTCAGTGCCCACGCCGAGTTGCCGAAAGCCCAGCGCATTGCATTCAACGCCAAGACTTACCGTTACGGCATCTGCGGCGCGATGGAAACCCTGTTGGTCGATCAAGCGGTCGCCAAGGAATTCCTGCCGGCGATGGCTGAACAGTTCCGCGAAAAAGGCGTCGAACTGCGCGGTTGCGAACGCACCCGGGCGATCATCGACGCAGTGGCTGCGACTGAAGAAGACTGGAGCACCGAATACCTGGCGCCGATCCTGTCGATCCTGGTGGTCGACGGCCTGGACCAGGCAATCGAGCACATCAACCATTACGGCTCGCACCACACCGACTCGATCGTCAGCGAACACCAGGGCGAAGCCCGGCGTTTCGTGGCTGAAGTCGATTCGGCCTCGGTGATGATCAACACCCCGACGTGCTTTGCCGATGGCTTCGAATACGGATTGGGTGCCGAGATTGGCATTTCTACTGATAAGCTGCACGCCCGCGGCCCGGTGGGCCTCGAAGGTCTGACCTGCGAGAAGTACATCGTGGTCGGTGATGGCCAGTTGCGCGGCCAGGAGCCGGTCTGACTTGGGCGATCTCGGCCAGAGCGCCGTTGTGACCGCCAGCGAAACCGGCCCGCGGCGCATTGGCGTCCTGGGCGGGACCTTCGATCCGGTGCACATCGGTCATTTGCGCAGCGCGCTGGAAGTCGCTGAAGCGCTGGCCCTCGATGAGTTGCGCCTGACGCCCAGCGCCAGGCCGCCCCATCGGGATACGCCGCAGGTTTCGGCGCAGGACCGTCTGGCGATGGTCGAACGCGCGGTGGCCGGTATGGCGCCGTTGGTGGTGGATGACCGCGAACTCAAGCGCGACAAACCGTCCTACACCATCGACACCCTGGAACTGATGCGCGCGGAACTCGCCGCTGATGACCAGTTGTTTCTACTTTTGGGCTGGGACGCATTTTGCGGCCTGCCCACTTGGCACCGCTGGGAAGAGTTGCTCCAGCATTGCCACATCCTGGTGCTGCAACGCCCGGATGCCGACAGCGAACCGCCGGATGCCTTGCGCAACCTGCTGGCAGCGCGCTCGGTGAGCGACCCGCTGGCCCTCAAAGGGTCGAGCGGACAGATTGCATTCGTCTGGCAGACGCCGCTCGCGGTATCCGCCACCCAGATCCGTCAACTGCTGGCCAGCGGTAAGTCGGTACGTTTCCTGGTGCCCGACGCGGTCCTGGCCTATATCGATGCGCACGGACTTTACCGTGCGTCGAACTGAAAAAGGCGCGCTTCAAGGCACGTGAACGCGTGTATCGAAGCGCCCGAACATACGAGCAAAACGAGTTTTATATGACTGACAAAGACGTAAGCAAAGTTAAGCGCAAGGGCACGTTCAAGAGCGCCCCGCTGCCAGTAGAAGCTCATACCGGCGTCGTACTTGCCGGCGAAGAGCTGGTCAAGGTTGCCGTAGCGGCCCTGGAAGACGTCAAGGCCCAGGACATTCAGGTGATCGACGTTCGTGATAAGCAGAGCATCACTGACTTCATGATCATCGCAACCGGTACTTCCAACCGTCAGATCGGCGCGATGCTGGATAAGGTCCGCGAGGCGGTCAAGGCTCAGGGCGTCAAGCCGCTGGGTGAAGAAGGCAAGGGCGACAGCGACTGGGTGCTGCTGGATATGGACGATGTCATCGTGCACATGATGACCGCCTCGGCTCGCCAGTTCTATGACCTGGAGCGCCTGTGGGCCGGTGCCGAGCAAAGCCGTTCGGCCAGCGCCGCGCATCACAGCCCGGAAAACCCTCATGAGCACTTCACCAAGCTCAACAAAGACCAGCAATAAGGGTTCGCTGTGCGACTGCGTCTGATCGCCGTCGGTTCACGCATGCCCAAGTGGGTGGAAGAAGGCTGGCATGAATATGCCAAGCGTCTTCCTTCCGAGTTGGCGCTGGAACTGGTGGAAATACCGCTCAACACCCGTGGCAAGAACGCTGACGTGGCGCGCTTCATTCGCCAGGAAGGCGAAGCCATGCTGGCCAAGGTCGGCCCGAACGAGCGCATCGTCACCCTCGAAGTTCACGGTAAACCCTGGAGCACCGAGCAACTGGCGGTCGAACTGGATCGCTGGCGGCTGGACTCGCGGACGGTGAACTTCATGGTTGGCGGCCCCGAAGGGCTGGCGCCGGAAGTCTGCGCGCGGGCTGATCAGCGCTGGTCGCTGTCGCCCCTGACCTTGCCGCACCCGCTGGTGCGGATTCTGATCGGTGAACAGTTGTATCGCGCCTGGACAGTGTTGTCCGGGCACCCTTACCACAAGTAGTTCAGCGCCCCCATGTCTCAGCCGATCCGCATCAAGGACCACGAGAAAGACGCCCGTCTGGTGCGCGGCCGGGTCGTGTTCGGGGCAATTGCGGTGGTCACGTTGATCGGCGTACTGATCGCGCGGCTGTATTTCCTGCAAGTGATTCAGTACGAGTACCACTCGACGCTGTCGGAAAACAACCGCGTCCATGTGCAGCCGATTCCGCCGACTCGCGGGCTGATCTATGACCGTAATGGCGTGGTGGTGGCCGATAACCGGCCCAGCTTCAGTCTGAGCATGACCCGCGAGCGCTCCGGCGACTGGAAGCAAGTGCTCGATGTGATCGTTGAGGTGCTGCAACTGACGCCTGAAGATCGGGCGGTCTTCGAAAAGCGCATGAAGCAGGGGCGCCGGCCGTTTGAGCCGGTGCCGATCCTGTTTGAGCTGACGGAAGAGCAGATCGCCCGGATCGCGGTGAATCAGTTCCGCCTGCCGGGCGTCGAAGTGGTGGCGCAACTGGTACGTCACTATCCGCAGGGGCCGCATTTTGCGCACTCGGTCGGGTATATGGGGCGGATCAACGAGAAAGAGCTGAAGACTCTGGATCCGGTGGCTTACAGCGGTACCCATCAAATAGGCAAAACCGGCATCGAGCGCTTCTACGAGCCGGAGTTGCACGGTCAGGTCGGTTACGAAGAAGTCGAGACCAACGCCCGTGGGCGCGTACTGCGGGTACTCAAGCGTACCGATCCGATCCCCGGCAAGGACATCGTCCTGAGCCTGGACATCAAATTGCAGGAAGCCGCGGAAGCCGCATTGGGCGGGCGCCGTGGTGCGGTGGTGGCGCTGGACCCGAACACTGGCGAAGTGCTGGCAATGGTCAGCCAGCCGAGTTTTGACCCGAACCTGTTCGTGACCGGCATCAGCTTCAAGGCCTACGCCGAGTTGCGTGACTCGATCGACCGGCCACTGTTCAACCGCGTGCTGCGCGGTCTGTACCCGCCAGGTTCGACCATCAAGCCGGCCGTGGCGATTGCCGGGCTGGATTCTGGCGTCGTGACAGCCTCGACCCGTGTTTTCGACCCGGGTTACTACATGCTGCCCAACTACGATCACAAATACCGTAACTGGAACCGCACCGGCGACGGCTATGTGGATCTGGACACGGCGATCATGCGCTCCAACGACACCTACTTCTATGACCTGGCGCACAAGCTGGGGATCGATCGGTTGGCGGCCTATATGGGCAAGTTCGGCATCGGCCAGAAGGTCTCGCTGGACATGTTCGAAGAGTCTCCGGGGCTGATGCCGTCCCGCGAATGGAAACGCGCGACCCGACGTCAGGCGTGGTTCCCGGGTGAAACGCTGATTCTGGGGATCGGCCAGGGCTACATGCAGTCCACCCCGTTGCAGTTGGCCCAGGCCACGGCGCTGGTCGCCAACAAGGGCAAGTGGAACCGTCCGCACCTGGCGAAAACCATCGAAGGCCAGAAGCCGCAGGACCCGAACCCGATGCCGGACATCGTTCTGCGTGACTCGTCGGACTGGACCAAGGTCAACCACGGCATGCAGCAAGTGATGCACGGTGCCCGCGGTACCGCACGTAAAGCGGCAATCGGCTCGCAATACCGGATCGCCGGCAAGTCGGGTACCGCCCAGGTGGTCGCGATCAAACAGGGCGAGAAGTACGACCGCTCCAAGGTTCAGGAACGTCACCGCGACCACGCCCTGTTCGTCGGCTTTGCGCCGGCCGACAACCCGAAAATCACCGTGGCGGTGATGGTCGAGAACGGTGAGTCCGGTTCCGGTGTCGCGGCGCCAGTGGTGCGGCAGGTCATGGATGCCTGGCTCCTGGGCCCGGATGGCCGACTCAAGCCCGAGTACGACAGCCCTATCAGCGCGGAGGCTACGGCCCGTGAAGAGTAATTTTGATCGCATCCTCTCCAGTGAGGATGTGATGCGTCGCCGCGCGACGCTGTTGCAACGCCTGCACATCGACGGCCCCTTGCTGATCCTGCTGCTGATCCTCGCGGCCGGCAGCCTGTTCGTGCTGTATTCGGCCAGTGGCAAGAGCTGGGACCTGCTGGCCAAACAAGCGACGTCGTTCGGGATCGGCCTGGTGTCGATGATCGTCATCGCCCAGTTCGAACCGCGTTTCATGGCGCGTTGGGTGCCGCTGGGCTATGTGATCGGGGTGATCTTGCTGGTGGTGGTGGACGTGATGGGCCACAACGCCATGGGCGCGACGCGCTGGATCAACATTCCCGGGGTGATCCGCTTCCAGCCCTCGGAATTCATGAAGATCCTGATGCCGGCAACGATTGCCTGGTACCTGTCCAAGCGCACGTTGCCGCCGCAACTCAAGCATGTCGGGGTCAGCCTGTTCCTGATCGGCTTGCCGTTCATCCTGATCGTGCGTCAGCCGGACCTCGGCACGTCGCTGCTGATCCTCGCGGGTGGGGCTTTCGTGCTGTTCATGGGTGGCCTGCGCTGGCGCTGGATCCTCAGTGTGGTCGCAGCAGCCGTACCAGTGGCGGTCGGCATGTGGTTCTTCATCATGCATGACTACCAGAAGCAGCGGATTTTGACCTTCCTCGACCCGGAGAGCGATCCGCTCGGCACCGGCTGGAACATCATTCAGTCCAAGGCCGCCATCGGTTCCGGCGGCGTGTTCGGCAAAGGCTGGCTGCTGGGCACTCAGTCGCACCTGGACTTTCTGCCGGAAAGCCATACCGACTTCATCATTGCGGTGATGGGCGAAGAGTTCGGTCTGGTGGGCATTTGCGCCTTGCTGCTGATTTACCTGCTGTTGATTGGCCGCGGGCTGGTGATTACTGCCCAGGCGCAGACACTGTTCGGCAAATTGCTCGCCGGCAGCCTGACCATGACGTTTTTTGTTTATGTTTTCGTCAACATCGGTATGGTCAGTGGCCTGTTGCCGGTGGTGGGGGTGCCGTTGCCGTTCATTAGCTACGGCGGAACTTCGCTGGTGACGCTGCTGTCAGCGTTTGGGGTTTTGATGTCGATCCATACCCATCGTAAGTGGATCGCACAGGTTTGAATAAGGTGAAGATTTCAATGCAAGTAATGCGTGGCTGGGCGACCCGATACGCTCCGTGGGTCGGCCTGGTAAGCATCCTTGGTGCAGCGCAGGAAGCGCTGGCCGGCGATTATGAAGGCTCGCCCCAAGTGGCCGAATTCGTCGGTGAAATGACCCGCGACTATGGTTTTGCCGGTGAACAGCTGATGGGCGTGTTCCGCGAGGCCGAGCGCAAGCAATCGATTCTCGACGCGATCTCCCGACCGGCCGAGCGGGTCAAGCAATGGAAGGAATATCGCCCGATGTTCCTGACCGACGCGCGGATCGCCCGGGGCGTGGATTTCTGGCGCCAGCACGAAGCGGCGCTGGCTCGCGCCGAGCGGGAATACGGCGTTCCAGCGCAGGTGATCGTCTCGATCATCGGCGTTGAAACCTTTTTCGGCCGAAATACCGGTAATTATCGGGTGATCGACGCGTTGTCGACCCTCAGTTTCGACTACCCTCCACGTGCAGAATTCTTTCGCAAGGAATTGCGTGAGTTCCTGCTGCTGGCACGTGAAGAGCAGGTCGACCCGCTGACGCTTAAAGGCTCGTACGCCGGCGCCATGGGCTTGCCGCAGTTCATGCCGAGTAGCTTTCGCGCCTATGCGGTGGATTTCGACGGTGATGGCCACATCAATATATGGACCAACCCGGACGATGCCATTGGCAGCGTTGCCAGCTATTTCAAGCGTCACGGCTGGGAAGCGGGCGAACCGGTGGTCAGCCGCGCCGATGTGCGCGGCGATCAGGTCGACGACGGCTTGACCACCGGCATCGAACCGACGAAAACCGTCGGGGAGTTGCGGGCGTTGGGCTGGTCGAGTCATGATGCGCTGCGCGATGATATGCCGGTCACGGCTTTCAGGCTGGAAGGCGACAATGGCCCTGAATACTGGATGGGCCTGAAGAATTTTTACGCGATTACGCGTTATAACCGCAGCGTGATGTACGCCATGGCCGTACATCAGTTGTCTGAAATGCTGGTCCAAGCACGGGGCGTCAAGTAATGCTGGCATCGCCAATCCGCAAACCCCTGAAGCTGGTGGCTTTCGCCGCGTTGTCGTTGCTCGTGGTCAGCTGTTCGACCAGTCGTGCACCGCAACAGAAATACTCGACCGCGGTACGCGCGACACCAGGCCTGGATATCAACCGTGCCCACAAAGACGGTGCGCCGTGGTGGGATGTGGATATTTCGCGGATTCCCGACGCTACGCCGACCCTGCACACCGGCCCGTACAAGGCCAACCCGTATACCGTGCTGGGCAAGACCTACTTTCCGCTGGCCGAATCCAAGCGTTATGTCGCTTCGGGCACGGCGTCCTGGTATGGCACCAAGTTTCACGGGCAGAACACTGCCAACGGCGAAGTGTATGACCTGTACGGCATGAGTGCCGCGCACAAGACCCTGCCGTTGCCCAGCTACGTTCGGGTGACCAACCTGGACAACAACAAGAGCGTGATCCTGCGGGTCAACGACCGTGGGCCGTTCTATTCGGACCGCATCATCGACTTGTCCTACGCCGCGGCGAAGAAACTCGGGTATGCCGAGATTGGCACTGCGCGGGTCAAGGTTGAAGGCATCGACCCGCAAGAGTGGTGGGCGGCAAAAGGCCGACCCGCACCGTTGATGCTCAATGAGCCGCAAGTCGCGCAAAATAGCGCACCGGTGATTACCGCGTCGGCCGGCACCGTCGAGCAATGGACGCCACCGCCGCAGCAACATGCCGCGGCCGTTGTGCCGGTGCAGATCGATGCAAAAAAAAACGCTTCTGTACCAGCCTCTGGCCAGTATCTGCAGGTGGGCGCGTTCGCCAACCCGGACGCTGCAGAACTCCTGAGATCGAAGTTGAGCGGGATGGTGAGCGCTCCGGTGTTCATCAGCTCGATCGTGCGCAACCAACAGACACTGCATCGGGTTCGCCTGGGGCCAATCGGCTCGCAGGGTGAAATCACGCAAGTGCAAAACAGCGTGCGCCTGGCCAATCTCGGTTCGCCGAGCCTGGTGACGGCTGAATAAGCAATTCCTGATTCAAGGTTCACTTGCGGTTTGGGGGGTGAACCTGAGTTGTTGGCTCGTCGAACAATAAAAGCCCGGCAAGGGTTAGAGAGTGAGCAACTGAACACGCGATAACCCGCAGGCTTCGTGCCTTGCAGGTTGTCTGATTAGTTTTGCCCGTAGGGCAGTTTCCATTAGCGATTTCGAGAGACGGATGAACATCACCACCTTTGCCAAACGCCTGTGCCTGCTAGTCCCGCTGCTCCTCTCGCCCGCCGCTTTTGCGGTCGAGATGATGCCGTCGCCACCACAACTGGCGGCTAAATCCTATGTGCTCATGGATGCCAGCAGCGGCAACGTGCTGGTCGAGAACAACGGTGACCAGCGTCTGCCGCCAGCCAGCCTGACCAAGCTGATGACAGCGTACATTGCGACCCTGGAAATCCGTCGCGGCCAGATCGGCGAAAACGATCCGGTCACCGTCAGTGAAAACGCCTGGCGTACCGGCGGTTCGCGGATGTTCATCAAGGTTGGTTCGCAGGTCACGGTCAGCGACCTGCTGCACGGCATCATCATCCAGTCGGGCAACGACGCCAGCGTCGCGCTCTCCGAGCATATCGCCGGCAGCGAAGACGCATTCGCCGACCTCATGAACAAGACTGTTGCCGACCTGGGCATGAACAACAGTCACTTCATGAACCCGACCGGTCTGCCAAACCCTGAGCACTATTCCACGGCTCACGACATGGCCATTCTGGCACGCGCGATCATCCACGAAGATCCGGCTCACTATGCGATCTACTCGCAGAAAGAGTTCTTCTGGAACGGCATCAAGCAACCCAACCGCAACCTGCTGCTGTGGCGTGACAAGACCGTTGACGGTCTGAAAACCGGCCACACCGAAGAAGCCGGCTATTGCATGGTGTCCTCGGCGGTACGTGATGGCATGCGCCTGATCGCCGTGGTATTCGGCACCAACAGCGAGAGCGCTCGCGCCGCTGAAACCCAGAAGCTGCTGACCTACGGTTTCCGCTTCTTCGAAACCCAGACCTTCTATCAGAAAGGCGCCGAGCTGGCTCAGGCTCCAGTCTGGAAGGGCACCACCAACCAGGTCAAAGCCGGCCTGGCTGAAGACCTGACCATGACCCTGCCAAAAGGCCAGCTGAAAAAGCTCGCTGCCAGCATGACCATGAACCCGCAACTGGTCGCGCCGATCGCCAAGGGCGACGTGATTGGTAAAGTCGAAGTGAAACTGGACGACAAGGTCGTGCACAGCGCTGATCTGATTGCTCTGGACGCGGTCGACCAAGGTGGTATCTTCCGCCGCATGTGGGATAGCATCCGTCTATTCTTCTACGGCTTGTTCAACTGATAGTGTGCACCTGCGTGGCCCCGCGCTGATCCGGCGCGGGGCCATGCCGTCGCCACGGCTTACGCTTACGAGGCCGTTACGCCATGACCGATACCGAAGTAAAGGCACCCAAGATCGAATTCCCCAACGTTGACTACCCGGTTAAGGTGATCAGCGATACCGGTGTGGGCAACAAAGACAAGATCATCGAAATCGTCAAGAAGCACGCGACGATCAATCATGACCGTGTGGACGAACGCCAAAGCACCAATGGCAAGTACACGACGATTCAGTTACACATCGTCGCGACCGACCAGGACCAGCTGTACAACATCAACAGCGAACTGCGGGCCACCGGCTTCGTGCACATGGTGCTGTGATGTCCGAACCGCTGGGCTTTCGCGAGCTCGGCCAGCTGGCTTACGAGCCGGTTTGGCATGCCATGCAACGGTTTACCAACGAGCGCGGTAGCGACCGCGCCGATGAGATCTGGCTGGTCGAGCACCCGCCGGTTTTTACCCAGGGCCAGGCCGGCAAGGCTGAACACCTGTTGCTTCCCGGCGATATTCCGGTGGTGCAGGTCGACCGTGGCGGTCAAGTGACTTACCACGGCCCGGGTCAGTTGGTGGCGTATCTGCTGCTGGATGTGCGCAAGCTGGGTTTCGGCGTGCGCGACCTGGTCAGCCGGATGGAACAGTGCCTGATCGAGCTGCTGGCCAGCTACGGCGTCACCGCTGTGGCCAAGGCCGATGCACCGGGCGTCTACGTCAACGGTGCAAAAATTGCTTCTCTGGGTCTGCGGATCCGCCACGGTTGCTCCTTTCATGGCCTGGCCCTGAACGTGGATATGGACCTGGAGCCGTTTCGCCGGATTAACCCCTGTGGATACGCCGGGCTGGCCATGACCCAGCTGCGCGATCACACCGGACCGATTGAATTTGCCGAGGTAAGTGCCCGGCTGCGTGCGCAGCTCGTCAAACACCTCGACTATGCTGAGCAGACGACCCTAACGGGCGGAATCGACTGATATGACTACTGCGCAAGACGCTGTGCAAACCATGATCCCGACGCTGGATGTTACCGAGCGCCCGGCCCCGCGTGCCAAAGTGGAAGCTGGCGTAAAGCTGCGCGGCGCCGAAAAGGTTGCGCGTATCCCGGTGAAGATCATTCCAACCACCGAATTACCGAAAAAGCCTGACTGGATTCGCGTGCGCATCCCGGTTTCCCCGGAAGTCGACCGTATCAAGGCCCTGCTGCGCAAACACAAGTTGCACAGCGTCTGCGAAGAAGCTTCCTGCCCGAACCTCGGCGAATGCTTCTCCGGTGGCACCGCGACCTTCATGATCATGGGCGACATCTGCACCCGTCGCTGCCCGTTCTGCGACGTGGGCCACGGTCGTCCGAAGCCACTGGACGTCAACGAACCGGAAAGCCTGGCCATCGCCATCGCTGACCTGAAACTGAAGTACGTGGTGATCACCTCGGTAGACCGCGATGACCTGCGTGACGGCGGTGCCCAGCACTTCGCCGACTGCATCCGCGAAATCCGCAAACTGTCGCCGAACGTGCAGCTCGAGACCCTGGTCCCGGACTACCGTGGCCGGATGGACGTTGCGCTGGCCATCACCGCCGCCGAGCCGCCTGATGTGTTCAACCACAACCTGGAAACCGTGCCGCGCCTGTACAAGGCTGCACGTCCGGGTTCGGACTATCAGTGGTCGCTGACCCTGCTGCAAAAATTCAAGCAGATGATGCCGCACATTCCGACCAAGTCCGGCCTGATGCTGGGTCTGGGCGAAACCGACGAAGAAGTCATCGAAGTCATGAAGCGCATGCGCGAACACGACATCGACATGCTGACCCTGGGCCAGTACCTGCAACCGTCTCGCAGCCACTTGCCGGTGCAGCGTTTCGTGCACCCGGACACCTTCGCCTGGTTCGCCGAGGAAGGTTACAAGATGGGCTTCAAGAACGTCGCCTCCGGCCCGCTGGTACGTTCCTCGTACCACGCCGACGAGCAGGCGAAACTGGTCAAGGCCGAATTGATGTCGTCCTGATCCACGATGCCCGCAAGGCGTATGCCTTGCGGGCATTTTTGTTCAAGGGTTGGCTCGGTACCACGTCACACTCAGTTTTTTCCTGCACCCTGTGGGACGACTGAACCTCTTCTGTTTGTCCCCGTTCCTGACTACTGTGTGTTGAAGCATTCACACAGGGAGAATCACGGATGACCACTCGCTCGACCCACGTTATTTCTGAGCACGCTCCAGTCCCGGCGTTACCCGCTGAAGGGCTGATCGGCGTGATTGCGCCAGCGGGGCCCGCAGCTCTGGATACCGAAAGGGCCCTTCAATGGATGCGTGCACGCGGGTATTCGCTGCGGATTTTTCCGGGCGTCCTGGAAAGTGACGGCTACCTGGCGGGCAGTGACGACGTTCGCCTGAGGGATCTGCATGAGGCGTTTGCTGACACTGCCATCGATGCGATTCTCTGCCTGCGCGGCGGCTATGGCAGCCCGCGTCTGCTGGACCGGATCGACTTCAAGTTGCTGCGGTGCAATGCCAAGCCGTTTGTCGGCTATAGCGACATTACGGCGCTGCACCTGGCCATCAGCCGTTATGCGGGGTTCGTGACCTTTCACGGGCCGATGCTCAACGCCGACCTGCTGGGGAACAAGCAACAACCTACCGAGTCTTCGCTGTTCAGCCTGCTCAGAGGCCAGATGAACGCCGGGAGCCAGTTGGTGCACCCGGTGGCCTACCCGTTGAGCACGATCGAGCCTGGCATTGCTCGTGGGCGTTTACTGGGCGGTAATCTGTCGATGATTGCCGCGACCCTGGGCACGCCTTTCGAAATCGATGCCGACGGGATCATTCTGTTCATCGAGGACGTCAACGAGCCGTTGTATCGCATCGACCGGTTGCTGACCCATCTGCGCCTGGCCGGCAAGCTGAATAAGCTGCGCGGGGTGCTGGTGGGGGATGTGGCAGGCGTGGACAGCGATACATTGGCGCAGTTGCTCAAGCAAACCTTCGAGCCATTGCGCATTCCGGTGCTTGCCGGTTGGCGCAGCGGCCATTGCGACCCGAACCTGACACTGCCCATGGGAGCGTTGGTGAGGCTGGATGCGGGGAGCAAGGCGTTGTGGCTGGAGCAGGATGTGGTGATCAAACCTTAGACTTTCGCTGTCTTGCAGGCCGCCTTCGCGAGCAAGCCCGCTCCCACATTAGATCTTCAGTGAACACAATATTTGTGTACGCCGGGATCCAGTGTGGGAGCGGGCTTGCTCGCGAAGCTTTTTGGGGCTGCAGCCAATCAGCGGTTACGCAAACCTTCCAGCAACTTGTGCGTCGGGTAACCATCTGCCGGCCAGCCAAATGACTGCTGGGCGCTGCGAATGGCCTTGCGGGTGTTGGCGCCGATGATGCCGTCGGCGTTCCCCGCATCGTAGTTGCTGGCGCTCAGCAAATTCTGCAGTTCGATGCGCTCGGAACGACTCAGGGGTAGGTCGTCTTTCGGCCATTCGCCGTTGATCAGGCCCGCTCCGTTAAAGCGTTCAGACAACAGGTTCACCGCCAATGCGTAGGACGACGAGTTGTTGTACTTGAGGACCGCGCGGAAGTTGTCGAGGATCAGGAACGCCGGGCCACGATAACCGGCGGGCAGCAGCAGGGCGGCTGACAGTTGTTCGGAACCGGGCGGAACAACGCCGCCGTTGGGCAGTTTGATGCCCATTTGCATCCACTCGGAGACGCTTTTGCGAATCGCACCGTCAGCCAGCGAATAGTCGAAACCACTCGCCAGTTGCACTTCGAAGCCCCAAGGCTGGCCTTTCTGCCAGCCGGAGCTTTGCAGGTAATGGGCGGTGGAGGCCAATGCATCGGTCGGGCTGCCCCAGATATCGCGATGACCGGTGCCGTCAAAATCGACCGCGTGGGTGAGGTAGGTGGTCGGGATGAACTGGGTCTGGCCCATGGCGCCGGCCCAGGAACCGAGCATCTTCTCGGGCGTGATATCACCCTGCTGCAGAATCTGTAGAGCGGCCAGCAATTGGGCGTGAGCAAAGTCTGGGCGCCGGCCTTCGTAGGCCAGGGTCGCCAGCGAGCGGATCACCGATTTGTCGCCCTGAAAACTGCCGAAGTTACTTTCCATGCCCCAGACCGCCACGAGTGCCTGGCGATCAACACCATAACGCTGCTCGATGGTGGTCAAGGTTTCGGCGTATTGGCTGAGTAATCCCTGGCCTTTGCGTACGCGCGCGGCGGAAAGCGCGCCATCGAGGTATTCCCACACCGGGCGGGTGAACTCCGGTTGGCTGCGGTCGGCGCGGATCACGCTCATGTCCGGCGTGACACCGGCAAATGCACGGTCGAACACATCCGGGCGGATACCGGCGGCGAGGGCATCCTTGCGAAAACCGGCTTCCCACTCCTCGAAGGTCTGGGTCGGCTGGATGTCGATATTGTCGCCAGTCGGCACTACCGGAGGAATGATGGCCGGTGTGGTCGCAACGGGGGCGGTTTGAAGCGGTTGCGCGTCGGCAGCGGTGGGTTTTTCCGCGCAGGCGACAAGCAAAACAAGGCTGGAGGCAGCAATCAGTTGGCGCAGGTGCCAACGACGGGAAAGACAAAGGGGCATGCACAGGTCCAGATAAAACGAATCAGGTGCAGACCTTATCATGCCGAGGGGGAGCGAGGTGATGTTGAAACTTCATGCCGCCAGAAAGTAAGAAGCCTCCCAGCTTTTAGACTGGAAGGCTTCGCGGCGGTAGCTGCCTTTGCCCTTGCCGGGTTGTTCCTGACGGCTGCGGAACAATGGCTGGGCGACAATGGATTTGGCCTTGTTGGGCCGCTTGTGTTTGCTCATGAGCGGTTCTCTCGTTGAGTGGTTTATGCGGGGCAAATCATCGGCCGAAGTCGGGGTTCTGTCTAGTCCCTGCGATGTGTAGGACCATTCAGCCGTCATCGCGAGCAAGCTCGTTCCCACAAAGTTGACGCTATTCCTGTGGGAGCGAGCTTGCTCGCGATGGCCGTGATGCGGTCGAAAGACTTACTCGGCAGGCAATGCCAAGCGCTGGCCGGCCATCAACAGCGACAAGCGGCTCAGGCTCATCCACGGCGAACCTGCCGCCTGGCCTTTGATTTGAGCGTCGATCCGCTGGGCATCGAGCAGCAGTTGCGCCCAGCGCTGCGCCGAATGGCGTTGCAGGGCTTTACTCATCAGGGGTTTGCGCTTGTCCCAGACGGGCGGTCGGGCCTGGCTGAAGGCTTTGTCCAGCGGCACGCCCTGGCTGTATTGCAGCGACAGGTTGGCCAATAGCCGAAGCTCTCGGGCCAGCGCCCAAAGAATCACCGGTGGTTCGACGCCTTCGCCGCGCAAACCTTCGAGCATGCGTAAGGCATGCGCCGCTTCACCGTTAAGAATGGCATCGGTCAACCCGAAAACATCGAAGCGTGCGCTGTCGGCAACTGCGGCTTGCACCGTTTCGACCGTGATTTGGCCACCTTCAGCCATCAGCTTGAGCTTTTCGATTTCCTGGGCCGCCGCCAGCAGGTTGCCTTCCACCCTTGCCGCGATCAGTTCGACAGCGTCCTGGCTGGCGGCAAGCCCGGCCTGGGACAGGCGTTGACGAATCCACTGCGGCAACTGGTTGGTATCCACCGGCCAGATCTGCACGAACTGGGTCTGCGGGCCTTCGACCAGCGCCTTGCCCCACTTGGTTTTTTGCGCGCTGCCGTCGAGTTTTGGTAGGCTGATCAGCAGCAAGGTATCTTCGGCCGGACGCGAGCAATACTCCATCAGCGCTGCAGCACCTTTGTCGCCCGGTTTGCCGGACGGCAAGCGCAACTCCAGCAGGCGCTTTTCGGCGAACAACGACATGCTGGCGCCGGCTTGCAGCAGCGTACCCCAGTCGAAACTGGCGTCTGCGCTGAATACCTGGCGTTCGTCAAAACCTTGCTGGCGGGCAGCGGAGCGGATGGCGTCGGCGGCTTCCTGACACAGCAGTGGGTCATCGCCACTGATGATGTAAACGGGCGCAAGGGCGCCTTGCAGGTGTTTGCCGAGCTGGGCGGGGGCTAGTTTCATAAGACAGGGCGAACGGGGCGCCGGAGCGCCCCGTACGACTTACTCGGTCGGCACTTGCATAGGAGACTGACGCGGAGTGTTCGCTTCAGCTTTGCGGGCTGCTTCCAGTGCGTCGGCTTCCGCTTTGGCACGGTCATCGGCAGTCTGTTGCAACTGATCAAGCTGAGTCGGCGTGAGCTGTTGCAGGCGCAGCATCATGCGTTGTACCAGGTCGCGACGCATTTCCTTGCGCACTTCGTTGGCTTCCTGGTCGGAGCCAGTGATGTTGTTGCCGTCGTGGATGAAGACCTTCTGCACTTGCAGTTTGTCGTCGAGCAGGGACAGCTTGTTGTGGCCCACGATTTGATAGTTCAGCACGTTGGTCAGCTCATACTCGGCCGAATGGCCACCGCCGGAGTAGCTGAGGCTGCGTTGGCTTTCCTGTTCGTCGGTCAATACCAGCTTGTAAGGTGCACCGGCATAGACTTTGACGCCGCTGCTTTCAAGCACCTGACGCATCAGCGTCACGGTTTCGCCATATGAGTTGCGCGCGCTCAGGTCGAGTTCCTTGATCGCCAGTTCGGCGGTGCCGGTACCGCGCAGTTGGAAGCCGCAGGCGCTCAGCAAAACAGCGAGCCCCATCACCAGCAGATTGCGTTTGATCATCTTGTTGCTCCCCTTGAAACCATGTGGGCCGAGCGTGCGACCCGAAAGGTTCTGTTCGGCGCCAGATATACAATCTGGCGCCTGATCCAATTAGCTAGCGACGATATTGACCAGTTTTCCGGGCACTACGATCACTTTACGAATAGTCAGGCCGTCGACAAAGCGCAGCACGTTTTCATTGGCCCGTGCGGCGGCTTCGACTTCTTCGCGGCTGGCACTGGCCGGCATTTCGATCTGGCCGCGCAGCTTGCCGTTGACCTGAATGACCAGTTGCAGACTGTCTTGAACCAGCGCGCTGTCGTCCAGAACCGGCCAGCCGGCATCGATCACCGGATCGGCGTGACCCAGGCGATGCCACAGCTCATGGCAGATGTGCGGGGTGATCGGGGCCAGGAGCAGGGTCACTGTTTCCAGGCCTTCGTGGATCAGTGCGCGGTCCTGTTCGGTGCCTTGCGCGGCTTTTTCCAGCACGTTCATCAGCGTCATCACCTGAGCGATGGCGGTGTTGAATTTGTGGTTCTGGCCCACGTCGTGGCTGGCCTGTTTGATCGCCTGGTGGATCGAACGGCGAATGGCTTTCTGCTCGTCGTTCAAGGTGGCGACGTCCAGTTTGCCCGGAAGGCCCTGGGTGACGTGCGCTTGAGCGAGACGCCAGACGCGCTTGAGGAAGCGGTGCGAACCTTCTACGCCGGAGTCGGACCATTCCGCGCTCATGTCGGGTGGCGAGGCGAACATCATGAACAGGCGGCAAGTGTCTGCGCCGAACTGATCGATCATCGATTGTGGATCGACGCCGTTGTTCTTCGACTTGGCCATCTTCTCGGTCCCGCCGATTTCCACCGGCAAGCCGTCAGCTTTCAACCTGGCGCTGATGACCTTGGCTTTGCTGTCACGCTCGAGCTCGACGTCCGCCGGGTTGAACCAGGTATAAGCGCCGTTGGCTTCGCGACGATAGTAAGTCTCGGCGATCACCATGCCCTGGGTCAGCAGGTTCTTGAACGGTTCGTTGGAGCTCACCAGACCTTCGTCACGCATCAGCTTGTGGAAGAAGCGCGCGTAGAGCAGGTGCAGGATCGCGTGTTCGATACCGCCGATGTATTGATCCACCGGCAGCCAGTGGTCGGCCGCGGTTTTTTCTACCAGGCCACCTTCATAGTGCGGCGAGGCGTAGCGGGCGTAGTACCACGAGGACTCGACGAAGGTGTCCATGGTGTCGGTTTCACGCTTGGCAGGTGCGCCACATTTCGGGCACGTGCATTCGTAGAACTCGGGCATGCGCGCCAATGGCGAACCGGCACCATCGGGCACGACGTCTTCCGGCAGCACGACAGGCAGTTGGTCTTCCGGCACCGGCACATCACCGCAGGTATCGCAGTGGATGATCGGGATCGGGCAGCCCCAGTAACGCTGGCGGCTGATACCCCAGTCGCGCAGGCGGAACTGGGTGCGCGAGGCACCGAGGCTTTTCTTGATCAGCGCCACTTCGATGGCGTCGAATGCGCCCGCGAAGTCCAGGCCGTCGAACTCGCCGGAGTTGATCAGCGTGCCGTGTTCGCCGTAGGCGTCTTGCCAGGGTGTCGGGTTGCTATCACCGGAGCTGGTGCGCACTACTGATTTAACCGGCAGGTTGTACTTGTGGGCGAATTCGAAATCGCGCTCGTCGTGGGCCGGAACCGCCATTACCGCGCCGTCGCCGTAGTGCATCAGCACATAGTTGGCGACCCATACCGGCAATTTTTCGCCGGTCAGCGGGTGCTCGACGAACAGGCCGGTCGGCAGGCCTTTTTTCTCCTGGGTGGCAACGTCGGCTTCGGCCACGCTGCCGCCTTTGCATTCTGCGATGAACGCTTGCAGCTCAGGGTTGTTCTGCGCGGCCAGGGTCGCCAGGTGATGCTCGGCAGCCACGGCAACGTAGGTCGCGCCCATCAGGGTGTCCGGACGGGTGGTGAAGACTTTCAGTGCGCCCGTTTCGCCGATCGAGTCGACGTTGTACGGGAACTGCACTTCCATGCCGCGGGATTTGCCAATCCAGTTGCGCTGCATGGTTTTGACTTGCTCAGGCCAGCCCGGCAGGTCGTCGAGACTCTCCAGCAGTTCATCCGCGTAAGCGGTGATCTTGAAGTAGTACATCGGGATTTCGCGTTTTTCGATCAGCGCACCGGAACGCCAGCCGCGACCGTCGATCACCTGTTCGTTGGCCAGAACGGTCTGGTCGACCGGGTCCCAGTTCACGGTGCCGTTTTTACGGTAGATCACGCCTTTTTCGAACAGGCGAGTGAACAGCCATTGTTCCCAGCGGTAGTAATCCGGCTTGCAGGTGGTGACTTCGCGCGACCAGTCCACCGCCAGACCCAGGCTGCGCAGCTGGGATTTCATGTAGGCGATGTTTTCGTAGGTCCACTTGGCCGGTGCGACGTTGTTCTTCATCGCGGCGTTTTCCGCCGGCATGCCGAAAGCGTCCCAACCCATGGGTTGCAGGACGTTTTTGCCTTGCATGCGCTGATAGCGGGAGATCACGTCGCCAATGGTGTAGTTGCGCACGTGCCCCATGTGTAGCTTGCCGCTGGGGTAAGGGAACATCGACAGGCAGTAGAACGTCTCCTTGCCTGGCTGTTCACTGACTTCAAAGGACTTTTGCTCGTCCCAGAACGACTGGGCAGCATTTTCGATTTCGCGGGGCTGATAGTGTTCGTGCATGGCTACTTTTGAACTGAATAGGGGTGGCCTAATCCTCTTCAATGCAACGCTGGACGCTGATGACGCCAAAAGTGGCGTTTTCGATGCCCAGCCGAGCTGGAAGTGGAGTTACAGGAAGCGCCGTAGCATACATGACCGCGCTCTACCGAGGGAAACCCTGATTGCGCGTGTAGGGCCGTTGGTCGCGGCACCTGAACGGTTTGCTCAGCGAAGCTAAGCTCTAGATGGGGAGTGAGTCTTATCTTCAATGAGGTGAGGGATGGTTGAGTCACAACGAAAAGTAACAAAACCGGAGTTGTACGAAAAGCTGATAGAGCGCCTGGGGTTGGCCCTGGATGCCGCAAGGACAGCTGGCCGGTTACGCGATGAGCGTCCGGTGGAGCTGGAACTTCGCGGGTTGAGCCGCGCAGAGTTCGAACTGATCATGGCTTATCTGGACCGTAGTGAGCATGAGGCGCAAGGATGCTTGTCATCAGAAGCAGCAGTGAAGCCTAAGGACGTTCCCCGTTCGGCGAAAATTATCTGGTTGCAAGACAAGCTCTCTCGCAGAGACGCGGTAAAGGTCCGGTCCCTGCTGGTCAAGTAAGTGATCAGGAAAATGTTTGTTGCCCCAAGCGGGCGCATGAAGTCGCCCATGATGGCTTTTTGATGAAAAGGCCTTCCATCTTAGTTGTCGCATTGCTTCAACCCACTTAGGCTTCGGGCATCTCTGGAGATGCCCGATGCCTTTTCGTTATTTCGTTAAACAACTTCTTTTGCCGCCCGGCATTTTTCTGCTGTTGCTTGCGCTTGCCTGGTGGTTGCGCCGCTCAAGACCACGCCTTGCGGGGCTGTGTTTTGCCTTGGGCGCCGGTGGGTTCTGGTTGATGAGCTTGCCGGTCGTTGTGCAGTGGAGCGCCAAGGCCCTGGAGCGCGAAGCGCCGCTGGCCCGCAGCGAATGGGCGACTCTGGCCGAGCGCGCGGATGTGATTGTAGTGCTGGGGGCGGGGCGCGAACGCGGCGACCTTGCCTGGGGTTTCGATCAGCCAACGGGTGTGGCGCTGGAGCGCGAGCGCTATGCCGCGCGACTGGCCAAGGCGTCGGGTTTGCCGGTGTTGACCAGCGGTGGTTTGCATTACGGCACGCCGCCCACTGAAGCGAAGTTGATGGCTGATTCGTTACAGGATGATTTTGGGGTCACGGTTCGTTGGCAGGAAGGGCGCAGCCTCACCACGTGGGAAAACGCTCAATTCACCGCCGAAATGCTGGAGCCTTTAGGCTTGAAGCGGGTGGTGGTGGTGACGCAGGCCTGGCATATGCCGCGCAGCGTCTGGAGTTTCGAGCGGTCGGGTTTGACCGTGGTGCCGGCACCGGTGGGTTTTATGGGCACCGATAATGCCGAACCGCTGGGTGGCTGGATGCCGACGTTCAAATCGATCTGGCGATCCGGTCAGTTGTTGAACGAGGTGGTGGGGCAGATCGGGTATTCGATCTTTTACCGCTGAAGATCAAAAGATCGCAGCCAATTGATTGTTCCCATGCTCCCGCGTGGGAATGCTTCCCTGGACGCTCTGCGTCCGCTTTTGTGACGCGGAGCGTCACTGGCTGCATTCCCACGCAGAGCGTGGGAACGATCAACAGACAGTGCTTAAACCGTCTTGGCGATCCGGCTGGCCAGCAGTGCCCAGCCAAACAGCAGCGCGCAAAGGATAAGCAGCGGCCACGAGCGCCATTGCAGGTAAGGCGTCAAGTTGTGCATCGGCACCACGTCGCCGTAGAGAATGCCGCGTTCGAATTGCGGGATCTGCGCGGTGATTTTGCCGAAGGGGTCGATCAGCCCGGTGACACCGTTATTGGTTGCGCGAATCATCCAGCGACCAGCCTCAAGCGCCCGCATCTGCGCCATCTGCAGGTGTTGCAGCGGGCCGATGGAGGTGCCGAACCAGGTGTCGTTGCTGATGGTCAGCAGCAAATCGCTGCGCGCCGAAAGGCTGGCGGCAAATTCCGGGTAGACCACTTCATAGCAGATGAACGGTGCAATCTGATAACCCTTGGCTTGCAACAACGGCTGATCAGCCGGGCCACGGGCGAAATCCGACATCGGCAGATCGAAGAACGCAATCAGGCCACGCAACAGCTCTTGCAGCGGTACGTATTCGCCAAACGGCACCAGTTTCTGCTTGAGGTAAGTGCCCTCGCCTTGGCCAACCACGGTGATGCCATTGTAGAAGCGTTTCTCGTGATGCACTTCCTGGCGGATCGGCACGCCGGTAATCAGTGCCGAATTACGTTCGGCGGCGAAGCCGCCCATCATGTTCAGGTAGCCCTCGGCAGACTCCTTGAGCACCGGGACCGCGGTTTCCGGCCAGATCAGCAGGTCGACACGTTTGGAGCTGAAACTCATGTCGCGGTACAGCGCCAATTGCGCGTTGAGCTGCTCCGGGTCCCACTTCATGCTTTGTTCGATGTTGCCCTGAATCGCCGCGACGCTCAGTGGATTGCCCGAAGGGCTGGTCCAGGCGTGGCCTTTGAGCGACAGGCCGATAACCCAGGGCGCGGCCAGCAACAGAAGGCCAGCGACAATAAAACCTTTGCGTCCAGCCTTGATCAGGCGTGGCAGGTTGTACACAAGCGCGGCGGTCAGGGCCAGGCTGAAGGAAATCAGCCACATGCCGCCCAGTGGCGCCAATCCGGCAAGCGGGCCATCGAGTTGGCTGTAACCGGAATAGAGCCATGGAAAACCGGTGAGGAACCAGCCACGAAACGCTTCCTGACCCACCCACAGCGCTGCAAATGCCAAGGCGTCGGCCAATGGCGCTTCGTTACGGCGCAACCAGCGCGCCCAGAGCCAGGCGGGCAGGGCGAAGAACCAGGCAATCGCGGCGGTGAAAGCCAGCATCAGCAACCCGGCGAGCAGCATCGAAGCGCCGCCAAAGTTGTGGATGCTGTAGTAGATCCAGCTGGTGCCGGCGCCAAACAGACCGAAACCGAAGCACCACCCGCGACCCAGTGCCTGACGAGGTGTCAGTTCACGCAAGCCGGCATAGAAAAATCCGACCGCCAGCAATGCCAACGGCCAGATATCGAATGGCGCCAAGGCCAGGGTGGTGAGTGCACCGGCCGCCACGGCCAGCAGGTTACCGGGCCAGCCGGGGCGGGTGATCCAACGCATGTCAGTCCTTAACGGGCTATAGGGGTCAAGCGCAGCAAGTGAATGCGACGGCTGTCGGCGTTCAGGATGCGGAAGCGATAGGCGCCGATTTCAGTGATTTCATTGCGTTTTGGCAAGTGCCCGAACGCGCTCATCACCAGGCCGCCAACGGTGTCGAATTCGTCGTCGGAGAATTCGCTGTCGAAGAACTCGTTGAAGTTCTCGATCGGCGTCAGGGCCTTGATCAGGAAGTCGCCGCTTGGCAGTGGCTTGATGTAGCTGTCTTCTTCAACGTCGTGCTCGTCTTCGATGTCGCCGACGATTTGCTCGAGCACGTCTTCGATGGTTACCAGGCCCGCCACGCCGCCGTATTCGTCGATGACGATGGCCATGTGGTTATGGTTGGCGCGGAACTCGCGCAGCAACACGTTCAGACGCTTGGACTCGGGCACGAACGTGGCCGGACGCAGCAAATCCTTGATGTTGAAGCTGTCGCCGTTCTCCTTGAGGATCAGCGGCAGCAGGTCCTTGGCCAGCAACACGCCCATGACGTCGTCGTGGCTCTCGCCGATGACCGGATAACGCGAGTGCGCGGACTCAACCACGGCCGGGAGGAATTCACGGGGTGTCTGGGTCGCCTTGATGCTGACCATCTGCGAGCGCGGGACCATGATGTCGCGTACTTGCAGGTCAGCGACCTGGATGGCGCCTTCGACGATGGCCAGCGCTTCGCTGTCCAGCAACTTGTTCTGATGGGCATCACGCAGAAGCTCCAGCAGCTCCTGACGGTTTTTCGGCTCGTGGGCAAAAGCCTGGGTGAGTTTACCCAGCCAGGACTTTTGCCCGTTGCTCGATCGATCTTCGCTCATAGCGATTACTCTGAATCCTTTGTTGTAACGATAGGGGATGTTTCGGTTTCGTCGTCCGCATAAGGGTCAGGATGACCCAGTTCTGCAAGCAACGTTCGTTCCAGTGCTTCCATTTCTTCGGCTTCGTCATCATCTATATGGTCGTAACCAAGCAGATGCAAGCAGCCGTGAATGACCAGATGCGCCCAATGGGCCTTCAAATCCTTGCCTTGCTCGGCAGCCTCGCGCTCGACCACGGCCACGCAGATCACCAGATCGCCCAGCAACGGGATGTCCAGCAATTCATCGGGCACATCGGCAGGGAATGACAGGACGTTAGTCGCGTAATCCTTTTGACGCCACGTGTAGTTCAGCTCGCGGCCTTCTTCCTCGTCGACCAGGCGAATGGTCAATTCGGAGTCGGCGGTGCGCTGACGCAGGGCCAGTTCGCACCATTGGCGGAACTCGGCTTCGCTTGGGGCGGGCGCTTCGGTCGCCAGTTGCAGATCAAGCTCAAGCATCGTGGCGATTGCCCTTTTCGGCGGAAAGCGTTGCAGGTTCGTCAATCAGGCGATTTTCGAAACGCTCGTAGGCTTCGACAATGCGCTGCACCAACGGGTGGCGCACGACGTCTTTGGGTTTGAAGTGGGTAAAGCTGATGCCCGGTACTTCCTTGAGCACGTCGATCACATGAATCAGCCCGGACTTGGTGCCCTTCGGCAGGTCGATCTGGGTGATGTCACCGGTGATGACTGCGGTCGAGCCAAAACCGATCCGTGTCAGGAACATCTTCATCTGTTCGACGGTGGTGTTCTGGCTTTCGTCGAGGATGATGAAGCTGTTATTCAGCGTGCGGCCGCGCATGTAAGCCAGCGGCGCGACTTCGATCACCTGGCGTTCGATCAGCTTGGCGACGTGTTCAAAACCGAGCATTTCGTACAGCGCGTCATACAGCGGGCGCAGGTATGGGTCGATTTTTTGTGCCAGGTCGCCGGGCAGGAAGCCGAGTTTCTCGCCTGCCTCGACCGCTGGACGTACCAGCAGGATGCGGCGGATCTGCTCGCGCTCCAGCGCATCGACTGCGCAGGCAACGGCCAGATAGGTCTTGCCGGTACCGGCCGGGCCGATGCCGAAGTTGATATCGTTGCCGAGGATTTCCTTCACGTAGCGCAGTTGATTCAAGCCGCGAGGGCGAATCATGCCTTTTTTGGTGCGCAGGGCGACTGAGGGTTCGGCGGGCGAATGGTTGTCCATTTCTTCCACGGCCGATTCCTGCAGGAACAGGTGAACCAGGTCTGGCGACAGCTCACTACTCTTGGTTTCACGGTAGAGGCGGCGCAGCAGGTTTTCCGCGGAGATGGTGTGCTTGGGCTCGCCGATCAATTCGAACTGATTGCCGCGATTGCGGATCACGATCGCCAGGCGTTGTTCGATCAAGCGCAAATGCTCGTCGAATTGCCCGCACAGATTGGCGAAGCGATGAGCCTCGAAGGGCTCGAGGATGAAACGATGTGGTTCTATGGGTGCGTTCAAGGTTGTTTTTAGCCGCCCTGGGGCAATGAAGATAAATCAAGGATAACGCCAGAGGCCTGGGTGCGAAAGCTCTTAAACAGGCCAATCTTTTTCGTACGCCTGACGCGGTCTCTGTGGGAGCGAGCTTGCTCGCGATGGGGGCATGCCAGGCCACGCATATGTTGAATGCCGGACCGCAATCGCGAGCAAGCTCGCTCCCACAGGTTATCGTTGCTCCGCACAGGTGTTACAGAATCAGCGAACCGCGCAGCGAGTGCGGCTGGGCGGCGTCGATGTGCACGTCCGCGAACTGGCCGATCAAGGTCGGATTGTCGCAGCGGAAGTTTACGATTCGATTATTCTCGGTCCGGCCTTGCAGTTCGCCCGGGTCTTTTTTCGAGTAGTCGGTCACCAGGATCCGCTGGGTCGAACCGACCATTTGTCGGCTGATCTCGAAACCTTGCTGATTGAGGCGATGTTGCAGGGCGTTCAGGCGTTCTTTTTTCAGCTCTTCCGGCGTTTCGTCGGCCAGGTCGGCGGCCGGGGTGCCCGGGCGCTGGCTGTAGACGAACGAGTAGGAGAAGTCGAAACCGACGTCTTCGATCAGCTTCATGGTCTGTTCGAAGTCTTTTTCAGTCTCGCCGGGGAAGCCGACGATAAAGTCCGAGCTGATGCAAATGCCCGGCACGGCGGCCCGCAGTTTGCGCAGTTTCGACTTGTATTCGAGTGCGGTGTGGTTGCGCTTCATCGCCGCCAGAATCCGGTCCGAACCCGACTGCACCGGCAAATGCAGGTGTTTGACCAGTTCCGGCACTTCGGCGTGGGCCTGGATCAGGCTGTCGGAGAACTCCAGCGGGTGTGACGTGGTGTAGCGGATGCGGTCGATGCCATCGACCGCCGCCACCACGCGGATCAGCTCGGCCAGATCGGCCAGGCGTCCATCGTGAGTCAGGCCGCGATAGCCGTTGACGTTCTGCCCCAGCAGGGTGACTTCACGCACGCCGTTCTCGGCCAGGTGAATGATCTCGGCAATCACGTCATCGAACGGTCGGCTGACTTCTTCGCCGCGGGTATAGGGCACTACGCAGAAGGTGCAGTACTTGCTGCAACCTTCCATCACCGACACATAGGCGCTTGGGCCGTCGATGCGCGGTTCCGGCAGGTGGTCGAACTTTTCGATTTCCGGGAACGAGACGTCGACTTGCGGCAGCTTGGTCAGTCGGGCGGCGTCGATCATTTCCGGCAGGCGGTGCAGGGTCTGCGGGCCGAAGACCACGTCGACATAGGGCGCGCGGTCGCGGATTGCCGCACCTTCCTGGCTGGCCACGCAACCGCCGACGGCGATGACCATTTCCGGGTTGGCGAGCTTCAGTTCGCGCCAGCGGCCAAGCTGGGAATACACCCGGTCCTGGGCGCGTTCGCGAATCGAGCAGGTGTTGAGCAGGATGACATCCGCGTCTTCGGCGCGCGCCGTCACTTCCAGGGCCTGATGTTCGCCCAGCAGATCAACCATGCGCGAGCTGTCGTACTCGTTCATCTGGCAACCGTGGGTTTCGATATAAAGCTTCTTGGCCATGGACGGAGTCATCACGTGATTCAAAGAACCGCGCATTATAGGGAACAAGTCCCCAGGTTCCTACCGTCGTGCGTCCAGCGGCTATGCTATAGTTCGCGCCCTCATTTTTATCCCTCGATGTGTTGCTCGCCCACCATGACCAAACGTGAAGCTCCAATCTACAAGGTGATTTTCCTCAACCAGGGCCAGGTGTTCGAAATGTACGCCAAGCAGATCTATCAAAGTGATCTGTGGGGCTTTCTGGAAGTGGAAGAGTTCGTCTTTGGCGAGCGCACGCAAGTGGTCGTCGATCCGAGCGAAGAGAAGCTCAAGGCTCAGTTCGAAGGCGTGGTGCGCAGTTTTGTGCCGATGCATTCGATTGTGCGCATCGACGAAGTCGAGCGCATGGGCACCCCGAAAATCAGCGAAGCCCGTGGCGCGGTCGGCAATGTCATGCCGTTTCCGATGCCGATGCCTGAGAAGTAAGCCTTAAAACCGAGTTGCCCCCATCGCGAGCAAGCTCGCTCCCACATTTGATTTGTGCAACAACACAATCCACTGTGGGAGCGAGCTTGCTCGCGATGGGGCCAGTCAGGCCGATAGAGAAGTCAGGGAAGCGGCGAGAACGGCGTACGCCCATCCGCGCTTTGCAGTTCCATCAGGTATTTACGGAAAATTTGCCCCAGCACCTGGGTGGCGACTTCCAGTTCATCGCGTTGCATGTGCTCGGCGACTTCGTCGGCGGTGTCCAGCGCATCTTCCGCGCCGTTGACCGCGGCCATTTTCAGCACGATATACGCCTGAACGTTATTGGCCGGCACGCCTTCGCCATGGAAGAACATGATGCCGAGTTTGAATTGCGCCTGAGCGTGGCCTTGCAGCGAAGCTTTTTCGAAGTAGCTCAGGGCTTGATTGAGGTCGCGCGGTACGCGTTTGCCTTCGTAGTAGAACTCGCCCAACTCGTATTGCGCTTCCGCATCCCCGGCGTCCGACGCTTTCTGGCAGGCGGCGAGCGCCTCCTTCAGGTCTTCAGGCTGGGTATTGAGGGTGCAACGACCCATCGCTGGGATCAACAACGAGTTGCCGCCTGCTTGTGCGTGCGCGAGCAGGGGCTGAAGGAGCAACAGGCAGCCCAGTGCAAGGGCGCGGCCGGTGCGGTTCATGGGAATCGACTTACCTCTGAAGGGCGCGCGGACCCGTCGAGGGATCCAATAAGCGCGCATTATGAAATAAGCAGGACCCACCTTACAAAGTCTTTACTCGTTTTTCTGCCGCGCGGGGATTATATCTGCCGCTTTTGGGGGAATTATCAGTGTTGCGTAAGAAATAAGGTAGGCATGTAGGATAAAGCTGACGCCGACAATCGTCGACGTCAGCGTCTATCGCTTACTTCAATGCTGCGAATGCACGTTCAGCGGCGTCCAGCGTCAGTTTCAACTCGGCTTCGCCGTGAGCGATCGAGGTGAAACCGGCTTCGAAAGCGCTCGGTGCCAGGTAAACGCCACCTTCGAGCATCAGGTGGAAGAAGCGTTTGAACAGGTTGGCATCGCTGGCCATCACGTCATCGAAGGTCACGATGTCGTCGGCTCCGCTGAAGTACAGGCCAAACATGCCGCCGGCCTGGGTGGTCACGAACGGGATGCCTGCAGCATCGGCACGTTGTTGCAGGCCATCGAGCAGGCGACTGGTGTACTCGCTGAGTTCGGCGTGGAAGCCCGGGCGGCTGATCAGGCGCAGGGTGGTCAGGCCGGCAGCCATGGCCAGCGGGTTACCCGACAGGGTGCCTGCCTGGTAAACCGGGCCCAGCGGTGCGATGTGCGACATGATTTCGCGTTTGCCACCGAAGCAGCCGACGGGCATGCCGCCACCGATGATCTTGCCGAAGGTGCTCAGGTCCGGGGTTACGCCGTAGTGCGCCTGGGCACCACCGAGGGCGACGCGGAAACCGGTCATCACTTCGTCGAAAATCAGCACCACGCCGTGTTGGTCACACAGGGTGCGCAGGCCTTCGAGGAAACCTGGCGCTGGCGGCACGCAGTTCATGTTGCCCGCCACGGGCTCGACGATGATGCACGCCACTTCCTGGCCGACTTCGGCGAGCATTTTTTCAACCGCGTCGATGTCGTTGAATGGCAGCGTCAGGGTGTGTTTGGCGAAGGCCGCAGGAACCCCGGCAGAGCTTGGCACGCCTTGGGTCAGCAGGCCGGAACCGGCTTTCACCAACAGGCTGTCGGAGTGGCCGTGGTAGCAACCTTCGAACTTGATGATGCTGTCGCGGCCGGTGAAACCACGGGCCAGGCGAATGGCGCTCATGGTCGCCTCGGTGCCGGAACTGACCATACGGACCATTTCCATCGACGGCACGATCGAGCAGACCAGGTCGGCCATCTCGGTTTCCATCGCGGTCGGGGCGCCGTAGGACAGGCCGTGTTCAAGCTGCTTGCGCACCGCATCCAGCACGTCCGGGTGGCTGTGGCCGAGAATCATCGGGCCCCAGGAACCGACGTAGTCGACATAACGCTTGTCGTCTTCGTCCGTGACATAGGCACCTTCGGCGTGCTTGAAGAACAACGGCGTACCGCCGACGCTCTTGAACGCACGCACAGGCGAGTTCACGCCGCCGGGAATGTGTTTCTGGGCATTGGCAAACAGGGTTTCGGAACGAGACATGATCGGGCTCTTTAAGAAGTCAGAAATTGAACAGGTCATTGAAGGCGCGAGCGCGGCGCGTCACTTCTTGAGTTGTGTCGGCACCAAACAGCCCGTGAACCACAGCCAGCAGATCAACCCCGTGGGCCACCAGCGGGGCGGCGTTGTCGAGGGTGATGCCGCCGATCGCGCAGATCGGCAGGTGCAGTTTGCTGCGGGCCTGATCGAGCAGTTCGAGACTGCAGGTCGGCGCACCGGGCTTGGTGTTGGAGTTGAAGAAGCGGCCGAAGGCGACGTAACTGGCGCCTTCCTTTGCCGCTTGTTCGGCGAGTTCGAGTTGTGCGTGGCAGGTCGAACCGATGATTGCCTGTCGACCCAGTAGCGAGCGGGCCGGGGTGAGTGGGCCGTCGGTCTGTCCCAGGTGTACACCGACGCCCAGACGCGCGGCCAATTCGGCGTCGTCATTGATGATCAGCTGGGTCTTGTAGCGCCCGCACAGGTCATGCAGGGCTTCGGCCTCGCGCAGTCGGCGGGCCTCGTCGCTGCTTTTGTCGCGGTACTGCAGCAAGGTGACGCCGCCGTCCAGCGCAGCCTCCACGTAAGGCAGGAACTTGCCGGCCAGCAGTTGGCTGTCGGTAATGGCGTACAGGCCACGTAATTTCATCGTGCAGGCCTCATGGCGTTACGAACAAAAATCCAGCGGCAGACGGCGTGGCACGAACTGGCCTTTGCCCAGCTGTTCGGCGTCTCGCAGGGTGCGCCACGTGTAGTTGAGCGCCGACTGTACCGCGCTGGCGAGGTGTTCGCCTTGGGCCAGGCGTCCGGCCAGGGCGCTGGCCAAGGTGCAGCCCGAACCGTGATAACTGCCGGGCAGACGCTGACACGTGTAGGTATGGCGGCTGCCGTCGCGGCTGTACAGGCGATTATGCACTTCGTGTTCGTCGCCATGACCACCGGTGATCAGCAGGTGTTTGACGTAAGGCAGGAGTTTTTCTGCGCATTCATCGGCCGTGCCTTCGGGCAGTTCGGCAAGGATGCGCGCTTCAGGGAGGTTAGGGGTGGCGATGATCGCCAGTGGCAGCAGGCGCTCGCGCATGGCATAGCCGACCTCGTCCTTGCCCAGTCGTCCGCCACCGCCGGCGCGCAGCACCGGGTCACAGACCACTGGCAAATGCGGATGCGCCTGAAGCAGTTCGACGACGGTGTCGACCATTTCCAGTGAACCGAGCATGCCCAGCTTGACCGCCGCGACCGTCGAGTCGTTGAGCACGGCGTTGGCTTGTGCCAGCACCCACTCACGGTCGAGAACGCGGAAGTCGCTCACGTTGACCGTGTCTTGCACAGTCAGCGCGGTAACTGCCGGAGCAGCATGACAACCCTGAGCGAGCAGGGCTTCGATATCTGCCTGCAAGCCGGCGCCACCACTTGGGTCGTGGCCGGAGAGACAGAGGACAACGGGGCGAGAGCTGTAGATATTCATGGTGCGCGAGCTTACCACCAAACATCTTTTTTCGGTGTGCCGACCGATAACCATAACTCGGTCTCTGTAGCAGCTGCCGAAGGCTGCGTTCGGCCGCGAAGCGGTCGTAAACCTGCGTCCACGGTTCACCTGATATAGCGCAGTGCCTGATTTCACGACTGCTGCGCAGCCGAACGCAGCCTTCGGCAGCTGCTACAGGGGAGTGCAACCTTGTCACAATCTGACCGACTCAATAATCCCGGTTCTGTTAATTGCTCTGAAAGGCCCGTTCTAGAGCCTTTAGACTAAATTTTTCAATGGTGTTCAATGGCCATCAACGGCTATGCTAGAGTGGATCCAAACCAATAACAGGTAATGCCGGTTTTACGTCTACTCAAAGGGAATGGGGGGCTTCCTGACACAACCGGACTGGCCACGCTGGGGCTTTATGCGCTATTTGCTGATGTTGCTGTTGAGCTTGCCGATGTTGGCGGCCGCAGCCGATTTTGATGAGCTCACCCAAAGCCTCCCCTTGGGACGAGTCATGCAGGTGTACGAAGATGTCGCCGGCACTGCATCCATCGCCGATGTACGCGCGCAAGCGGCGGCCGGCAACTTCAAGACCCACGACAAAGACACGTTGAACGCCGGTTATTCGCATTCGGCGTTTTGGCTCAAAGTCGATCTGCACTACCGCCCGAACAACCCCGACGTTCAACGCCGATGGTTGCTGGAGCTGGCTTATCCGCCGATGGACCATATCGACCTCTACCTGCCGGACAGCACCGGTGAATATCGATTGGTCAGTCGTACTGGCGATACCTTGCCGTTCGCCAGTCGCCAGGTTCGGCAAAACAACTACCTGTTCAAACTGGACTTCGTCCCCGATCAGCGCGAAACGCTGTACTTGCGCCTGCAAAGCGAGGGTTCGATCCAGGCGCCACTGACCCTTTGGTCGAGCACCGCCTATCTGGAAGACCAGCCCTTGCGCCTGTATGTGCTGGGGCTGATTTACGGCGTACTGCTCGGGATGCTGGTCTACAACCTGTTCATCTACCTGAGCGTGCGTGACACCAGTTACCTCTACTACATCTTCTATATCGCCTCGTTCGGCCTCTATCAGCTGTCGGTCAATGGCGCGGCAGTCGAGTATTTCTGGCCGAACAACCCGTGGTGGGCCAACGCCTCGACGCCGTTCTTCATTGGTTGCGCCGCACTGTTCGGCAGCCAGTTCGCTCGCAGATTCCTGCAGACGGCCAGCTGCAGTCGCTGGCTCGATCGCCTGCTGTTGGTGTTGATTGCGTGCAGCGCGGTAGTAGTCGGGTTGTCGTTGATGACCAGCTACGCCCTGGCCCTGCGCTTGGCGACAGCATTGGCGTTGATCTTTACCGTGGTGATTTTCGTCGCCGGGATTTTCGCCTGGTGGCGCGGCCTGCGGGTGGCGCGCTACTTCATCATTGCCTGGTCGGCGTTTCTGCTCGGCGGTGTCGTCAATACATTGATGGTGCTCGGCTATCTGCCCAACGTGTTCCTGACCATGTATGCCAGTCAGATCGGCTCGGCGATTGAGGTCGCACTGCTGTCGCTGGCCCTGGCCGACCGGATCAACGCCATGCGCGAGCAGCAGGCACAGACGCTGTTTGACGCCGGGCAGAAGCTCGAGGTGTTGAACCAGCAACTGGCCCGCAGTAACCAACTGAAGGATGAATTTCTCGCGACGCTGACCCACGAACTGCGCACCCCCATGAACGGTGTGATCGGTTCACTGGAGTTGATGCAGACCGTCGACCTCGACCCGGAGCTTGAGCAGTATCAACAAACGGCTGCCGGTTCGGCGCGGGACATGATGCGCATGGTCAACGGCATTTTGACCCTGACTGAATTGCAGGCCGGCCGACTCAAGGTGTACCCCGAAGCGTTCAGCTTGCGCGCGATGCTCGAGACTTTGCAGCAACAGTTCGCCGCCAACGCCGCGAGCAAGGCCCTGGACTTCAAGGTTGATCTGACCCCTGGGCTACCTGACCGTTTGCACGGTGACAGCGCCAAGCTGGCGCAAAGTCTGGAGTGCTTGCTGGATAACGCAATCAAGTTCACCCGGGTAGGTGGACTGGCCTTGCGGGTCAGCGGCAAGTTTGCCGAAGAGGGGCGTCTGGCGCTGTCTTTCGCGGTGATCGACACCGGCATCGGCTTCACCGATCTGGGTGAAGCCACGCTGTATCAGCGGTTCTTCCAACTCGACGGCTCGATGACTCGCGAATACGGTGGGCTGGGTGTCGGTCTGGCGATTTGTCGGCAATTGGTCGAACTGCTTGGCGGGCGTTTGACCCATCGCTCCGAGCCCGGACGCGGTAGCCGCTTTCAGCTTGATGTCGAGTTCGACGTGGTGAATGTCATGCAACCGGTTGTTGTTCCATCGCGCCAGGTTCACGGTAGCGTCCGTTTGCGCGCACCGCAGGATTGCACGGTGTTGCTGGTCGACGACAACAGCATCAATCAGTTGGTGGTGCGTGGCATGTTGCTCAAACTCGGCTATCGGGTTCGCAGCGCCGACAGCGGTGAGGCCGCGCTGGAGTTTCTGCGTCGCGAGCCGTTTGATGCGGTGCTGATCGACTGCCCGTTGCCGCTGCTCGACGGACTGTCGATCGACAGCCAGATCCGCGCACTGCCCGGTTATGCCGAGTTGCCGGTGCTGGCGGCGGTGGTCTCGGTACAGGGGCTGGATCTCGAGCGGGGATTGACTGATTACCTCAGCAAGCCGGTGAAATTCGAAGAGTTGCAAGCGACGCTCTATCGTCGGGTGCTTTGTCCGAAACAAGGTGAAAGCGCCGATATTTAGGCGGATATGCCACTTTGTTCGGTGGGGAGGCGGTGCTTAACTGAAGGTCTCAGTTGACCCAAGGAGGCCCCGCGATGAACCTGCATCAGTTCGCCGAAACCCACCAAGTCACCAATCAGCCGCCATCGCTGGATGGGACCAACCTCTACCGCATCGACCTGCCGTTGCAAGAGTGGGCACGGCGTTTCGGGGCGGCTTGGGCTGACGCGCGCATCGATGCGTACGGCGCTTTGGCCGGTGGTCCGTTGATGGAGGCGGGGTTCCTGGCCAACCAGTACAAGCCGGTTTTCAGCAGCCATGATCGTTACGGCCACCGCATCGATCTGGTGGAGTTTCACCCGGCCTACCATGAACTCATGCGTACAGCTGTTGAGCACGGCTTGACCTCCTTGCCCTGGACCGATCCGCAGTCCGGCGCCCATGTTGCCCGCGCGGCCATGAGCTACCTGCACAGCCAGGCCGAAGCCGGCAGCGGCTGCCCGCTGACCATGACCTTCGCCAGTGTCCCGGCATTGCGCCTGCAACCGGACATCGCCAAACAGTGGCTGCCTAAAATTCTCGCCACCGAGTATGACCCGCGCAATGTCGGCATGGCCCACAAGGCGGGCGTCACTATCGGCATGGCAATGACTGAGAAACAGGGCGGCACCGACGTTCGGGCCAACACCACCAAGGCGTACCCGGTCGGCGCTGCGGGGCCGGGCCAGGCCTATGAACTGGTGGGGCACAAATGGTTCTGCTCGGCGCCGATGTGCGACGCCTTCCTGACCCTGGCGCAAACCGACAAGGGTCTGACCTGTTTCCTGCTGCCACGTCATCGCCCGGATGACACGCGCAACCAGTTCTACATCCAGCGGCTGAAAAACAAACTCGGCAATTGCTCCAATGCCTCCAGCGAAGTCGAGTTCCGTGGCGCGTTGGCGTGGATGATCGGCGAAGAAGGGCGCGGCGTGCCGACCATCATCGAGATGGTGGCCATGACCCGCTTCGATTGCATGGTCGGCTCCAGCGCCCTGATGCGTCAGGCATTGACCCAGGCCAGCCATCACTGCGCCCATCGGATGGTTGGCGGTAAATTGCTCAGCGAGCAGCCGCTGATGCAAAACGTGCTCGCCGACCTGGCGCTGGAAAGTGAAGCGGCGCTGGCGTTGAGCCTGCGCATGGGTCGGGCGCTGGATCACCTTGATGACACTCAGGAAGCCAAGTTCGCCCGATTAGTCACGGCAGTGGGTAAATACTGGATCTGCAAACGTGCGCCGGCCATGATCAACGAAGCCGCCGAATGCATGGGTGGTGCGGGTTACGTCGAAGAAAGCATCTTGCCGCGCCTGTACCGTGAGGCGCCAGTGAACTCGACATGGGAAGGTTCTGGCAACGTTCAATGCCTTGACGTGTTGCGAGCGCTGTCGAAGGAGCCGGGCGTGCTCGATGCGCTGTTCAGCGAGCTGGGCGATGGTCATGGCGACAAGCGTCTGGCCGCACACATCAGCCAGTTGCAGGCGGCGTTCAAGGACACCGATGACATTCAGTATCGCGCTCGACAGCTGACCGAAGACATCGCCCTGGGTCTGCAAGCCAAGCTGTTGCTCGAAGCCGGCAACGCCGCCGTCAGCGATGCGTTCATCGCCAGCCGGTTGGGAACGGCCGGCCGGGTCTACGGCACCTTGCCGCGTGGTCTGGATGTAGAAGCAATTGTTGCGCGGTCGACCCCGCAGGGCTTCTGATCACCAATTCATGAACACCACCGAACCAGTGTGGGAGCGAGCTTGCTCGCGATGACTGAGCAACATTCAACATGGATGTCGACTGTCACGCCGCTATCGCGAGCAAGCTCGCTCCCACACTGGACCTCATTGCATCGCCGTTTGTGGTCACCCAGCACTCCGGTGTTTCCGTGAAGCGATGTTGCAGGCAAGATGAAGGCCTGCAAGTCAGAACACAGGAAGCTGATCGTGACCGAAGCCTTTATTGTCGTTCAAACCGCCGAACAAGCCGTCGATCGGCTTGCCGCTCTGCACGAGCGGGCCACCACGGCGTTGAGTCAGGCGCTCAAGCGTTATCTCAAGGACCGCATCGAACCCGACGCCGAACAGCGTGCGATGTTTCGTTATCCGGAATTACGCCTGACCTACCTTTGCCAAGGCGAAGTCCCACAGACCACGCGGGCTTACGCCAAGGTCCAGTTGCCGGGGACCTACAGCGTCACCGTCACCCATCCGGCGGCTTTCCGTAAGTATTTGCTGGAGCAACTGGTGCCGCTGATGCACGACTTCACCGTGACGGTGGAAGTCGGCGTCAGTGAGCAGAACATCCCGTATCCGTACGTGGTCGAGCAGGGCGATGAACTGGCGGGCTCCGGCGTCACCGCTGCGGTGCTGGCGCGAGTGTTCCCGAGCACCGATTTGTCGGCTGCCACCGATGGCATTGCCGATGGTTTGTACGATTGGGAAAACACCGATCCGTTGCCGTTGGCGTTGTTCGATGCAGCGCGGGTGGATTTCTCCTTGCGCCGTCTGGTGCACTACACCGGCAGCGACTGGCGCCATGTCCAGCCGTGGATCCTGCTGACCAACTACCACCGTTATGTCGACCAGTTCATCACCCATGGCCTGGAGCAACTGCGCACTGATCCGCGTTTTGTGCGCATGGTCTTGCCAGGTAACGTGATCATAGAAAAGAGCATGGATCACGGCGAAGCGTCTTCCATTGCCGCAGGCGTGGTCTGGCACCGTTATCAAATGCCGGCCTATCACCTGCAAGCGTCTGATGGCCACGGCGTCACCCTGGTGAACATTGGTGTCGGCCCGTCCAACGCCAAGAACATCACCGACCATTTGGCCGTGTTGCGCCCGCATTGCTGGCTGATGATCGGTCACTGCGGTGGCCTGCGGCAGTCGCAGACCATCGGTGACTACGTGCTGGCTCACGCGTACATGCGTCGCGACGGGATTCTCGACCGGGTGGTACCGCCGAACATTCCGATTCCGGCCCTGGCCGAAGTGCAGCTTGCGCTTCAGCAGGCGGCAGCCAACGTCACCGGCGAAAAGGGCGATGACCTGAAAAAACGCCTGCGCACCGGCACCGTGCTGACCTACGACGACCGTAACTGGGAATTGCGCTGGGCTCAGGAGCGTCCGTTGATCAACCTGTCTCGCGCGGTTGCCGTGGACATGGAAAGCGGCACCATCGCTGCGCAAGGCTATCGTCTGCGCGTGCCGTACGGCACCTTGCTGTGTGTGTCGGACAAGCCGCTGCACAGCGAAATCAAGTTGCCAGGTTCGGCCAACGCCTTCTATGAGCGTGCGGTCAGCCAGCACTTGAAGATCGGTATCGCGGCGGTGGATCTGTTGCGCACCGAGCTCAACTCGTTGCACTCGCGCAAACTGCGCAGCTTCGACGAGCCGCCGTTCCGCTGATTGGATGGTGGTTATTTAACGGTCGGGCCACTAGCATGGTGAGCCCTGACCGTTAGATGTTGTTTTTGCCATGCCGCGTCCTCCTCGTCCCGCTTCCCGCCGCCCCGGCGTGAAACCTGCGCAATCCTCTTCAGCTCCGCGACGTGTTGCCAAAGCGCCACCGGCCGAGCCGAAGCTGATTCTGTTCAACAAACCCTTCGACGTGCTGACGCAGTTCAGCGACGCAGAAGGGCGGGCGACGCTCAAGGACTTTATCGAGATTCCCGGGATCTACCCGGCAGGACGGCTGGACCGTGACAGCGAAGGCTTGCTGTTGCTGACCAACGATGGCCAGCTTCAGGCGCGCATTGCTGACCCGAAACACAAGCTGGCCAAGACCTATTGGGTGCAAGTGGAAGGCGAGCCGAGCGCCGAGCAATTGCAGCTACTGCGCGAGGGTGTCGAGTTGAATGACGGCATGACCTTGCCGGCGCAAGCGCGGCAGCTGGAAGAACCTGAGCTATGGCCGCGCAACCCGCCCGTGCGCTTTCGCAAAAGCGTGCCGACCAGTTGGCTGGAATTGGTGATTCGTGAAGGGCGCAACCGCCAGGTGCGGCGCATGACCGCTGCAGTTGGCTTGCCGACTCTGCGTCTGGTGCGGGTGCGAATCGGCGACTGGACGATCGAAGGCCTCGATCAGGGGCAGTGGAAAGAAGTGCCGGCGCGCTTATAAAGCGCCGGATTCGATCAGGCCGATCACCACACTCTTGATGATGAACGCGGCCACGCCCAGACCCAGCACGAAGAACAGGATGAACGAGCCGAAGCGTCCGGCCTTGGATTTTTTCGCCAGATCCCAGACGATGAAACCCATGAAAATGATCAGGATGCTGACCAGACCGGTCATCATCCACTCTTCAAATACTGCAGGATCCATCGATTATCTCCAGCGCAGGCGGGGCAAAAGGCCGGGGAAGTATACGCCAATGGATATTGGCGGCGCATTGACGTGCGTCGGTCTGCCGCAGTTGTTCGTCGCCTGTGCCGGCCCCATCGCGAGCAAGCTCGCTCCCACAGTTGATCCCGGATGCTCACAAATAATGTGTTCACTGAAGATCCAATGTGGGAGCGAGCTTGCTCGCGATGGCGTAATCAGCTGCGCAGGTGAGTCAGCGGCAACTCGGTGCTGTTGAGCACCTGGTTCAGTACAAAGCTTGAGCGCACGCTGGTCACGCCTTCAATGCGGGTCAGGTGGCCGAGCAGCAGTTTCTGGTAGTGGTCCATGTCCGGCACCACCACCTTGAGTTGATAGTCGGCGTCCATCCCGGTCACCAGGCTGCATTCGAGCACTTGCGGCAAGGTGCGGATGGCGGCTTCGAAGTTTTCGAAGCGCTCGGGCGTGTGCCGGTCCATGCCGATCAACACGTAGGCGGTCAGGCTCAGGCCGAGCTTCTTGCGGTCGAGCAGGGCCACCTGACGGGTGATGTAGCCATCGTCCTCAAGCTGCTTGACCCGTCGCGAACAAGGCGAAGGCGACAGGCCGATGCGTTCGGCAAGCTCCTGATTGGAGATGCGTGCGTCGCGCTGCAATTCCGCCAAAATGCTCAAGTCGTATCGGTCGAGTTTGCTCATGAATCAGGCCTTTGTCTTAACTATTGCGGTGGATTATCTATCCGTGATGAAAAATTGCGCAAGTCATGTTTATTTGAGCAATCTTCGCAATCGTCTGTCGCCGCCTCAAGCCTATTCTTATCACCAGAATCACTGCCCGGACAAACAGTCCACAGCGACCCGCCGAATCAGGCCAGTCGCGGCCACCACTCCCACAGGAGCTGAGTTGGCCCCCGGGCTACACACTGTCCAGAAGACGGAGTGAGGTGAGCCGACGTCAAAAGCGTCGAGCACGGACGAAGTTCTCAAAGGGAGGCCGACGGGTCTCCCTTTTTTATTGTGTGTAAATCAAGAAATAAGTCTGGCGACTGATAACCTGTTGCAGAACCGGCCTGTGCTTTTTCAGTCTTATGTATAGGTCACCACCGCAGTGAGGAATAGCATGAAGTCGCGCATCTGGCGTATGGCAGGTGTTGGTGTGTTGTGTGCAAGTGTCAGCGCGCCATTGCTGGCAGAAGGTCAAGGTGGGGAGGATCTCCTTCGTCGACAGCAACAGCAACAGCAGCAACAACAACACAATAATGGTGGTGGCCAGCACGAGCATGGCGGTGAAGGTCATCAGGGAGGTAATCAACCGCGTCCCGAAAACAATCCGCCTCGCGTGGAAAGCATCCAGCAGCACCCGCAAAACAATCAACCTCGCGTCGAGTACAACCAGCCACGTCCCCAAATCAACCAACCACGTCCGCAGCCTGAAATAATTCGCGGCAACAACAGCCGCCAGTTTGAACACAACGATCAGAATCAGGGAGGCGACTGGCAGAACCGTCAGCGACACGAGCCCAATGGCCAGGTTCAAGTCCGCCCCGCGCCTGCGCCGGCGAACAACTTGCCGATCCAGGGCCGTCCGGACACTGTTCGCCAGACCCAGGAGCCACAGCGCGGCTATTATCAGGACGTTCCGCGGCGCAACGATTACAACCAGCGTTGGCAGGCCGGTGGTCGCGATGAGCATCGGGATGAGCGTCGCTGGCCAGGACGTCCGGAAGGACATGGCAATGGCTGGGGTGATGGCCCGCGGTATCGGCCAGGTCAAATAATCGACCGCTTCCCGGACCGCCACGACCGTGTGCCGTACCGTGGGCAGGATTATTTCTACTCCGGTGGCTATTGGTATCGACCGCAAGGGCCGCGCTATGTGGTGGTTCATCCGCCTCGCGGGATCCGTGTGAGGTATCTGCCCGATTACGCTCAGGAGGTGTGGATCGGTGGCGCGCTGATGTTTCTGGCGGCAGGTGCGTACTACGCCTACGAGGAAAGCACTCAAGACTACGTTGTGGTTGAGCCGCCGGTAGGCAACCCGCAACCACAACCCGTCAGCAATGGTTATGACGTGGTGGCATACCCGATCAATGGGCAGCCGCCCGAGCAGGTCACTCAGGACGGTTACGATTGTTATCGTTGGGCGGTCCAGCAGAGCGGGTTTGATCCACGGACCGTGACCTATCAGCCGGCGCCACAGGTGGTACAGACTTACCGCCAGGCCGAAGGCAATTGCCTTGTCTCACGCGGTTATCAGGTTACTTTCTGATTCCGGACGGCTGTCACCACTTCCTGCGGGTCGGCGTGCACCAGCACTTCGGCTCGCGGGTAAACGGCGTGAATGGCGTCCGCCGCTTGATCACTGATGCCGTGCGCGACTGATAGCGTCAGCTCCCCCGGCAACTCCAGGTGCAATTGCACGAACCAGTGACTGCCGGAGATCCGCGTGCGCAAGTCGTGTGCGCCGAGTACACCGGGTACGCCGCATGCCAGTTCGAGCATGTGCTGGCTGACATCCGGTGGCAGTTCTTCATCCATCAGCACTGCAAAACTTTCCCGGGCGATTTGTATCGCACTCCAGAGAATGTAGACGGCGATCCCCAGGCCGAACCAGGCGTCGACTTGATGCCAGCCAAAACCGGCCAGTACCAACGCGACCAGGATGCTGCCGTTGAGCATCATGTCGGAACGGTAATGCAGCGAGTCGGCGCGCACCGCGCTGGAGCCGGTTTCGCGGATAACCCGGTGCTGCAGCATCAGCAGCGCCAGGGTCAGGACCAGGGAAAAGATGATCACGCCAATGCTGATCCACGGCGCGCCCACCGGTTCCGGGTGTTGCAGGCGCTCGAATGCCTGATACGCGATCAATACCGCGCTGCCCCCGATGAACAATGCCTGGGCCATACCCGACAAGGATTCCGCCTTGCCGTGCCCGTAGCGGTGATCGTCATCGGCCGGGCGCAGTGCGTAATGCACCGCCAACAGATTGAGCAGCGACGTCACGCCGTCGAGTGCCGAGTCCGTCAGCCCGGCGAGCATGCTCACCGATCCGCTCAGCCACCAGGCAATGGCCTTGGCGACAATGAGTATGCTCGCCACCGCCACGGAGGCGCGGGTGGCGAGGCGTAACAGGCGAGCGTGTTCCGGGCTGCTGGTCATAGGTGGAGCGTTTCCTCGGTGTTGTGCATCAAGCAGCGGGTTGCAGGCCGAGCAAGGCCAGTTGCTGAACGCTGCCCTTGTGCTGGATCAGGCGCGGATCATCCAGCGGGAAGCTGCGGCCCAGTTCGCTTTCGAGAATGGCCTGCAACTTGTGGTTATCAACCTTGCCGTCGGCATCAATGGCCTGCTGGAGTTTCTCCGGCGCCACTTGCGCGGTCTTGCCGGGTTCGAAGTAAATCGCGCCGGTGGTGAAGTCTATGGCGAACGCGACGAGCCCGGGGATGATATAGAACAGCAGGCCTACGGCGTCGAGCGCGGCAATCGCCGGGTCGATCTTGCCGTCGATCTGGCCACGGCGATCCGGGTAGAAAATCGAACCGCATGCGGTCACTTGGGTCAGCAGGGTCGCAACCAATAGACCGCCAATCAGGCGAAATGGAGCACGCATAATAAATCTCCTGAGCAAACTTGAAACGAAACGTCGTCGGTATGAATTAGGACCGTGATTAACGCCAGGCAGTTCGCCGTTATACTCGGCGATCTGTTTTGGAGCCAGCATGATTTCTTTGCCAATTGATGAAGTTTTACCCGCGCTGCGTGAAGCCTTGGCGACACGCCACGAAGCCGTGCTCGAAGCACCGCCCGGCGCCGGTAAAACCACCCGTGTGCCGTTGGCGCTGTTGAACGAGCCGTGGCTGGCCGGGCAAACCATCCTCATGCTTGAACCGCGTCGGCTGGCCGCGCGGGCCGCGGCGGAGCGGCTGGCCAGCGAGCTCGGCGAGAAAGTCGGTGAAACAGTCGGATACCGGATTCGCCTGGACAGCAAGGTTGGGCCGAATACCCGCATCGAGGTGGTCACCGAAGGCATCCTCACACGCCGCTTGCAGGAGGACCCGGCGCTGGATGGCGTAGGCCTGCTGATCTTCGACGAATACCACGAGCGTAGCCTCGATGCCGACCTCGCGCTGGCCTTGAGCCTGAATGGCCGCGAGTTGTTTCGTGACGAGCAGCCACTGAAGATTCTGTTGATGTCGGCGACGCTTGAAGGTGAGCGCCTCGCCGGGCTGCTGAATGACGCACCGATCCTGCGTAGTGAGGGTCGCATGTACCCAGTAACGATGCGCTGGGGCCGGCCGTTTCAGCCGGGTGAGTTCATCGAGCCGCGAGTGGTGCAGACCATTCTCGATGCCTTGAACGATGAAGCAGGCAGCCTGTTGGTATTCCTTCCCGGGCAGGCCGAAATCCGTCGTGTGCACCAGCAGTTGGCGGATGCCTTGGGCGAGCGCTCCGAGGTGTTGCTCTGCCCGTTGCATGGCGAGCTCGATCTGGCGGCGCAGCGCGCAGCCATCGACCCGGCGCCGCCTGGCCAGCGCAAAGTAGTGCTGGCCACCAACATCGCCGAAACCAGCCTGACCATCAACGGCGTGCGGGTGGTCATCGACGCCGGGTTGGCGCGAGTGCCGCGTTTCGACCCGGGCAGCGGCATGACCCGCCTCGACACCCAGCGCATCTCCCGCGCCAGCGCCACCCAGCGTGCCGGCCGCGCAGGACGGTTGGAACCGGGTGTGTGTTATCGACTGTGGTCGCAGGATCAGCACGAACAATTGGCGGCCTACGCCAGCCCGGAAATTCTCTCGGCAGACCTTGCCGGGCTGGCCTTGCAGCTCGGGCGTTGGGGCGTGACGCCTGGGCAGTTGGTCTGGCTCGATGTGCCCCCGGCGGCGGCTTATGCACAGGCGCAGGACTTGCTCGAACGCCTTGGCGCGTTGCAGGGTTCGTCTGCTGAGGACTGGAAACTCACTCGCCACGGTCAGGCCATGGCCGAACTGCCGGCCCATCCGCGTATCGCGCATCTGTTACTGCGTGGGCAAGCCTTGGGGCTGGCGAACATGGCCTGCGACGTCGCTGCATTGCTTGGCGAACGGGACATTTTGCGCGGTGCCGGTGCGGACTTGCACAGTCGACTGGTGCTGTTGTCCGGCGAAGAGCGCGCGGCGCGTGGCGCTCAGGGTGGTGTGCAGCGGGCGCGGCAATTGGCCCGACAATATCGTGGTTATCTGCGTGGCAAAGCCGAAGAACCGGTCAGCGATCCGGAGCATCCGCGCTGGCTCGGCGCCTTACTGGCGCTGGCCTATCCGGACCGCGTCGCCCAACAGCGCCGTGCCGGTGGTGCGGAATATCGGCTGGCCAACGGTCGTGCGGCATTGTTCGCCGAGGCCGACAGCCTGATGAAACAACCCTGGCTGGTGATCGCCGATCTGGGCAGTCGTCAGGGACAGCGCGAAGAACGGATTTATCTGGCAGCGGATTTTGATCCGGCGCTGTTCGATTCGGTGTTGGCGGAGCAGGTGCGTTGCGTCGATCAGCTCGATTGGGACGAGCGCGAAGGCGTGCTGCGGGCCGAGCGTCAGCGCAAGGTCGGCGAGTTGGTGCTCAGTCGCGAACCGTTGACCGGCCTTGATGAAACCGCACGCAGCCAGGCGTTGGTCAATCTGGTGCGCCGTAAGGGGTTGGAGCTGTTGCCATGGACGCCGGAGTTGCGTCAGTGGCAGGCGCGAGTGGCATTGCTACGTCAGTTGGACTTGAGCAAGCAGGGCGAGAGTGAGTGGCCGGACGTCAGCGATGCGGCGTTGCTGGCCAGCCTCGAACATTGGTTGATGCCGTACCTGGGACGGGTTTCGCGGCTCAGCCATTTCGCCAGCCTGGACGTGTCGAGCTTTGTGCATAACCTGCTGCCGTGGCCATTGCCGCAACGCCTCGATGAGCAGGCGCCGCATCATCTGAGCGTGCCCTCCGGTTCATCGATTCGTCTGGATTACAGCGAACAGCCACCGATTCTCGCGGTGCGCTTGCAGGAGCTGTTCGGCCTGGCCGAGACCCCGCGCATTGCCGGTGGCCGGCAAGTGGTCAAGCTGCATTTGCTGTCACCGGCGCGCCGGCCGGTGCAGGTCACCCAGGATCTGGCGAACTTCTGGCGCAGCACCTATGCCGAGGTGAAGAAGGACCTCAAGGGACGCTACCCGAAACATTACTGGCCGGATGATCCGTTGGTGGCCGAGGCCACGGCGCGGGCCAAGCCGCGTAAGTCTTAAGAGCAATCCCCACCAGTCAAGTGCACACATTCCCTGATGCGCCAACACTCCAATGTGGGAGCGAGCTTGCTCGCGAAGGGGCCATAACATCCAGCATCAATGTTGAATGTCAGTCCGCTATCGCGAGCAAGCTCGCTCCCACATTGGATCTGTGTCAGTCAGTCGCTAGGGGGCGGCCGGGAGTAGAAACCGTGCAATCACCGGCAGGTGATCGGAGATGCGCAGCGTATCGTCCTGTCGCACTTGCGCTTCGATACGTTTGATCCGCGGGCTGTAGAACAGGTAATCGACGGTGCGGTCCGGGCCGTTGAGGTCGGGGTCGTTAGGGTAATGGGTCAGCCACTGGTCCCGATCGACGCCGCTGGCCTCATTGTTGGTCGGGATCATCGGGTACTTGTCCCACAACACATGCAGGGCACTGTCGGCGGAGTAGGGCGTGCGTTGCTCGGGCGCGAGGCGTTGATACTGGCCCAGCGGCAACAGGTTGAAGTCGCCACCGATCAGCCACGGCGTGCCGCGACCTTCATACGTGTCGAGCGCCTTGACAACCGCCGTCACCTTCTCCTGCTGGTTCTCATCAGGCTGCACCGCCCGATCAAGGTGAGTGTTGAGCACCGCCATTTGCCCGCCATCGCGCAGTGGCAGGTAACTCACCAACAGGGCGTTTTTCGGCTGGAACTGACGGCTGATGAAATTGATCGGCGCTTCAGGCAACTGCAGGCGTTCGGCGTGTTCGATCTGGTAGCGGCTCAAGGTCGCCAATTGCCGGCCAACGCTGCCGAAAATATGCGGATCGGGAACAAAGTCGGCCTTCCAGTCGAAGGCGTGCGTGCTGCAAGGGTAGAGGTCGGCCAGGCGTTCCTGGAGCAACTTGAGCTGATGCTGATAGCCGCTGGCCTTGGCGTCGTCATCCAGCGCCTGCAACAGGACCACGTCCGGCTGTTCGTCGCGGATCACCCGTGCCACTTCATCGAGGCTGAAAGCCATGTCTTCCGCGGTCGGACTTTCGTCAGGGCCTTGGGCCAGGTCATTCCAGAACACATAGCGTTTGCCCGCCAGGTACTGGACATTCCAGGTCATCACCTTCAACGTCTGCCCCGGCACCAGCACAGGCGCGCTGGTGCTGCAACTGACGGGGAGCGTTTCCTTGGCGTCGGGGCGCCAGGTCAGGCTGTAGAGAAAGGAAAACAGCAGGCTGACGAGAATCAGCAGGCCCAGCAGGGTGTAGCGCAGTAGACGGGTCATGGCTCGGCTTATGGCGTTACAAAGTTGGGCCCGAGCATAACCGAGGTGAGTCCTGACCCCAAGGGTAGAGCTGTCAGGCGCTTCCTTCGGTTTTGTCGGGGGCCGCGCTGATCAGCATGAACAGACGAAACAGCACCACGCTGGTGAACAGTTGCAGAAAGCTGTGGACACTTTCGATGATCAGCGACAGTGCCGGGTTCTGCGGCTCCGGGTAGATGGCCATGCTCGCGCCTTTGAGTATCCACAACGGGCCCATCACGCAGAGAATGCACAGCAGGATGCGCAGGAAATTGCCACGGGCCAGGCGCATGCTTTCGCGGATGGCCTCCAGCGGTTGCATGTTGCGCAGCACCAGCAGGTATTCGGCAAAGGCGAGCATCACCATCAGCCAGATGCCTGGCAGGAAATACAGCGACAAGCCCACCAGAATCAGCAAGGTGTTGACCGCCGTCAGCAATGCAAAGCGTGGCCACAGGCTGACCGACGCCGACAACAGGGCCAGGGTGCGCGGCGATTCGCCACGGCTGCGGGCATCGAGAAACAGGATCAGCGCGGCGGTGTACAGCGGATACACCAGCAACCCGACAATTACGCTATAGCCGGGAAAGGCGTCTGGCCCCTGGGAGTGGTCGACCAGTTGCTGAAGCAAGGCTTCAAGCACGACCAACGGCAGACACAGCGGCACGATACGGCCCAGGTTGCGCTGGAAGAAATACAAGGAGTCGCGGAGTACGTCTAACGGATTCATCGGTCGCTTTCGCTGATTACAAAGTATGGTGACACTGTAACCGATGCGACCGGCAGTCGAGCAAACGTAAACGTTCGGTAAAGGCTATTGAAACAATCGGCAACAGCCCCATAACTAGTGGGCACCTTATCCATAAGGGAGAAGGGCAATGATTTTCCGGCAATCTATGAGGTCGCCATGAACAGCGAAGAACAAACCCTGATCGATGGACTGTTTTCACGGCTGCAACAGGCCGAAACGGATTCAGCCCCACGCGATGCTCTGGCCGAGGCGCGGATCAAGGAACACCTGAGCCGCCAGCCAGCAGCGGGCTATTTCATGACTCAGGCGATTCTGGTGCAAGAGGCGGCGATCAAGAGCCTCGACGAGCAAAACAAACAGCTCACCCAGCAACTTCAGCAACTGCAAGCCGAACTGCAACAAGCCAGGGCCCAGGCCGCGGCACCAGCCCCGAGCAACAGCGGCGGTGGTTTCCTGTCGAGCATCTTCGGCGGCTCCCGTGATCCACAGCCTGCACCGGCCCAGAGCGCTCCAGCATCGAGCGGCGGCTGGCGTGAACCGGCGCGACCTTCTGCGCCACCGGCACAAAACTATGGCGCGCCACAGCAGGGCTTTGGTGCCCCACAGCAAAACTTTGGTGCCCCACAACAGAACTACGCCGCACCTCAGCAACAGGCGCCGGCAGCCGGCAGCAGTTTCCTCGGTGGCGCCTTGAAAACCGCAGCCGGCGTGGCCGGTGGTGTGATGCTGGCGCAGGGCATCAGCAGCCTGTTCCACAGCAACCAGCAGCAGCCGCAGGAAATCGTTGAAGTTATCAAGGAAGAGCCGGCTCAAGTGAATGACAGCGAGCGTCTGGCCAACAACGATTCCTGGAGCAACAACGATCAGGGCGGGTTTGCAGACACCGACGACAGCGACGACAGCTCATTCTTCGGTGGCGATGACGACGATTCCTTCGTCTGATACGCCATTCGTCCGGGGCCTTGTTGCGCCCCGGACTGATTATTCGCGGAACATTCCTTCTGACTGGCATACTGGGCGACTTTCGGACTTTGAGTCTGATCAATCGCCCGCGCTTGTGTGCGCCATGAGGATGTGCGGTGAAGAAGATCGCAGTGTTCGCCGATGTCCAGAATCTCTATTACACCGTGCGCCAGGCCTACGGTTGTCATTTCAACTACGCCGCCCTCTGGGCTGACGTCAGTCAGCGCGGGCAGATCGTCGAGGCCTATGCCTACGCCATCGATCGCGGCGACAGCAAGCAGCAGCAATTCCAGCAGATCCTGCGCAACCTCGGTTTCATCGTGAAACTCAAGCCCTACATCCAGCGCAGCGACGGCTCGGCCAAGGGCGACTGGGACGTGGGCATCACCCTCGACATCATGGACGCCGCCGATCACGTCGACGAAGTGGTGCTGGCCTCGGGGGACGGTGATTTCGACATGTTGCTGGAGCGGATCATCGCCAAGCACGGTGTCGAAGCGGTGGCCTATGGCGTGCCGGGGCTCACCGCCAACTCGCTGATTCGCGCGGCCAGCCGTTACGTGCCGATCGAAGGCGCGTTGCTGCTTAAAAACTGATTATTGAACCCAAGGAACAGGTTTGGAACGCATAGCCGTCATCGACTTTGAAACCACCGGAATCTCCCCGAGCAGCAGTTGCCGGGCCACGGAAATTGCCGTGGTGATTCTTGAACAGGGGCGGATTGTCGACCGTTACCAAAGCCTGATGAACGCCGGCGTGCGCATCCCGGCCTTCATCGAGCAACTGACCGGTATCAGCAACGCCATGCTGCGCACTGCACCCTCGGCCGAGCAGGTGATGAATGAGGTCAACGAATTCGTCGGTATCACGCCGCTGCTGGCCCACAACGCCGCCTTCGACCAGAAGTTCTGGGACTTTGAACTGGGACGGATCAAACGCACACGCCTGCAGAACTTCGCCTGCTCGCTGTTACTCGCCCGGCGCCTGATGCCGGCCGCGCCGAACCACAAACTCGGCACCCTCACCACTTTCGCCCAATTGCCCCACACCGGTCAGGCTCACCGGGCCATGGCCGACGCCGAAATGGCCGCCAACCTTACTGTGCACCTGGAGCGGGAACTGCTGCACAAACACGGCTTGCGCGAGCTGTCCCATGATCTGCTGTGCAGCTTGCAGAAAGTGCCGGCGGCGAAGATCAACGAACACCTCAAGCGCCATCGCGGGTTCTGACTGCATCACCACTCCACTGTGGGAGCGAGCCTGCTCGCGATAGCGATCTGTCAGTCACTTGTGTGGTGAGTGTGCCGGCGTCATCGCGAGCAAGCTCGCTCCCACAGGGGCACTACTTTTATCGTTCCCACGTGGAGTGAATGATCGTTCCCACGCTCCTGCGTGGGAATGCCTCACTGGACGCTCCGCGTCCGCTCTTGATGTGATGCGGTGGTACTTTGAAAAGTGTACCGGCCTTATAAACAGGTTTTGTAACTTAAGTTCCGTCTGTCGGCTTTCTAAAATAACGCTCTCCTTGTCCTGCCTTCGAGCGTCCCATGTCTGGTCTACGCCGTTTTCCGTTACCGCTGATCGGTGCCTTTTTCGCGTTGTACGTGATCTGGGGATCGACCTATCTGGTGATCCGCATCGGCGTGCAGTACTGGCCGCCACTGATGCTCGGCGGCATTCGTTTTATTGTCGGCGGGACGCTGATGTACGCCTTCCTGCGCTGGCGCGGTGTACCGGCGCCGACCTGGCCGCAGTGGAAGGCGGCGGGGCTGATCGGGATTTTGTTGCTCAGTTTTGGCAATGGCGCGGTCAGCATGGCCGAGCACACGGGCGTGGCCTCTGGCGTTGCGGCCTTGGCGGTGGCGACGGTGCCGTTGTTTACCTTGCTCTGCGGATATTTCTGGGGCTCGCGTAATACCCGTCTGGAATGGGCAGGGATTGTGCTCGGGCTGATCGGTATCGCCATGCTCAATCTGGGCTCCAATCTGCAATCGAGCCCTTTGGGGGCTGTGCTGCTGATTGGTGCGGCGGCAGCCTGGGCGTTTGGTTCGGTGTGGAGCAAACATTTGCCAATGCCTCAGGGCGCAATGTCCAGTGCGGCGCAAATGCTGGTCGGTGGCGTGGTGTTGTTGATCGGCAGCGCGCTGACTGGTGAACAGCTGCAAAGCCTGCCGCCGCTCGAGGGGTGGGTCGCGATGCTGTACCTGGTGGTGTTCGGCTCGATCGTTGCGTTCAACGCCTATATGTACCTGCTGAAAAACGTCCGTCCGGCGGCGGCCACCAGTTATGCCTACGTCAACCCGGCAGTGGCGGTGTTGTTGGGGATCGTTTTTGCCGGAGAAAGCATCGGTATCGAAGAGGCTTTGGCGATGGCGGTGATCATCAGTGCCGTGGTGCTGATCAGTCTGCCGCAGTGGCGACGCGCTCCTGAGCGGCCTGCCGTCCTGGTGCCGACAGAATCCCGTGTGAATTAGGGTAAACTGCGCGCCATTGCACACTCGCGCTGATTTTTCCTACGGTATTCCCATGACTTTCGCCACTCTTGGCCTGATCGAACCCTTGCTGCGCGCCCTTGAGACGCTCGGCTACCAGACCCCGACCCCGGTGCAGACGCAAGCCATTCCGGCGGTGCTGGCGGGTCGCGACCTGATGGCTGCGGCCCAGACCGGCACCGGCAAGACCGCCGGTTTCGCCGTGCCGCTGTTGCAGTTGCTGGCCATGGAAGGGCCGAAAGTCACCCATAACTCGGTACGTGCGCTGATCCTGGTGCCAACCCGCGAGCTGGCCGAGCAGGTTCATGAAAGCGTGCGTCAGTACGCCGAAAACCTGCCGCTGAGCACCTACGCGGTGTACGGCGGCGTCAGCATCAACCCGCAAATGATGAAGCTGCGCAAAGGTGTCGACCTGCTGGTGGCCACGCCAGGTCGCCTGCTGGACCTGTTCCGCCAGAACGCGCTGAAGTTCAACCAGTTGCAAACTCTGGTGCTGGACGAAGCCGACCGCATGCTCGATCTGGGTTTCTCCGAAGAGCTGGCGAACATTTACAAGGCGCTGCCGAAAAAGCGTCAGACGCTGCTGTTCTCCGCGACCTTCTCCGATGCGATTCGCGAGTTGGCCGGGAAAATGCTCAATGATCCGCTGAGCATCGAAGTCAGCCCGCGTAATGTTGCCGCCAATACGGTCAAGCAATGGGTGGTCACGGTCGACAAGAAGCGCAAGGCCGAGTTGTTCATTCACTTGCTGCGCAAGAATCGCTGGAAGCAGGTGCTGGTGTTTGCCAAGACCCGTAACGGCGTAGACGCGTTGGTGGAAAAACTCCAGGGCCTGAGCGTGAATGCCGATGGTATTCACGGCGACAAACCACAAGCTACACGGCAGCGCGCACTGGACCGTTTCAAGGCCAGCGAAGTGCAGATTCTGGTAGCCACCGACGTCGCGGCCCGTGGCCTGGATATCGAAGACTTGCCACTGGTGGTGAACTTCGACCTGCCTATCGTTGCCGAGGATTACATCCACCGTATCGGTCGCACCGGCCGTGCAGGCGCGACCGGCGAGGCGATTTCGCTGGTGTGTGCCGATGAGGTGAATCAGCTGTCGGCCATCGAGATGCTGACGCGTCAGACCTTGACCCGCCACATGGAGCAGGACTTCGAGCCTGAACACCGCGTGCCGGATACTGATGCCAGCGGCCAGGTGGTCAAGAAACCGAAAAAACCGAAGAAGCCAAAAGTCTCCGGTGGCGGCAAACGCAACCTCGGCAAGTGGGTAGAGAGCGGTGATGCTTCGGCGCCGGAGCCTTCGATCAAGCCTGTGCGCAAAGTGCCGGTGTTCAATACCGGGCCACGCAAGCGTAAGCCTTGATTAGACGCTGCGCCTGTTAGACCGCTTTCGCGAGCAAGCCCGCTCCCACACTGATTTTCATTTGACGCAAATTTTGCGTACAACTTAGATCAAATGTGGGAGCGGGCTTGCTCGCGAAGGACGCGACCCGGTCTTCAAGCCTTGCGCTGTAACCACTCCACCATCCCCAACCCCGCCGCTCGCCCACTGGCGAAACACGCGGTCAGTAGATAGCCACCCGTTGGCGCTTCCCAATCGAGCATTTCCCCTGCGCAGAACACGCCAGGCAGTTGCTTGAGCATCAGCTTTTCATTCATCGCTTCGAACGTCACGCCGCCGGCGCTGCTGATGGCTTCGTCCAATGGGCGGGTGTTGACCAGTGTCAGCGGCAAGGCCTTGATCGCGTTGGCCAGCAAAAACGGGTCAGCGAAGCATTCGGCCGGTGTCAGTTCGCGTAGCAGTGCAGCCTTGACGCCTTCGAGGCCGAGCTGGCTGTGCAAGTGTTTGGCCATGGAGCGTGAACCGCGGGGTTTATTCAGTGCCACCTGGATTTTATCCATAGGCCTGCCGGGCAGCAGGTCGAGATGAAGGGTGGCCGAGCCGGTCTGATTGATGGCTTCACGGATCGGCGCCGACAACGCATAAATCAAACTGCCTTCGATGCCGGTGGCGGTGATCACGCATTCGCCGAGTCGCGGCAGGTCGTCGTTGAGGGCAATGGCGATATTTTTCAGCGGGGCGCCGGCGAATTTGCTGACCATCAGCTCGCTCCAGGCCTTCACCTCGAAACCGCAATTGCTCGGTTGCAGCGGCGCCAAGGCGACTCCGCGTTGTTCCAGCGGCAGCATCCAGGCGCCATCCGAGCCCAAACGAGACCAGCTGCCGCCACCCAGCGCCAGTAACAGCGCATCGGCGCTGATCGCCTTCTCGCCCTCGGGGCTATCGATACGCAGGCTGCCATCAGCGTTCCAGCCCAGCCAACGGTGGCGGGTGTGGATAACGACGCCGGCATCGCGCAGGCGTTTGAGCCAGGCGCGCAGTAGCGGGGCGGCCTTCATGTCGGTAGGAAACACCCGGCCAGAGCTGCCGATGAACGTTTCGATACCCAACCCATGAATCCATTGGCACAAGGCCTCAGCCCCGAATTCGCGCAACAACGGGGCGATGTGCGGGGCGCGCTCGGCATAACGGGACAGAAATGCCGGGTAGGCTTCGGAATGGGTAATGTTCATGCCGCCGACGCCGGCCAGCAGGAATTTTCGACCCACCGAGGGCATGCCGTCGTACAGATCGACCTTGACCCCGGCCTGGCTCAGCACTTCTGCGGCCATCAGGCCGGCAGGGCCGCCGCCGATGATGGCGACGTGGTGAGGGAGGTTGGCGGGGGACTGGGTCATGGCGTGAGCTGCGGTTCGGCGGAATAGGGCGGGCATTCTAGCAGTACAACTTTGAAATACGGTGCAGGACTGCGTCCGTAGCAGCTGCCGAGCCTGCGAGGCTGCGTTCGAGGACGAAGTCCTCGCAAATCCAGCGTACGCGGATCGCCTGAAAGAACAGGTTGCCTGATTTTACGACTGCTTCGCAGCCGAACGCAGCCTCGCGGGCTCGGCAGCTGCTACAGGGCGGTGTTTTACTGGTCAAAAAACACTCAGTCCTTTGCAGGCTATATGCAGCATGGCCTGTAGGTCCTTTCACTCAGGTTATCCACAGGCCGTTCCACAGGCATTGTGGGTAAAGCATCCACATCTCAGTGACAACCTGATGACTGCCAGACCCGTTGCGCGCTGTGATGGAGGATGCCATGGCGTCGCGCCAGGGCCTGGCGGTCCTTGCTGTAGCCGCCGCCGATCACCCCGACCACCGGAATATCGCGCCCCAGGCAATGGCGCAGTACGCTTTCGTCGCGGGCGGCGACGCCTTCATCGGTCAGTTTCAGGTAGCCCAGTGCGTCGTCTTTATGCACATCGACACCGGCGTCATACAGCACCAGATCGGGCTGATAGAGCTGCAGCAGGTAATTCAGCGCGTCATCGACGACTTTCAGGTAATCCTCGTCGCCCATGCCCATGGGTAGCGGAATGTCCCAGTCGCTTTTGGCTTTGCGTGCGGGAAAGTTCTTTTCGCAGTGCAGGGAAACCGTCACCGCATCCGGGGTATGTTCCAGTATGCGTGCGGTCCCATCGCCTTGATGCACGTCGCAATCGAAGATCAGCACCCGACCGACGCGACCGCTTTCCAGCAGGTAATGGCTGATCACCGCCAGGTCATTGAAGATGCAGAAGCCTGCCGGGTGATCGTAATGGGCGTGATGCGTGCCGCCGGCCAGATGGCAGGCCATGCCGTGTTCCAGCGCCAGTTCCGCAGCCAGCAATGAGCCGCCGACCGCGCGCACGGTGCGTCGGGCCAGCGCTTCGTTCCACGGCAGGCCGAGCCGCCGTTGGTCTTCGCGGGACAACTCGCCACCCATATAGCGTTCGATATACGCGGGGTCATGGGCGAGGGCGAGAATCTCGTTTGGGCAGATTTCCGGGCGCCGCAACTGGTGATCAGTGGTCAGGCCGGTGTCCACCAAGTGATCGCGTAGCAGTCGGAACTTGTCCATGGGAAAGCGATGTTCCGCCGGGAACTCGGGGCTGTAGTCTTCGTGGTAAATCAGCGGCAGTGACATGGCGATTTCATGGAGTGAATGAGTGAAGGATCCTACCAGCGATGTAGACTTGTTTGCAGGGGAACGGAGGGGGAACGATGGAGCCGATACTGCAACTCGAGAGTGCGCGGCTGTTGATGCGCCAATGGCGCGATGAGGATTTGCCGGCGTTTGCGGCGATGTGCGCCGACCCACAGGTCATGCGCTACTTTCCGGCGCCCTTGAGCCGTCTGGAAAGTGCGGCATTGATCGGGCGAATCCGTGGTCATTTCGCTGAACATGGTTTCGGTTTCTGGGCGCTGGAGCGCAAGGACACCGGCGCGTTTATCGGTTTTACCGGATTGGCGGTGGTCGGGTTCGAGGCTTCTTTCACCCCGGCGACTGAAATCGGCTGGCGCCTGGCCCGTGAGCACTGGGGGCTGGGTTACGCCAGTGAAGCGGCCTGGACCGCTCTGCGTTGCGGCTTTGACCGTTTGGCGCTGGACGAAGTCGTGGCGTTTACCACCGAAGCCAACCTGCCGTCGCAGAAAGTCATGCAAGCCATTGGCATGCATCACGACCCCGCGGCGGATTTCGAGCACCCCAAACTGGCGGCCGATCATCCGCTGCGCCGCCACGTGCTGTACCGCATCACCCGCGAGCAATGGTTGGAAACCTTGCATGGATAAGCTGGCCGGGATGTTTACAATGGGCTCATGGTTGGCCCTGGCCACTATCTGAATCGACCGCGCAGCCAAGACTGCGCGGCATTGCTCTGTGTGAGGAGAGTCTGAATGAGCCATGTGTTGGATGATCTGGTCGACTTGCTGACCCTGGAACCGATCGAAGAAAACCTGTTTCGCGGTCGCAGCCAGGACCTGGGTTTTCGTCAGCTGTTCGGCGGCCAGGTGTTGGGCCAGTCCCTTTCCGCGGCCAGCCAGACGGTCGAAGACGCGCGCCATGTGCATTCGATGCACGGTTATTTCCTGCGTCCGGGCGATGCGGGTATGCCGGTTGTCTACCAGGTGGATCGGGTGCGCGATGGCGGTAGCTTCAGCACTCGCCGCGTGACGGCGATCCAGAAGGGCAACCCGATCTTCACCTGCAGCGCATCGTTCCAGTACGACGAAGAAGGCTTCGAACACCAGACCGCGATGCCGCAAGTGGTCGGTCCGGAAAACCTGCCATCGGAGCTGGAAATCACCCAGCAACGCGCGCATTTGATTCCCGAGCACATGCGCGAAAAGCTGCTGTGCCCAAAGCCGATCGAAGTCCGCCCGGTGACGGAGAAAGACCCGTACAACCCGCAACCGGCCGACCCGATCAAGTACGTCTGGTTTCGCGCCGACGGTGCGTTGGCCGACTCGCCAGCGCTGCATAAATACCTGCTGGCCTATGCCTCCGATTTCGGTTTGCTGACCACCTCGATGTTGCCGCACGGCAAGTCGGTCTGGCAGAAAGACATGCAAGTCGCCAGCCTCGACCACGCGTTGTGGTTCCACGCCGACCTGCGCGCCGATGACTGGTTGCTGTACGCCATGGATAGCCCATGGGCCGGCAATTCTCGCGGCTTCTCACGCGGCAGTGTGTTCAACCGCGCCGGCAAGCTGGTGGCGTCGGTGACGCAGGAAGGCCTGATTCGTCATCGCAAGGATTGGGCATGAGTCTCTCCGAGGTACGGCATTGGGTGTTCGACATGGACGGCACGCTGACCGTGGCCGTGCACGATTTCGTGGCGATTCGCCAGGCGCTGGCGATTCCCGCTGAACACGACATCCTCACCCACCTCGCGGCTCTGCCGGCCGATGAAGCTGCGGCGAAACACGCCTGGTTGCTGGAGCATGAACGGGACCTGGCCTTGGGCTCCAAACCGGCACCCGGTGCGGTGGAACTGGTGCGTGAACTGGCTGGGCGCGGCTATCGTCTTGGCATCCTTACGCGCAATGCTCGCGAGCTGGCGCATGTCACGCTTGAGGCGATCGGCCTGGCTGACTGCTTTGCGGTGGAGGACGTGCTGGGCCGTGATGAAGCACCGCCTAAACCGCATCCGGGTGGTCTGCTGAAGCTGGCCGAAGCCTGGGACGTAGCGCCGAGCGAGCTGGTGATGGTCGGTGATTATCGCTTTGACCTGGATTGCGGGCGCGCGGCGGGCGCACGGACGGTGCTGGTAAATATGCCGGAGAATCCATGGCCGGAATTGGCCGACTGGCATGCGCGCGATTGTGTGGTGTTGCGGCAGATGTTGTCGGCTTGAGGGATTTGTTGTCTGGTTAACCGCTATCGCGAGCAAGCTCGCTCCCACATTTGATCTTCACACGATCCCCTGTGGGAGCGAGCTTGCTCGCGATGGGGCCCTTTCAGGCGACACACTTCCAGCTACTGAAACAACGCCTTCTGCCCCTCGGGCGAGGTGAACATCTTGTCCCCGTTATGCCCGACACCGGGCACCTCAATCAGCCGCTGATTCAGCCCTTCGGGATGGCGCTGCTGCAAGTAGTCGAAGTACCGATGCCCACGAACCAGCCGAGACGCGCCTTGCGTCTCCGCAGCGCAGCTTCTGTCGAGTGCCGGATGATGCGGGTTGGTGTCTCGCTGACCGAGCAAATAGGTGATGTTGCGCTGTACGTAGCCTTGCTCCAGCTGCTGCGGCGTTTGCCCGTTGGCGTAGTCCGGCAGTTTCAGCAGTCCGTACTTCCAGTCGTTGAAGCCGGGGCAGCGCGCGGCATTGAACGGCACCGGCCGCTGCTCATCGAAATACGCATACGAAGACGGGTTGGCGATCACGTAGCGCACGCTGACGCCCGCCGCTTGCAGTGCCGGCTGATCGTGGCCGAGCAGTGCATAACGTTGCACCACTTGTGCGCCACCGGAATGGCCGGCGATGACGACTTCTTTCAGGGTTGGAAACTGCTGGCGATCGCTCAGGCGTTCCAGAATCTTGTCGAGCACCGCATAAGAGCTCAGCGGATTCGCTCCGATGGACAGTTCGCCAGCCATCCAGTCATCACCGCGCCAATGCAGCAGGCTGTCGGGCAATTGATGGCGAACGATGTCAGTTTCGTTGAGAAACTGCGGTGCGATCACCAGGGTGGTTGCGCTTTGTCCGGCCTGCTCGGCAGCTTTTTCCGCGCTCTGGCGGTAGGTTTCGGCGTTGCGCAAGCGCCCGTGAATCACGATCAGTACACGTTGGATTTGCGGTGACGACTGACTCACGCCAACCGCCAGCTCGGCGTCGCCCAGGTTCAGGCGACCGGGGCTGATGACCTTGACCGCATGCTCGGCAGCCAGCAGGTTGGTGCTATCGAATAACAGCGCGAATACCAGCAGCCAGCGCGCGTGCATTTAGAGGTTCTTCGTCGCGAAGGTGTCGCATTGACTGACCTGGCCCTGGGCGAAGCCGGTCTTGAACCAGCGAACCCGTTGCGCCGAGGTGCCGTGAGTAAACGAGTCCGGGACCACGCGGCCCTGACCCTGTTGCTGCAAACGGTCATCGCCGATGGCATTGGCGGCGTTCAAGGCTTCTTCGACGTCGCCCGGCTCCAGCCAGTTCAGGCGCTTTTGCGCGTTGTTGGCCCAGACACCGGCCAGGCAATCGGCCTGCAATTCCTGACGTACCAGCAGACCTCCGTCACCTTCCATGCGCTGACCTCGTTGACGTGCGGCCTGGATCTTGGCAGATACGCCGAGCAAGGTTTGCACATGATGACCGACCTCGTGAGCAATCACGTAAGCCTGGGCGAAATCGCCGGCGGCACCAAAACGCTGGGACATTTCCTGGAAGAAACTCATGTCCAGATACACCCGCTGATCTGCCGGGCAGTAGAACGGACCGGTCGCCGAGGTAGCGCCGCCGCAGGCCGAATTGACCCGCCCGTTGAACAGCAGCAGTTTGGGCGCCGAGTACTGGCGACCGGCTTGCTGGAAGATCTGGCCCCAGGTGTCTTCGGTGTCGCCGAGGATCCGCGCGACAAACTCGGCCTGTTGATCATTGGCTGGCGGCGCCTTGCGGGTTTGCACGGTTTGCGTGGTAGCCGGAGCCGATTGTTGGTCCATCTGCCCGACCAGTTGTCCGAGAATCTGCATCGGGTCTTGCCCGGTGATCCAGCCGATACCGACGATCAGCACAATGGCCGTCAAGCTCAGCCCCTTGCCACCACCAAAACGCATCCCACCGCCGCCACCGCCAACATCCTCATCGCGAGCATCCACCACGTTGTCGCTGCGGCGGCCTTTTTTCCATAGCATGTGGGAATCCTCTGTTTGCGCGTGGTGATGAGTGTCGCTGGTGAGTGGGATAGTCGCCAGTCCGGTCGTCAGACTATGCCCGGCGATGGGTTACAGGCGCGTTGCGGCGAACGTGTCGCACTGCTCAAACCGGCCTTCATTGAAGCCGGTCTTGAACCAGTGAGCACGTTGCGCCGAGGTGCCGTGAGTGAAGGTCTCAGGCATCACGCTGGCTGTTTGGTTCCCTTGTCGGTAGTCATCACCGAACACCGCAGCAGCCTGCAATGCCTCTTCGAGATCGCCGGGCTCCAGCCAGTTCAGACGCTTTTGCGCGTGATGCGCCCAGACACCCGCCAGGCAATCGGCTTGCAGCTCTGATCGCACTTCCAGGCCGTTTTCGCCGACGACAGTTTGACCGGCGTTCAGTGCGTCCTCGAACGGCTGCGACAAGCCCAGTTGCAGTTGCACGTGATGACCGACTTCATGGGCGATCACATACGCTTGGGCGAAGTCACCGACCAACGAAAAACGCTGCGACATATCATGAAAAAACACCAGGTCCAGATACACCTGCTGGTTCTCCGGACAATAAAACCGTCCGCTGGCAGAGGAGGTAAAACCACAGGCTGATGCCACGCCATGATCGAAGAGGGTCAGGGTCGGTTCGGGATATTGACGATTGAGTGGCTGGAAAATCTGCTTCCAGGTGTCCTCGGTGTCCCCGAGTATGGCGCGGATAAATGCCAGCTCCGGGTCTTCGACAGGCGTCGCGATAATACTGATCGGTGAGGAATGGGGTGAATGAGGACTTTCGACAAGCGGCGTAAGGCTGATCAGTACGCCTACCCCCATTACAGTGGTGGCGCCGAGTATTACTCCGAGCTTTTTGCCAGGAGTGAACCGGGTTGCCGTGTCCTCACGGGTGTCCTGTACGTTGTCGCTGGGTTGGGCTTTGTTCCATAACATGTTGACGTTCCTTGTAGGTTGAGCGGCATTCATTGCCTCCACAATGGATAACAGTTATGGCGTGCAGCGGGCGCAGAAAAGTGTAAAGGCGCGTAAGACACCGCTGGCTGAGGCCGTAGCCTTTGCTTGTTTACGCACAGTCATGCACCAGCGATATGTCGCGCGGCAATGTAGCCGAAGGTCAACGCCGGACCAAGATTGATCCCGCCGGCGGGGTAGTAGCCGCCCATGATGCTGGCCATATCGGTGCCCGCGGCGTAGAGACCGTGGATGGCTTGCCCATCGCCGTCGAGTACTTGCGCGTGTTGATTGACCTTCAGCCCGGCGAATGTGCCGAAGCAGCCTGGCTGGACTTTGACGGCGTAGAACGGACCTTTGTCGATCGGCGCGACGCAGGGGTTGGGTTGCTGGAGTGGATCGCCTTGCTTGCGGTTATAAGGTGTGGAGCCACGACCGAACTGCGGGTCTTCACCTTTTCGCGCATGGTGGTTGTAGTGCGACACGGTGGTTTCCAGCGCGCTGGCGTCGATGCCACAGGCAAGAGCCAGTTCTTGAATCGTGTTGCCGGTTTTCAGGTAGCCGCTGCGAATGAACGGCGTGACGGGTAACGGGAAGGGGCGGGAAATTCCCAGGCCATAACGACGTTGAAAGTGATGGCTGCAAATCAGCCAGGAGGCGACTTCTTCATCGGCCGGGGCGGCGGCGACCATTGCCGTGACGTAATCGTAGTAACCGTTGGCTTCGTTGACGAAGCGCTGGCCATTGCGCAGCACGCCGATGATTCCCGGTTTGCCACGCTCGATGATGTGCGGGAAGTGACCGAGGCTGCCGTCCTTGTAGGGCACCTGCGAAACCGGCGCCCAGGCCACCGGTGATTCGAGGTCGGTCTTTACTTGACCGCCGACGCTTTCGCCCAGCCGCAGGCCATCGCCCGAGGCGCCGAGAGGCGGTAGCGCCAGATGCTCAGCACCGGTGGGCGTGCGTGGGAACAATGCCTTGCGCCGTTCGATATCGTTTGGAAAACCACCAGCCGCCAGCACCACGGCTTGGCGTGCGCGGATCTGGATAGCACCTTTGGCGCTGTGGATTACCGCGCCGCTGACCCGGTTGCCGTCACGCAGCAGTTCGGTGACAGGTGCTGACGCCCAGAGCAGAACGCCGAGGTCTTCAGCCGATTTTGCCAAACGCGCCACCAGTGCCACGCCATTGACCAGTTGCATCGCGCGACCGTGTAGCGCGAGGTCGAGCAGGTGTCGGCTGAAACGCCGGGTCACGTGCCAGAACGCGGACAAAGAACGGGTCAGATTGAGGAACGCTGACAGGTCGGCGCCGGCCATGATCGGCATGCCCATGAACGAGGTTTCACGCATCGTTGTTCGTAACCGCTTGAGCAACGTGCCGACCTTGCGTGCGTCGTAAGGCGCGGCGATCACCGAGCGTCCGCCAGTTCCGGCGCCCGGTGTGTCGCCATGAATATCGGCGATGCCGTTGCCGTCGGCAAATTGCAGCGAGGTGTGCTCCTCAAAGAACGCGACCATGCGCGGGCCGGCTTCGAGGAAAGCGTCGATCAGCGCCGGTTCATAGCGTTCGCCGAGCTCGTGCTTGAGGTAGGTGCGCGGCAGGTCGATGTCTTCAATGATGCCGGCGCGCCGGGCCAGCGGATTGCACGGCACCCACGCCCAGCCACCGGACCAGGCCGTGGCGCCGCCGAACACCGGATCCTTTTCCACGACGATCACCTTGAGCCCGTGCCAGGCAGCGGTGACGGCGGCGGACAAACCCGCCGCACCGGAGCCGACAATCAACACATCGCAGTCGACTGCAGGGGGACAAGTGGATTTGGCAGGCATGCTGGCTGACTCCGGCAATATTGTTATTTTGGAATTTAATTCCAAAAAATATACGTAGCCGATTTTGAAACGACAAGACTGTCCCGGCGCAAAGCGCTATTTGCGGGCGGTTATCGGACACTGCAGTTCCACATTTCGCATTCACCCGGTTGTCTTCTAGAATCGGCCAAATTTCATCTGGAGTCCCACCATGGCCGGCAGTCAAATCGAACGTGTCTTCAGTGTTCTGGAAAGTCTTACCAGTGATCCGCGAGGCTTGCCGATGCAGGTGCTGGCCGAGCAACTGGAGATCCCGAAAAGCGCAACGCACCGCTTGCTCGCGGAGCTGATCCGCCTGGGTTACGTGCGGCAGAATCCGGACAATTTGCGTTATCACCTGTCGACCAAACTGGTTGCCATGGGTTTTCGTTACCTGTCGAGCAGCGGTGCGGATATCGTCCAGCCGGTGCTTGATCGGTTGGCCCAGGAAACCGGCGAGCTGGTGCGATTGGGTGTGATCGAGGGCGAGCGTCAAACCTGGATCGCCAAGTCTCAGGGCGCGCGTTCCGGTTTGCGTTATGACCCGGACATGGGCCGCGATGCGCCGTTGTTCTACACCGCGTCGGGGCACGCGTGGCTGGCCTGCCTCAGTGATGCCGAGGCCTTGTCACTGGTGGAACGGCAAGCGGTGGATATGCCGCTGGAGTTGGGACCGAATGCACCGCGCTCCAACATCGAACTGCTCGAGCGCCTGCGCCTGGCCCGCGAACACGGCTATGCCTGGGTTCAGGAAAGCTCGGCGGTCGGCACCTCGGCAATCGCCGCGGTGGTGCGTCATCCGGTGGATGGGCGGGTGGTCGGCGTGCTCAGTGTCGCCGGGCCGAGTGCGCGGTTGCCCGAGTCGCGACTGCATGAACTGGCGCCGTTGTTGCTGCAATTTGCTCAGGAGCTGTCGGTGGCGAGTCAGGCCTCGGAGCTGTTCAACTGATCGCCATATCCCCCCTGTGAAGCAAAGCTGTGCGCTGTTCGAACACTATTGGCGTTTCCTTGTGTGATAAATTGGAATCGAGTTCTAGATTATTGGAATTCGATGTCCTGACAATAATCACAAGAGGATTGCACTGTGAGTTCGCCACTTCGCATCGCGCTGATCGGTGCTGGCAATATGGGCCAGCAGCATTACCAGCATCTCAAGACCCTGAATGAGGCGACCTTGTGCGCAGTGGCCGATCCTGGTCCGCAAGCCGCCGAGATCGCGGCCGAGTGGGGCGTGCCGTATTTCGCCGATCACCGGGCACTGCTGGAACAGCTCAAACCGGACGCCGTCATTGTTGCCAACCCGAACAACCTGCACGTGAGTACGGCGCTCGATTGCCTGGCCGCTGGCGTGCCGGTGCTGCTGGAGAAACCGGTAGGCGTGCACCTGGATGAAGTGCGCACACTGGTGGCCGCGTCGACAGCTACTGGCGTGCCGGTTCTGGTCGGTCATCATCGTCGGCACAATCCGCTGATCGCCCGCGCCCATGAGCTGGTGCGCAGCGGGACACTGGGGCAACTGACGATGGTCACCGCGCTCTGGCAGGTGCGCAAACCCGACAGTTATTTCGAGATTCCCTGGCGCCGCGAGGCCGGTGCCGGGATGTTGCTGACCAACCTGATTCACGACCTCGATCTGCTGCGCCACTTGTGCGGTGAAGTGCGTCAGGTACAGGCCATTACCAGCAATGCGGTGCGCGGGTTTGCCAATGAAGATTGCGCGGCGGTGTTGCTGCAATTCGACAACGGGGCGCTGGGCAGTCTGACCGGCTCCGACGCGGTGGCGGCACCCTGGAGCTGGGAGCTGGACTCGGGAGAAAACCCGGTTTACCCACTTCAAGCTGACCAGCCGTGCTACCTGCTGGCCGGGACCGCTGGCGCACTGAGTATTCCGCAGCTCAAGCGCTGGCATTACGCCGAAGCGGACGCCGGTTGGCATCACCCCTTGCAGACCGTTCAGGAATCTTTCAACGCTGATGAAGCGCTGCGCCTGCAATTGCAGCATTTCGTAAGGGTGGCCCGAGGTGAGGCGAAGCCGCTGGTGAGTGTCGCTGACGCGGCCCGAACGCTAGCGCTGATCGAAGCCATACGCGAGGCCGCTGCCAGCGGTCGCGCCTGCGTTCCGGCACGGATCGAGGAGTGAACATGAGCGAGCGTATTTTCTCCCTGGCCAGCCTGACCGTTCTTGAATTGTCGCCGCCGGAGATCATCGAGGTGGCGGCGCGTGCCGGGTATAGCCATGTCGGGCTGCGACTGGTTCCGGCCACCCCCGAGGAGCATCATTTCCCGCTGATGGCCGATGCACAGTTGTGGCAACAGACGCGGGCGCGGCTGCGTGACACCGGCATTCAAGTGCTGGATATCGAAATTCTGCGATTGAAAGCCGAAACCCGAGTGGCGGATTTCGAGGCGGTCCTGGCGGCCGGCGCAGAGCTCGGTGCCAGTGAATTACTGGTAGCCGGTAATGATCCTGACGAGCAGCGGCTCACCGAGAATTTTGCCGCACTCTGCGATCTGGCGGCAGGTTACGGTTTGCACAGCCATCTGGAGTTCATGCCCTGGACCGATGCGCGCAACCTTGAGCAGGCCGTGCGTATTGTTGAAAACGCTGATCACGAATACGGTGGCGTACTGGTGGATGCTTTCCATTTCGACCGCTCGGCTTCGCGTCTGGAAGACCTGGCCAGGGTCGCGCCGTCACGCCTGCGTTATGCACAGCTGTGCGATGTGGCAGGACCCAGGCCTACAGACATGCAGGAGATTTTGCGTCAGGCTCGCAACGAGCGGCGTTTCCCTGGCGAAGGGGATTGCGACCTGCTTGGGTTATTGAGGTGTTTGCCGGTCAATCTGCCATTGAGCCTGGAAGTGCCGGCCGTGCAGTTGCAACGGCAGGGCGTGAGTGCCTTGCAGCGGGCGCAGATGGCGTTGGACAAGACGCGTGCGTTGTTGACGCTGATTTAAGCGATGCTTTTCAGGTCCTTCAACCTTCGGGATTTCCCATGACTGTATCGAGCACTCCGCTTTCCGGTATCAATCAGCCCTTCAAAGGCATCCTGTTGATCGTTGTTGCGACCTTCCTGTTTTCCACTCACGACGCCTTGTCCAAATACCTGTCGGGTTTCTATCCGGTGATCATGGTGGTGTGGGCGCGTTATCTGGTTCACACGCTATTGATGGCCGGGATTTTTCTGCCGCAATCGGGCTTGCGTGTCCTGCGCACGAAACGCCCGTTGCTGCAGTTGCTGCGGGCGTTGTGCTTGCTTGGCACCAGCCTGTTGTTCACCACAGGCCTGTTGTTCATCCCGTTGGCGGAAGCCACCGCGGTCAACTTTCTCGCGCCGGTGTTGGTGACCGCGTTGTCGGTGCCCTTGCTCGGTGAGCGGGTGACGCGGGGGCAATGGCTGGCGGTGATTTGCGGGTTTATCGGCGTGTTGATCATCGTCCACCCCGGCGGCGATTTGTTCACTCCGGCAGTGTTGCTGCCGTTCTGCTCGGCGTTGTTCTTCTGCTTTTACCAACTGCTGACGCGAAAACTCAGCGAGATCGACAGCCCGACCACCAGTAACTTCTTTGCCGGTTTGTGCAACACCCTGGTCATGAGCGCTCTGGTGCCGATGTTCTGGCAAGTGCCGAGTTTGACTCATGGCCTGTTGATGCTGGCGCTGGGTAGCTGCGGGATGACCGCGCATCTGTTGCTGACTCAGGCTTTCCGGCATGCCGCACCGGCACTGCTGGCGCCTTTTGGTTACTGCCAGATCGTGTTTGCCGGACTGCTCGGCTGGTTGCTGTTTTCCCACACACCGAGCCTGACCACTGTGATTGGCATCGTGATCATTTGCCTCAGCGGTCTGGCGGCGGCCTGGCAACAGCGCAGAAGCTGATTGCGCTCAAAACCTGAAACGCACCACCAGGTTCTGCAAACCGGCCGCCAGTTGCGACAACTCCTGACTGGTGGCGCTGGTCCGGGTCGATGCGTCGGCGCTGGCCAGCGACAGGTCGCGGATGTTCAGCAGGTTGCGGTCTACCTCTCGGGCCACTTGAGCCTGCTCTTCCGAGGCGCTGGCGATCACCAGATTGCGCTCGTGGATCTGCTCCATGGCGCGGGTGATTTGCGCCAGGGCCACACCGGCCTGTTCGGCGATCGACAAAGTCTGGGCCACCCGCTGGCTGTTGCCGTGCATCGATAGCACCACACTGTCGGTGTCGCCCTGAACCCGGGCGATCATCTGCTCGATTTCCCGGGTCGACTGCTGGGTGCGGTGGGCCAGGGCTCGCACTTCATCGGCGACCACGGCAAACCCGCGCCCAGCTTCCCCGGCTCTTGCGGCCTCGATGGCGGCGTTGAGGGCCAGCAGGTTGGTTTGTTCGGCAATAGCGCGGATGACGTCCAGTACTTTGCCGATTTCCCGAGATTGTTCGGCCAGGGTCTGAACCTGTTGCAGCGCGGTGCCGACATCGGCACTCATGGCCTGGATCGAATCGAGGGTCTCGATCACTCGCGCCTGGCCCTGAGTGGCCTCTAGCGTCGACTGGCGCGTGGTGTCCGAGGTCGAGACCGCGTTGCGCGCCACTTCTTCGACGGCGGCGGTCATTTCGTTGACCGCCGTGGCGGCCTGCTCGATTTCGTTGTGCTGCTGTTGCAAGCGATTGGAGTCCTGCCCGGTGTTCTGGCTCATCTGCTGTGCCGCACCGTTCAGTTGGTTCGACGTACCGCTGATCAGCTGCAGGGTATCGCGCAGGCTGTTCTGCATGCTGGCCAGAGCCCTGAGAAGACGGGCGGTTTCATCGGGCCCCTGGCTGTGGATCGGCGTACTCAGGTCACCGTCAGCGACCTGCTCGGCCACACGCACAGCCTGACGGATGGGCACGACGATGCTGCGGATCAGTAGCCAGGCCAGGCATAAGGTCAGCAGGGCAACAGCGATCAGTGCGCCGATCACGGTCATTTTTACCTGGGTGTAAAGCCAATCGGCATGGCTGGCCGATTGGCTGACTTCGCTGGCGGTGAGGTTCATCAGCTCGGTGAATTGATCGCCGGTCCGGGTCGAGTAATCCTGGATTTTTCCGTTGAGCAGCGCGCTCATTTCCTCGCTGCGGTTTTGCCGGGACAGTTCTTCGTATTGATCCAGTGCCTGTCGGTAGCTCTTTACAGTGCTGACAAAGGTTTCGTACTGCACGCGGTTGTAGTCGTCGACCAGGGGCGCGAATCTGGTCAGCGTTTGCTCAAGCCAGCCTTCCACCTGATGCAGGCGGGCGATAGTGGCATCGAGTACTTTCGGCTCGCGGTTGAGCGCCATGCGCAGGCTGAGCACGCGAATGCTCAGAATGTAGTCACGGATTTCCCCCAGGTAGCGTGTGCTGGGCAGGGAGACGTTTTCGGTGTGCTGGCCGGTGGCGCGTACTTCGGCCACCTGCTTGAGGGCAAACAGTCCTTGCAACAACACCAGCAGGGCGATTAGGCCGAAGCTGATCAGCGCACGTTTGGCGATGCTCAGGTTACCCAGAGACATGGTATGAGCTCCGTGGACGGAAAAAAGGGGGGCGAAATCGGCAACCGTGCAAACAAAAAAAGCAGGCCTGGAACCAGGCCTGCGAAAGAGGAAGCGTCAGTTGTCGATTTTCGGAATCTTGCGCGGTGCCATGAAGTACAACCAGGTCAGCGCAATGAAGTACATCGCCGGAATCATGGTGAACAGCACGGTGTAGTTGTTATTGGTGATGGTCAGGATGTGCCCGACCAGTTGGGTCATGAACATCCCGCCAATGGCGGCGCACATGCCACCGAAACCGAACACCGTGCTCATCATGTGCTTGGGCGTGTAGTCCATCACCAGGCTCCAGATGTTTGCGGTCCAGGCCTGGTGCGCGCCGATGGCCAGCGAGATGGCAAACACGGCGACCCACAGGTTGCTGGAGCCGGCGGCCATGATCACGCCGATGATGCAGCAGGCGAACAGCAGCATCGACATCAACCGGGCCTTGATCGGGTTGACCCCGCGGCCGATCAGGAACGAGGACAGAATGCCGCCGCCGACGCTGCCGAAGTCGGCCGTCATATAGATGATGATCAGCGGAATACCCATTTGGGTCACGTTGATGCCCAGGTTGTATTGCTGGTTGAGGAACGGCGGCAGCCAGTACAGGTAGAACCAGAACACCGGTGCGGTGATCGAGTAGGCGAGGGCGAAGGCCCAGGTGCCGCGCATCCGAAGGATCCGTGAGAACGGCACGCGGGTTTGTTCCGGTTCGACTTCCTTCTGGATGTAGTCCAGTTCCGATTGCTTCACCGACGGGTGATCTTCCGGGTTGAAGTACTTCAAGCCCCAGAACAACAGCCAGATCCCGCCCAGTGCCGACATGCACAGGAACGCAGCTTGCCAGCCCCAGACGTGGAGGATCAGCGGCAGCAGCATCGGCGTGAACATGGCGCCGACGTTGGTCCCGGCATTGAAGATGCCAGTGGCCACGGCGCGCTCACCGGCAGGGAACCACAGCCGGGTGGTTTTCACGCAGGCCGGGTAGTTGGCGGCTTCGGTCAGCCCGAGGATAAAGCGGCAGACCATAAAGCCGACGGCCGAGGTTGCCAGGCCATGGGCGCCGGTCGCCAGGCTCCAGAGCAGCACCGCGCAGAAGAACACGCGCTTCACGCCGATCCGGTCGATCAGCCGGCCTTGCAGCACGAAGCCGACGGCGTAACCGACCTGGAACCAGAAGTTGATGTTGGCGTAATCCATCGCCGTCCAGCTCATTTCCTTGGCCAGGATCGGCTGCATGACGCCCAGTGCGGCGCGGTCGATGTAGTTCAGGGTGGTGGCGAAAAACACCAGCGCCAGCATGCCCCAACGGGTTTTGCCGACCGCCATGGCGCCACGGATTTTGTCGCCGATGCCGCCGGACGCGACACCCAGGCCTGAGGCCGTGCGGGCGCTTTCTGTATGAGAGCTCTGAGAAGGAATCATCTGTGCCATCCGTTCAATGACTGACAAGCAAGGCTCGTCGGGACTTCATGGGCGCGTGATCAATCGTCGGGGTGCGCGGATGCGCAGGGGAAAACAATGATTGATCGGCTGAGTGTTTGCGTTGGCTCAGTGTTGGCTGAGGCAACCAAAGCGCGTGTTCAGCATGCGGGCCGGGTTCGGTCGCGGGCGCCAGAAAGGTTCGAAGGCGGTTGGCGGTCGGGCGCCAGGCACGGGGAATGAAGGAGAGAGCAACGAAACAAGGCGTTGAATGCAAGCATGAGCGTGTACCCGATTTTTGAATTTTTTATGGTGTGTTCTGGGTCGTTGGTCACTTCGACCGGTGGTTCATGACCGGAATCGATGTGCTGCCGATGGTGCGCAGTGAGCGAAAAATCGTCAATTCGCCAACCGCCATTGTGTTCGATAATCGCACAGTAAACTAACCGGTTGGTACACTTTGAATTGCTGTAACGGATCGCTAAGCCAATAATTCGCCTCAAGTCAAACGCGATCCCTTGTAGCAGCTGGCGCAGCCGGCGTTCGGCTGCGAAGCAGTCGTAAATCCTGAATGCGCGGTCCTCCTGACTCACCGCATTGCCTGATTTCACGACTGCTGCGCAGCCGAACGCCGGCTGCGCCAGCTGCTACGAAAAGCCGTGTCGTGCCTCTAACAAGATCAGCCCATCCCACCGGGAGTCGAAACATGCAGCGTTCCATTGCCACCGTTTCCTTGAGCGGTACCCTGCCGGAAAAACTCGAAGCCATTGCCGCCGCGGGTTTCGATGGGGTGGAGATTTTCGAGAACGACCTGCTGTACTACGACGGCAGCCCGCGTGAAATTAAACAGATGTGCGCTGACCTCGGTATCGCCATCACTCTGTTTCAGCCCTTTCGTGATTTCGAAGGCTGCCGCCGTGACCGTCTGCCGCGCAACCTTGAGCGCGCCGAGCGCAAGTTCGACCTGATGCAGGAACTGGGCACCGATCTGGTGCTGGTGTGCAGCAATGCCTCAGCCGACAGTGTTGGCGATGAGCAGATTCTGGTCGATGATCTGCGACTGTTGGCCGAACGCGCCGGGGCTCGTGGCTTGCGGATCGGTTATGAGGCGCTGGCCTGGGGCCGGCATGTGAACACTTATCAACAGGTCTGGAATATCGTCCGCCAGGCGGACCATCCGAATCTGGGCGTGTTGCTGGACAGTTTTCATACCTTGTCGCTCAAGGGTGATCCACGGGCTATCGCGGATATTCCCGGCGAGAAGATTTTCTTTGTGCAAATGGCCGACGCACCGATCCTGGCGATGGACGTGCTGGAGTGGAGCCGACATTTTCGTTGCTTCCCCGGACAGGGCGAATTCGACTTGCCGGGTTTTCTCGCACCGATTATCCAGAGTGGTTACACCGGGCCGCTGTCGCTGGAAGTTTTCAACGACGGATTCCGCGCCGCGCCACCACGCGCCAATGCCGCCGATGGTCTGCGCTCCTTGCTGTATCTGGAAGAGAAGACCCGAGCGCGTTTGCAACAACAAGCAACGCCCACGCCGAACCTCGACATTTTGTTCGCCACGCCGCCGGCCAGTGAGTACGACGGCATCGAGTTTCTCGAGTTCGCGGTGGACGAAAGCCTCGGCGCCAAACTCTCGCATTGGCTGGAGCGACTGGGTTTCGTCAAGGCCGGTGAACATCGCTCCAAGAACGTTACGCTGCTGCGTCAGGGCGATATCAATCTGATCCTCAACTCTGAACCCTATTCGTTTGCCCACAGCTTTTTTGAAGCGCACGGGCCGTCATTGTGTGCGACCGCAGTGCGGGTCAAGGACAGCGCGAGTGCGTTGGCCCGAGCGGTGGCGTACAAAGGGCAACCCTATCGCGGACTGGTCGGCCCCAATGAACTGGAACTGGCGGCGGTCCGTGCGCCGGATGGCAGCCTGATTTATCTGGTGGATGAACACGCCGATGTCTACGGCACCGACTTCAGTCTGTATCCGACGGCCGCCACCGGGGGTGGACTGAAAAGGATCGACCACATGGCGATGGCGCTGCCGGCGGACAGCCTCGACAGTTGGGTGCTGTTCTACAAGAGCCTGCTGGATTTCGAGGCCGACGATGAAGTGGTGTTGCCGGATCCTTACGGCCTGGTGAAAAGCCGCGCGCTGCGCAGCCGTTGCAGCTCGATCCGTTTACCGCTGAACATTTCCGAGAACCGCAACACCGCGATCTCCCATGCCTTGTCCAGTTATCGCGGTTCCGGTGTGCACCACATTGCCTTTGACTGCGACGATATTTTCGCTGAAGTCAGTCGCGCCAAAGCCGCCGGCGTACCACTGCTGGACATCCCGCTCAACTATTACGATGACCTCGCGGCACGCTTTGATTTCGATGACGAGTTCCTCAGCGAGCTCGCCTATTACAACGTGCTGTATGACCGCGATGCCCAGGGCGGTGAGCTGTTTCATGTGTACACCGAGCCCTTTGAAGGGCGCTTCTTCTTCGAAATCATCCAGCGCAAAAACGGCTATGCCGGATATGGTGCGGCCAACGTCGCGGTGCGCCTGGCGGCGATGGCGAAATCACGCAGCGGAGGTGTGCGTCACGCCAAGTTGTAGGAAATTGGTAAACGCGGGGGTAAACGGCCGTGGCGAAGCTTCCTTCACTGCAGCGTGCGGCCCATAATCGCCAGCTGTGCAGTGAAGGCCATGAGCCCGGAATGAGAATGACCACAGAACTCACCGTCGCGCCCGACGAACCCTCGATCGAGCCGCGCAAGAGTCGCAAGAACAACCCGGAAAAGACCCGCGAGAACATTCTTCAAGAAGCCATTGTCGAGTTCGTCCAGCAGGGTCTGTCCGGTGCTCGTGTCGATGCGATCGCCGAGCGTATCCACACCTCGAAACGGATGATCTATTACTACTTCGGTAGCAAGGAACAGCTCTACGTCGAGGTGCTGGAGAAGCTTTACGGCGACATCCGCAGCACTGAAAGTCGCTTGCACCTGGCTGAGCTGGAACCGCGTGAGGCGATTCGGCGGCTGGTGGAATTCACCTTCGATCACCATGACCGCAACGTCGATTTTGTGCGCATCGTCAGCATCGAGAACATTCACAACGCCGAGTACGTGAAGCAGTCCGAAGCGATCAAGGCGATGAACAATACGATCCTCGATTCGCTGGGCGTGATTCTACGTCGTGGTGCCGAGGAGGGGGTGTTCCGTAGCGGGCTGGATCCGCTGGATGTGCACTTGTTGATCAGTTCGTTCTGTTTTTACCGGGTGTCGAACCGTCATACCTTTGGTGAGATTTTTCAGATCGACTTGCCGGACGAAACGATCAAGCAACGTCATCGCCAGATGATCTGCGAGTCAGTGCTGCGTTATTTGCAGGCCTGAAGACCGCAGCCCACAGATCGTTCCCACGCTCTGCGTGGGAATGCCTCACTGGACGCTCCGCGTCCGCTCTTGATGGTGACGCAGAGCGTCACGGGCTGCATTCCCACGCAGAGCGTGGGAACGATCAAGGCCGTGGTCGTCAACCATTCATGCTTTGAAAATGCTCCAGCATCCGCTGCGCATCCGGCGCCACGCCACTGAACAACTCAAAAGCCTTTACCGCCTGAAACACTGCCATGTTGCCGCCATCCAGAGTACGGCAGCCCAACGCACGGGCGTTGCGCAGCAGTTCGGTTTCCAGTGGAAAGTAAACAATCTCCGCGACCCACAACTCAGCCCGCAGCAACTCCACCGGCACTGGCATGCCGGGCAGTTTGGCCATACCCATCGGCGTGGTGTTCACCAGCCCATCGGCCTGCGCCAACGCACTCGGCAGATCGCTGCCGGCACAGGCCCGGCCGCTGCCGAAGTGCTGATTGAGGTTGTTCGCAAGGCTTTGCGCACGGCTGACGTCCACATCGAAAATACTCAATTGCTGCACACCTTCACTCAGCAGCGCATGGGCTACCGCAGCACCGGCACCACCGGCACCCATTTGAACGACGCGCTCGCGGGCAGCCTCCTTCAAGCCCCGACGAAAACCTTCGGCAAAACCCAGGCAGTCGGTGTTGTGGCCGATGCGTTTTCCATCCTTGAGCACCACGGTGTTGACCGCACCAATGCCTCGGGCTTCAGGCGAGAGTTCGTCAAGCAGCGGGATGATCGCCTGCTTGCACGGAAAGGTGATGTTCAGGCCGGTGAAGTTCATCCGCTCGGCTGCCATCAGCAGGTCGGGGAGGGCACCGCTGTCGAGTTTCAGCTGATCGAGGTCAATCAACCGATAGAGATAGCGCAGGCCTTGGGCATCGCCCTCGCGCTCATGCAGCGCCGGGGTTCGCGACGCCTGGATACCAGCGCCGATGAGCCCGGCGAGTACCGTGTTGTTCTGCGACATGTGACTCACCCCTTCAAGCGATGGCTGAAATGCTCCAGCGCCAAGCGATAGCCGTGGCTACCGAATCCGCACAGGACGGCGGTGGCGATGGCCGACACGAACGAGTGATGTCGGAACGGCTCGCGAGCATGCACATTGGACAGGTGCACTTCGATCACCGGTAACTCGCTGGCGATCAGCGCGTCGCGGATCGCGACCGAGGTGTGCGTCCAGGCTGCCGGGTTGATCACGATCCCGGCACAACGACCGCGTGCCGAGTGAATCCAGTCGAGCAATTCGCCCTCGTGGTTGGTCTGGCGAAACTCCACTGCCAGGCCGAATTCTTCGGCAGCGCGCCCGCACAAGGCCGAAATGTCGGCCAGGGTTTCATGGCCATACGTCGCTGGCTCACGGGTACCAAGCAGATTCAGGTTCGGGCCGTTGAGCACCAGAACGATAGGGGACATCAGGGGCATCTCCATTGTTATTGTGGGCGTGGGTCGAGGGGGACCCGCCGGTGGAGATAAATTGTACTAGCTGGTTAATTTGGTCAATTGAAGCTGAGCGCCAAGCCTCGCAAGACGACAATAAGTGTTCGATGATCGGACAGTTGCAGGCGCCACCCACAAAAAAGCCGTCATCAAGACGGCTGTTTTGTATTGAGCGTGTGCAATCAACGTCGGGTCAGCAAGACCCCGGATTCCATGTGGTGCGTCCACGGGAACTGATCGAACATCGCGCAGCGGGTGATGCGGTGGGTGTCGTGCAATTGGGCGATGTTGGCGGCCAGCGTTTCCGGATTGCACGAGATGTACAGAATGTTCTCGAAGCGTCGGGTCAGCTCGCACGTGTCCGGGTCCATGCCGGCGCGCGGTGGGTCGACGAACACGCTACCGAACTCGTAGCTCTTCAGATCAATGCCGTGCAAACGGCGGAACGGGCGAACTTCATTCAGCGCTTCGGTCAGCTCTTCGGCAGACAGACGCACCAGGGTGACGTTATCCACAGCGTTTTCACTGAGGTTGCTCAGCGCTGCATTCACCGAAGTCTTGCTGATTTCGGTGGCCAGCACTTTGCGCACGCGTGTCGCCAGTGGCAGGGTGAAGTTGCCGTTACCGCAATACAACTCCAGCAAATCGTCGGAACGATCGCCCAAGGCGTCGTAAGCCCAGTTGAGCATCTTCTGGTTCACCGTGCCGTTCGGCTGGGTGAACGCGCCTTCCGGTTGGCGATAGCTGAAGGTACGACCACCGACTTCAAGTTTCTCGACCACATAATCATGGCCGATCACTTCGCGTTTGCCCTTGGAGCGACCGATCACGCTGACGTTGAGGTCGGCGGCCAGTTTCGACGCGGCCGCGTACCAATGCTCGTCCAGCGGGCGGTGATAACACAAGGTGATCATCGCATCGCCGGCCAGGGTGGTCAGGAACTCCACCTGAAACAGCTTGTGGCTCAGGGCGGCGCTGGCTTGCCAGGCGGCCTTGAGCTGCGGCATCAACTGGTTGATGCGCTGGCTGGCGATCGGGAACTCTTCGATCAGGATCGGCGTGCGTTTGTCTTCCTGGGAGAACATAGCGTAGTGACGCTCGCCGGCTTCGCGCCACAGGCGGAATTCGGCGCGCAGGCGAAAGTTCGCAAGCGGCGAGTCGAACACCGCAGGTTCGGGTGCATCGAACGGCGCCAGCAGGTCACGCAAGCGCGTGGCCTTTTCTTCGAGCTGAGCGGTGTAAGCCTGGGAATCGAAAGTCATGCGTTGAACCAACCCAACTTGATCACGAACAGAATCGACAGAACCACCAGCGCCGAGTTCAGCTCACGGCCACGGCCGGACAGCAACTTGATCGCGGTCCAGGAAATGAATCCGAACGCGATACCGTTGGCGATGGAGTAAGTGAATGGCATGGCCAGCGCGGTAACCACCACAGGCGCGGCGACGGTGATGTCGTCCCAGTCTATTTCCGCCAGGCCCGAGGTCATCAATACGGCGACGAACAGCAAGGCCGGTGCAGTGGCGAAGGCCGGTACGCTGGCGGCCAATGGTGCGAAGAACAACGCCAGCAAGAACAGAATGGCCACCACGACGGCTGTCAGGCCGGTACGGCCGCCGGCACTGACGCCTGCTGCCGACTCGATGTAACTGGTGGTGGTCGAGGTACCCAGCAGGGAACCGGCCATGGCCGCAGTACTGTCGGCGATCAGCGCACGACCCATTTTCGGCATGTGGCCGTCCTTGCCCATCAGGCCGGCGCGCTTGGCGACGCCGATCAGGGTGCCGGAGTTATCGAACAGGTCGACGAACAGGAAAGCGAAAATCACGCTGACCAGGCCGATGTCCAGCGCACCTTTGATGTCCAGCTGCAGAAAGGTCGGTGCCAGCGAAGGCGGCATCGCCATCACGCCGCCGAACGGTGTGAAGCCCAGGGCGATGGAAACGATGGTCACGGCCAGGATGCCGATCAGCACTGCACCGCGCACTTTCAGGGCTTCGAGGGCGACGATCAGCGCAAAACCCAGGGTCGCGAGGATCGGTGCCGGTTGTTTCAGGTCGCCGAGGCCAACCATGGTCGCCGGGTTGCTGACCACGATGCCCGCGTTATGCAGGGCGATCAGCGCCAGGAACAGACCGATACCGGCGGCAATCGCCGAGCGCAACGCCAGCGGGATACTGTTGATGATCCACTCGCGGATGCGAAAGATCGACAACAGGAAAAACATGACTGCCGAGATGAACACTGCGCCCAGCGCCACTTGCCAGGTATGGCCCATGTGCAGGACAACGGTGTAGGTGAAGAAGGCGTTCAGGCCCATGCCCGGCGCCAGCGCGATCGGGTAGTTGGCGATCAGGCCCATCACCGTCGAGCCAATGGCTGCTGCCAGGCATGTCGCGACAAACACCGCGCCCTTGTCCATGCCGGTCTCGCCGAGGATGCTCGGGTTGACGAACAGAATGTAGGCCATGGCCAAAAAGGTCGTGATACCGGCAAGAATCTCGGTACGCACGTTGGTGTTGTGTGCCTTGAGTTGAAACAGCCTTTCCAGCATGTCTGCTCCCCGTGGCGCGCCCGGCGCCGTGAATGTATCGACTTCAACAGCAAAGCACAGGCCGTGCCAAGCGCCTGAGTATTTTCTGTCGGTCGGAAAAAGCCGCGCATCATACCAGCAGCGTGCGGCTATGGCTGCCTAATGGCGTTGATCGTCGGCGATGTTTTGCAGTTTGAGGGAGTGGGGCATACTGCGCGCTGGTTTTGGGAGTGGATATGTCTTCTATAAAGAACAGGATGATTCTGGCTTTTGGCCTGTCTGGTGCCATGTTGTTCGGTGCGCACACCGCACTGGCAGCGTCCGCACCACCGCTGAGCGAAGTCAAGGTGCTCAAGGTCCAGTCGACCTCCTGCGGCATTGAAGATATTGCGCCAGGGCAGGAGAAGACGAAGTGCGATCATTCAGGCCCCAGCATCAAGATCTATGTGCTGGAGATCGGCTACGGCCGCCTGCCGAATGCAACGCTGGACGGCTTTGAAGTCAATGGCGTGCGGGCTCCTGTCTGCGCCTATGGCAACGGCAATCTGACGGAATGCTCCGGCGTGGCCAGCAAAATCGTCGGCAACCTATACACCTTCGATCTGGCGGGTAAGCAGGAAGGCACTTTCACCTTCAGCAATACCTCGATCAATGCACCGGGCAATACGATGTCGACGCAGCTGTACATCAAGTAGCAAGCACCGCTCGAACATCTGTCAGCAAAGCTGACTACGCTTTAAGGATCACCCTGTGGACGCAGACCATGACCTTTAGAGCCCTGATTACCCTTGCCGAAGGTATCGACGACCTGCAAGCCGTGACACTGATCGACGTGTTGCGCCGTGCGAAAGTCGAAGTGGTGGTGGCGAGCATCGAATCACGGCGCATGCTCACCTGCGCCCGTGGCACCCGTCTGACTGCCGACACGATGCTGATCGATGTGTTGGCGCAACCGTTCGACCTGGTCGTTTTGCCGGGTGGCGCCGTCGGCGCTCAGCGCCTGGCAGCTCATCAACCCTTGCTGCAGCTGGTCCAGGATCAATCCGCCGCCGGGCGCATGTTTGCCGGTATCGCCGAGTCACCGGCGCTGGCGCTGCAAGCCTTTGGGGTATTGCGCCAGCGCCGCATGACCTGCCTGCCTTCGGCCAGTCATCAACTGCTCGGCTGCACGTTCGTCGATCAGCCGGTGGTCATCGACGGCAACTGCATCACCGCTCAAGGTTCGAGCGCTGCCCTGGCGTTTGCGTTGGTGCTGGTTGAACGACTGTGTGGCAAAGCCGTCAGGGCTGCGGTGGCGGGGGAGTTGCTGGTGTAGCAGACACCGCTGAGGCTTTCGCCTCATCCACCGGCACATGCATGCGGTCGCGTTGGGCCAGGGTCGGGAACAGTTTGACCCACGTTCCGGTGACCAGCAGCGTGCCGATTCCGCCCATGACCACCGCCGGTACAGTGCCGAACCAGTGGGCGGTGAGTCCGGATTCGAATTCGCCCAACTGGTTCGAGGCACCGATGAACAAGCCGTTCACCGCGCTGACCCGGCCGCGCATTTCGTCCGGGGTTTCCAGTTGCACGAAGGACGCGCGGATCACCATGCTGATCATGTCTGCCGCGCCGAGCACCACCAGCACCGCCAGCGAGAACCAGAACGAGGTCGACAGGCCGAAGGCGATGGTCGCGACGCCGAATACCCCGACGGCGGTGAACATGACCCGTCCGACGTTGCGCTCCACGGCAAACCGCGCCAGCCATAACGACATCAGCAACGCCCCGACCGCTGGCGCCGAGCGCAGCAGGCCCAGCCCCCAGGGGCCGGTCAGCAGGATATCCTTGGCAAACACCGGTAGCAGCGCCGTGGCGCCCCCGAGTAATACCGCGAACAAGTCCAGTGAGATCGCCCCGAGAATGTCCGGGCGGCTGCGAATGAAGCGAATCCCGGCAAGCAACGAATCCAGGGTTGCCTTGCCCTTGTTCAGCGGGGTTTGCCGTGCGGGCAGGTTGAGCATCAGGGTGCAGGCGATGAGGTACAGAATCACCGTCGGGCCATACACCCAGACGCTGCCGAAGGCATACAGCAAACCGCCCAGTGCTGGCGCGACGATGGTTGCCGATTGCTGAGCCGACTGGGACGCGGCCACTGCGCGCGGAAACAGTGCACTGGGGACGATGGTCGGCAGCAGCGCCTGGGTGGTCGGCATTTCAAATGAACGGGCGGCGCCGAGCAGGAACGCGAGGATGAAGATCATTTCGCGGGTGACGTGGTCAGTGGCGCTGCCAATGGCCAGGGCGAGGGCGATCATCGCCTGCAAGGACTGGCAGATGGCCGCGACCTTGCGCCGGTCATAGCGGTCTGCCACATGCCCGGTGTGGAGCATGAACAACACCCGTGGCGCGAACTCCACGAGCCCGACCAAGCCCAGGTCCAGCACGTTGCCGGTGAGTTGATAGAGGTTCCAGCCGATGGCCACGGTAAGCATCTGGAAACCGCTGGCGGTGAACACCCGCGCCAGCCAGAACGCAATGAACGGGCGGTGATGGCGCAACAACAGCGGGGCTTGGGTCGGCATCGGCGGGTAGTTCTGAACGGGGAAAAATCGAGATTATCACCAACTTGTAACCTGAAGTTGCGTGTGCGGGAAATTTAGTTAGCTAGACACCTATCCTGAAGCCCGCGTCCTACCTTCGCCACAGCGAATTCCGCAGCCCTGGACAGAGCGGTGAGGCAACCTGTCACGCGGCAAAAGACCACACAGTCGGGCGCTGAAAATGGGACTACTCTTTCATCGTTACTTGATCCAGATCAAAACCCTTGGCGGATTTGCTCTGACGGCCAGATGGCCAGACTCCCTGCGTTGCGATGGTTGTTAAAAAAACAACGAATTTGAATTCGCCACACTCCATAACCGTGGGGGCGGTGGGTGCAGGCTCCCAGCCAGCAGCCGTATTACCAGACAGAGGAAGACTTATGTTCGGTTTGGAGGCACTTGATCTCGCCCGAATTCAGTTCGCGTTCACCATCTCGTTTCACATCCTGTTCCCGGCGATCACCATCGGCCTGGCGAGTTACCTGGCGGTGCTCGAAGGCTTGTGGCTGAAGACCCACAACGATACCTACCGTGATCTTTACCACTTCTGGTCGAAGATATTTGCCGTCAACTTCGGCATGGGGGTGGTCTCCGGATTGGTCATGGCTTATCAGTTCGGCACCAACTGGAGCCGCTTCTCGGACTTTGCCGGTTCCGTCACCGGGCCGCTGCTGACCTATGAAGTGCTCACGGCGTTCTTCCTCGAAGCCGGTTTCCTCGGTGTCATGTTGTTCGGCTGGAACAGGGTCGGGCGCAAGCTGCACTTCTTCGCCACCGTCATGGTGGCCATCGGCACGCTGATCTCGACGTTCTGGATTCTCGCCTCCAACAGCTGGATGCAAACCCCGCAGGGCTACGAAATCGTTAACGGCCAGGTGATTCCGGTGGATTGGATCGCGGTGATTTTCAACCCGTCGTTCCCCTACCGCCTAATGCACATGGCCACGGCAGCGTTCGTTGCAACAGCATTCTTTGTCGGCTCGTCGGCCGCCTGGCATCTATTGCGCGGCCGTGATAACCCGGCGATCCGCACGATGCTGTCGATGGCCATGTGGATGGCCTTGATCGTCGCGCCGATTCAGGCGGTGATCGGCGACTTCCATGGCCTCAACACGCTCAAGCATCAGCCGGCAAAAATCGCCGCGATTGAAGGCCACTGGGAAAACGTCGGCAATGAGCCGACCCCGCTGATCCTGTTCGGCTGGCCGGACATGAAAGCCGAGAAGACCAAATTCGCGGTAGAGATTCCGTACCTGGGCAGCCTGATCCTGACTCACTCGCTGGACAAACAGGTCCCGGCACTCAAGGAGTTCGCGCCTGCAGACCGACCGAATTCGACCATTGTGTTCTGGTCGTTCCGGGTCATGGTCGGGCTCGGATTCCTGATGATCTTCACCGGCCTGTGGAGCCTGTGGCTGCGCAAGCGTGGCAGGCTGTATTCGAACCGTGCCTTCCTCTACCTGGCGCTGTGGATGGGGCCATCGGGCCTGATCGCGATCCTTGCCGGTTGGTTCACCACTGAAATCGGTCGTCAGCCGTGGGTGGTGTACGGGTTGATGCGCACTGCCGACGCTTCATCCATGCACAGTTTCTTGCAAATGAGCATTACCCTGGCGCTGTTCGTCGTGGTGTATTTCTCGCTGTTCGGTGTCGGTCTGGGCTACATGATGCGCCTGGTGCGCAAAGGTCCGAAAATCAACGAAGGTGCCGAGCAGAGCCACGGCGGCCCTGGTCAGCAACGTACGCCGGCCCGTCCGCTTTCCGCTGCCGACGACAACGGTGATCACAGCCACAGCCTGAACAAGGGGAATTGAGTCATGGGTATTGATCTTCCGCTGATCTGGGCCGTGATCATCATCTTCGGCATCATGATGTACGTGGTCATGGACGGTTTTGACCTGGGAATCGGCATTCTCTTTCCCTTCATCAAGGGCGACCGTGACCGCGATGTGATGATGAACACCGTCGCGCCGGTCTGGGACGGTAACGAAACCTGGCTGGTATTGGGCGGCGCGGCGTTATTCGGCGCCTTCCCGCTGGCGTATTCGGTGGTGCTGTCGGCGTTGTACCTACCGCTGATCCTGATGCTGATCGGCTTGATCTTCCGCGGTGTGGCCTTCGAGTTTCGCTTCAAGGCCAAGGACGACAAGCGACACATCTGGGACAAGTGCTTCATTGGCGGCTCGCTGACGGCGACGTTCTTTCAGGGCGTGGCGCTGGGGGCGTTTATCGACGGCATCCCGGTGGTCAATCGGCAGTTCGCGGGCGGCACGCTGGACTGGCTGACTCCGTTCTCGCTGTTCTGTGGCGTGGCGCTGATCGTTGCTTATGCGCTGCTCGGCTGCACCTGGCTGATCATGAAAACCGAAGGCAAGTTGCAGGAGCAGATGCACAACCTGGCGCGACCGTTGGCGTTCGTGGTGTTGGCGGTGACCGGTATCGTCAGCATCTGGACCCCGCTGGCGCATGCCGAGATCGCCGCGCGCTGGTTCACCTTGCCGAACCTGTTCTGGTTCCTGCCGGTGCCAATCCTGGTGTTGGTGACGATGTACGGTTTACTGCGCGCTGTGGCCCGTAACGCTCACTACACGCCGTTCCTGTTGACCCTGGTGCTGATCTTCCTCGGTTACAGCGGTCTGGGGATCAGCCTGTGGCCGAACATCGTGCCGCCGTCGATCTCGATCTGGGACGCCGCTGCACCGCCGCAAAGCCAGGGCTTCATGCTGGTCGGCACCCTGTTCATCATCCCGTTCATTCTGGGCTACACCTTCTGGAGCTACTACGTGTTCCGCGGCAAGGTGACCCATGACGACGGTTATCACTAGTCTGCGTGACTGCGGCTCGGGCCAGGTGCCTGAGCTGCCTTACAGGAGCATTCGACAATGGCTGGTAAACACTCTTTGCAGGAAATCGAACAGGCTGAAAAGAAGCCGCTCTGGCAGCGGCTTGGCTGGCTGGTAATGATCTGGACCGGCAGCGTACTGGCGCTGTTTGTCGTGGCCAGCCTGATGCGTATGTTCATGAATGCTGCAGGCCTGACCACTCACTGATCGACCCGAACATCCCATCCCGTGCCTTGCGGCATGGATTTATAACCCTCCGCTGGAGGGTTTTTTTTGCCTGGGCGCCGGCGGTTATTTACGGGCCTTGAGGATCACGAACTTCGGCGTTGCCGCGACCTGCTCGACACCGCGGAACAGGCGCGCCAGTTTGCTGTGATAGCCCAGATGACGGTTGCCGACGATGTACAGTGCGCCGCCCACCACCAGCGCTTCGCGAGCTTGCTGAAACATTCGCCAGGCGAGGAAGTCACCGACCACTTGTTGCTGATGGAAAGGCGGATTGCATAGCACCACGTCCAGCGACTGCGGCTCCTGCCCGGCCAGACCATCGCCCGCGCGCACGATGACGTCGCGTTCACCGAGGGCGGCCTGCCAGTTTTCGGCAGCGGATTGCACGGCCATGAACGATTCGTCCACCAGCGTGTAATGGGCTTGAGGGTTTTGCAGGGCGCTGGCGATGGCCAACACACCGTTACCGCAGCCCAGGTCGGCGACCCGCGCGTTGCCCAGGTTTTTCGGCAGGTGAGGGAGAAATGCCCGGGTGCCGATATCCAGGCCTTCGCGACAGAATACGTTGGCGTGGTTGAGCAACTCGATCGCTGGCTCATCGAGCTTATAGCGTGTCGGGTAGGGCGACTGCGCGGGTTGTCTGGCGTCGGGTGTGGCAATCAGCAAGCGGGCTTTCTTGACTGCAAGCGACGCTTGCACCGGGCCGATGTAGCGCTCCAGCAGGTCACCTGCTGCCCGCGGCAGGTGTTTGACCATCCCGGCAGCAACCACTTGCGCGCCGGGTGCCAGTTGCGTTTGCAGGCGGATCAATTGCTCTTCCAGCAACGCCAGGGTTTTGGGGACGCGGATCAGTACCCGATCGAACGGACCGACCAGTGGCGCGCTAGCCGGTAGCACTGACACGACATCAAAGGGAAGGCCATTGCGTACCAGGTTCTTTTCCAATGCCTGGGCTGCGAGAAACGAATCACCGCTACTGGTGACCTGAACTTTGCCGACAAGGCTCGCTGCCAATGCACCAAAGCTGTCATTGAGCACCAGCACCCGGACATCGGTGTCGGGCTGCTGTTCGGCCAGATGATTGAGCAGGTACTCGTCGGCTGCATCGAACGCTTGCAGCGGTTCGTTCTGCTGTTCGGGCTGGCGGATCAGGTCAAGTTGGGCGAAGGGGCTTTCGAGCAGGGGCATGGGGCGGGGACTCTGGGTAATCAACGGGTGTCCCGCGGTTTTGCACGTATTCAATGCTGGACGGGACCGCCTGAGTGGACTGCGTCGCGGTGTCGTTCGCGTCATCACTCAGAAGGGGCGTAAATGGTACGTTTTTTTCCGTCGGATTACTCGCGGGTTTTACCGCCGTGGTCAGCACTGACAAGCGGTGGTGCTGGCGTGGGCTCAGATCAGATGGCACTTCGTTGCTTGCACCACGGCAGAAATCCTGTTGGTGACGCCCAGTTTGTGGATCGCATTTTTCAAGTGAAAAATCACCGTGCGCGAGCTCAGATTGAGGATGATCCCAATTTCCGTTGCGGTCTTGCCTTTCGCGGTCCAGCTCAGCACCTCAGTTTCTCGTGATGATAAATGAGGCGCGCCCAAGCCATCCGGCTGCTTGCTGGCCTGCGTTTGCATCGCGAGAACATGCAGCTTATGGCTGATGACCGTCGCATAACCGAGGTTTTCATAGAGTTCATACGCGGTAATACGGCAATGGCTTCGGGCGACGCTGAGCATGCCGCTGTAGTGCTTGTTCAGGTCATGTACCGGCAGCGCCCAACCGTATTGCATACCTTGACATGCAAGTGCACGCCGCAGATCGGGGACGTTGGTGAAGGTCTCGCTGTCCCAGAGAATGGGCAGCATTGAGTGATTGCAATGGGCTACTGTCGGGTCTATCGCACAGTACTTGTTTTGCTCATAACGGGTGTTCCAGGCCTGTGAATAATTATTAAGGTTTATCGTGTTAAAACAGTGGGTTGGTGCATGAGAAAACATTGAGAATGCACAATATTCGTAGCCAAGATTATTAAAGAAACCGAGTGCTATTTTGTAGGCATTTTCAATGTTTGGCTCGTGAATCAACAGTTTTAGCTGGGTCTCCTTCCAAGTATCCATAGAAACCGCTCCCTGTATTTCACTTTGTAGTTGTGGATTGGATCCAAAATTTCACGTCACGAGTGTAGGATAAATCGTACGTGTGTGAAGTGAATCTTTTGCTCTTGATGGGGGCATTCAAATGAATAACTGGTTCTTAGAGAAACAGTACTTATACAGAACATAAGATTTTGTCCGTCATTTGTAGAATATTAAATTTATTTTCATCTTCCAGTTGCGAACCCGATCTTTAACCCTTTGGCTAACAATTAGCCTGTTCATCAATACCACTACAAATCGGCGGTGTTTCTTCGTCCGGCTTTGCGGGACACTGGAGCGACCAGACCCATGGAGCGCCCCATGACCGCCAGCGCAGAGAAGTTCACCCGCCAAACCCTGCTCGATGTCCAGCCATTGACCCCCAGCCTGTTCACGCTGCGTACCACGCGAGATCCGGGCTTTCGTTTTCGGGCCGGGCAATTTGCTCGTTTAGGGGTTACCAAGACTGACGGCAGTACGGTATGGCGTGCCTATTCCATGGTCTCTTCACCCCATGACGAATTTCTTGAGTTCTTTTCCATCGTCGTTCCTGGCGGTGAATTTACCAGCGAGCTGAGTCGTCTGAAGGTGGGCGATACCCTGATGGTCGACCGTCAGGCCTTTGGTTTCCTGACCCTTGATCGCTTCGTCGATGGGCGTGATCTCTGGTTATTGTCCACAGGGACGGGTATTGCGCCGTTTCTGTCGATCCTGCAGGACTTCGAGGTCTGGGAGAAATTCGAGCGAATCATTCTGGTGTATAGCGTGCGTGAAGCGCGGGAGCTGGCTTATCAGGCGCTGATTGCTGAATTGGAAGAGCGTGAGTATTTGGCGGAGCACGCCCATAAACTGCAATTTATCGCCACGGTTACCCGTGAGCCGCATCCGCAAGCGTTGAGCGGGCGAATCACTCAGTTGATCAAAACTGGCGAGTTGGAGCGGGTGGCGGGTGTCACGATGACAGCCGAACATTCGCGGGTAATGCTCTGCGGAAACCCGCAGATGATCGATGACACGCGCAACTTGCTGAAAGCGCGTGACATGCAACTGAGTCTGACTCGGCGGCCTGCTCAGGTGGCTGTGGAAAATTACTGGTAATGAAAACGACGCCATCAGGCGCCGTTTATTTCGCAACGCAGCCTTCAGGGCTTGTTGTTTTGCGCTTTGAGCAGGTCGCGAATCTCGCTCAACAGCTCTTCTTCCTTGGTCGGAACCGGCGGCAGGCTTGGCGCCACAGCTTCTTCACGCTTCAGGCGGTTGATGGCTTTCACACCCATGAAGATTGCGAACGCAACGATCAGGAAGTCGATAATGCTCTGGATGAATTTACCGTAGGCCAGCACCACGGCCGGGACAGTGCCCTGACCCGCTTTCAGCGTGACCGCCAGGTCCGCGAAGTCCACCCCACCGATCAACAGGCCGATTGGCGGCATGACGACGTCACCGACAAACGACGAAACAATCTTGCCGAACGCGGCGCCGATGATAATACCGACGGCCATGTCGACCACATTACCTTTGACCGCGAAGGCCTTGAACTCACTGAGCACGCCCATAGGTTATTCCTTGTTACAGATGAGGTTGGTGAACGCAGTGTAAATCAGCAAGTCGGGTCTTGCTCGACACAACTACTTACAGTGCTCGCTGCTATCGACCCGCTTACTGGCAAATAGTTTACAAAGTGCCATCAATCGCGCGTGAATACGCGCCAACTCACTGATAGACCAGAAAAAACTCTCAATCGACGCATTGCGTTCTTTCTATTTATGTTTTGACTATCTGGTCACTAGCCTCTGTTCAGCGCACCTGGATGCGCTACACAAAACCAGAGGAGTTCGACATGACCACCGCCATCAGCCGAGGGGCTTTTTCCCATCGCCGTGTATTCGGCGTATTGACCGCCAGCCTGCTGTCCTTCTCCGTTCACGCGGCGACCCTGACACGCGATAACGGCGCTGCCGTGGGCGACAACCAGAACTCGCAGACTGCGGGGGCCACTGGCCCGGTGCTGTTGCAGGACGTGCAACTGATCCAGAAACTCCAGCGCTTTGACCGCGAGCGCATCCCGGAGCGGGTCGTACATGCCCGCGGTACGGGTGCCCATGGCAGTTTCACGGTAACCGATGATCTCAGTGACCTGACCAAGGCCAAAGTCTTTGCCGCTGGCCAGACGACGCCAGTGTTCGTGCGTTTTTCAGCGGTGGTACACGGCAACCATTCCCCGGAAACCCTGCGCGATCCGCGAGGCTTTGCCACCAAGTTCTACACCGCAGACGGCAACTGGGACCTGGTCGGCAATAACTTCCCGACCTTTTTCATTCGCGATGCAATCAAATTCCCGGACATGGTCCACGCCTTCAAACCAGACCCGCGCACCAACCTGGATGATGACTCACGCCGGTTCGATTTCTTTTCCCATGTTCCGGAAGCTACTCGGACGTTGACCGAGTTGTATTCCAACTCCGGTACGCCGGCGAGTTACCGGGAAATGGACGGTAATGGCGTTCACGCCTATAAATTGGTCAATGCCAAAGGCGAAGTCAGCTATGTGAAGTTTCATTGGAAGAGTTTGCAGGGGATTAATAACCTCGACCCACAAGCCGTTACCAAGGTTCAGGGTCAAGACTACAGTCATATGACCAATGACTTGGTGGCTCATATTAATAAGGGCGACTTTCCAAAGTGGGACTTGTACATTCAGGTTCTAAAACCGCAAGATCTGTACAAGTTTGACTTCGATCCATTGGACGCTACCAAGATCTGGCCGGGTATCCCTGAGCGAAAAGTTGGACAAATGGTGCTTAATCGTAATCCTGCGAATGTCTTTCAGGAAACCGAACAAGTTGCCATGGCGCCGGCCAATCTAGTGCCGGGAATTGAACCTTCGGAAGATCGTTTGTTGCAAGGTCGAGTGTTTTCTTATGCCGATACGCAACTGTATCGCCTGGGCGCCAATGCGTTGCAGTTACCAATCAATGCGCCAAAAGTAACGGTGAACAACGGTAATCAGGACGGAGCGATGAACACCGGTAGCAGCAGCGGCGGTGTGAACTATCAGCCGAGTCGCCTGGCGTCACTTGAGGAACCTCAAGCGGCACGCTACAGCCAGTCGGCGCTGTCGGGTACGACCCAGCAGGCGAAGATCCAGCGCGAGCAAAACTTCAAGCAGGCCGGCGATCTGTATCGTTCGTTCAGCAAGAAGGAGCGCAGCGACCTGATCGAAAGCTTTGGTGGCTCGCTGGCCACCACGGATGACGAAAGCAAGCACATCATCCTGTCCTTCCTCTATAAGGCTGACCCGGAATACGGCACCGGCGTGACCAAGGTCGCCAAGGGGGATCTGAGTCGCGTCAAGGCGCTCGCGGACAAACTGGTCGACTGATCGTCATTGCCTCAACCGGTTCTCGCACGACTCAGTGCCGTGCGAGAACCCAGGAGCTGTGCCATGCGAATGTATCTTTGCCTTTTTCTGGCCAGCCTGGCGTGCAGCGTTCATGCAGAGCCGGGTGCCGACCTGACCAAGGATCCGGCAGCGCTCAAGGCGCAATTGCAGGATTACTACTTTGACGCCGCTCGTCGCGGCGATGTGCCGATGCTCGAGACGTTCATCGAGGCGGGCTATTCCCTCGAGACTCGCGACAGCAAGGGCTACACCGCGTTGATCCTGGCGGCTTACCACGGTCAGTCTGCGGCGGTAGAGCGCTTGCTCGGTGCCGGGGCCAATGCCTGTGCCCAGGACCTGCGTGGCAATACGGCGTTGATGGGGGCGATCTTCAAGGGCGAAGTGCACATCGCCCGGCGACTGTTGGCGACCGATTGCAGCCCGGAGCAACGTAATGGCGCAGGCCAGACAGCGGCGATGTACGCGGGCCTGTTCAAACGGGTCGAGTTGCTCGACGCCTTGGCTGCCAAGGGTGCCGACCTGAATGCCGAGGATCCGCTGGGTAACAGCGCCGCGCGTCTGGCCGCGGGCGAAATCCGTACCCCGGCGCCGCGCTGATCGCGTTCAGCTGAGCTATCATCGCGGTTTTTTCCGGGAGTTCAGATGGCCAAGGCAAAGCGCATGTACGGCTGCACCGAGTGCGGCTCGACCTTCCCCAAGTGGGCCGGCCAATGCGGCGAATGCGGGGCCTGGAACACCCTGACTGAAACCCTGGTGGAAAGTGGCGGTGCTGCCGCCCCCAGCGGTCGTACCGGCTGGGCCGGGCAGCAGGCGCAGATCAAGACGCTGGCCGAAGTCAGTGTCGAAGAAATTCCACGCTTCTCCACCGCGTCCGGTGAGCTGGATCGGGTCCTCGGTGGCGGCCTGGTCGACGGCTCGGTGGTGTTGATCGGCGGTGATCCGGGGATCGGCAAGTCGACGATCCTTCTGCAAACCCTGTGCAACCTCGCGACCCGGATGCCGGCGCTCTATGTCACGGGCGAAGAGTCCCAGCAGCAAGTGGCCATGCGTGCCCGACGTCTGGGCTTGCCGCAAGATCAACTGCGGGTCATGACCGAAACCTGCATCGAAACCATCATTGCCACGGCTCGGGTGGAAAAACCCAAGGTCATGGTGATCGACTCGATCCAGACGATTTTCACCGAGCAACTGCAATCGGCACCGGGCGGCGTCTCTCAGGTTCGCGAAAGCGCGGCATTGCTGGTGCGTTACGCGAAACAAAGCGGCACGGCGATTTTCCTCGTCGGCCACGTGACCAAAGAAGGCGCATTGGCGGGGCCCCGAGTGCTGGAGCACATGGTCGACACCGTGCTGTATTTCGAAGGCGAGTCGGATGGACGCTTGCGTCTGTTGCGGGCGGTAAAAAACCGCTTCGGTGCGGTCAACGAGTTGGGCGTGTTCGGTATGACCGACAAGGGCCTGAAGGAAGTCTCCAACCCTTCGGCGATTTTCCTCACGCGCGCGCAGGAAGAAGTGCCGGGCAGCGTAGTGATGGCAACGTGGGAAGGCACGCGACCGATGTTGGTGGAGGTTCAGGCGCTGGTGGACGACAGTCACCTGGCCAACCCACGCCGTGTCACCCTCGGTCTGGATCAGAATCGCCTGGCCATGCTGTTGGCAGTGTTGCACCGTCATGGCGGTATACCGACGCACGACCAGGACGTGTTCCTCAACGTGGTCGGCGGGGTCAAGGTGCTGGAAACGGCATCCGACCTGGCGTTGATGGCGGCCGTGATGTCCAGCCTGCGCAATCGACCATTGCCCCATGATCTGCTGGTGTTCGGTGAGGTTGGCCTGTCTGGTGAAGTACGGCCGGTGCCAAGCGGTCAGGAGCGCTTGAAGGAAGCGGCCAAGCATGGTTTCAAACGCGCCATCGTGCCCAAGGGCAATGCGCCGAAGGAAGCGCCTGCCGGGTTGCGGATCATCGCGGTGACGCGACTGGAACAGGCCCTGGACGCGTTATTTGAATAAACCCGGCCCTCGTAGGAGCAGCCTGCGGCAGCTCCTACGAGGGGGGGCTGATGTGGATCAGCGCACCCAGTTCCCGCTCAAGCTCGGCGTGATCACCGATGTTGAGTTCGACCAGCCGCCGCAGTTTGCTGACAGACTCCAGATCGATGTACCGACAGACGAAGCCTAACTGGTTGTTATTGTCGTGGGACAGTTGCACGTCCATGCGGATCTCGGTGTCACTGCTCAGGTGAATGTCGACCGAAAACATCTTCTCTTCGTCCCCAAGCCAGGGCTCGGGACGTTCGATCAGCAGGCCCTTGAGTGACAGGTCGAGCAGTTTCACCGGCCAGCGATGCTCGCCTTGGCTGAGCTCGGTTTTGGCATCGAAGGCAATACGTTTGAAACGGCGGTGATTGGCGGGGTGGTCCCTCATGGCGCAATCCTCTGGGTGTTCGCTGACTATAGACTGGCATTTGCACAGGCTGCCACTGTCGGTACGACTCTAGACCTAGGTCGGGGTATGGTCTTTGGCGCCAGTAGCGCTAAACTCGGGGTGGCTGTCTTTTTTGTCCACTCTGGCTGGAATCAAAAATGAAAAATAATAATAGCCTGCTACGCCACTTACCTTGGCTGGTGCTGGCAGTCGTAGGCGCGTGCGCCTTGGGAGTTGTGGCCCTGCGCCGCGGCGAAGCCATCAACGCCCTCTGGATCGTAGTCGCAGCAGTCGCCATTTATCTGGTCGCTTACCGTTACTACAGTCTGTTCATTGCCAATAATGTGATGCAGCTCAATCCACTGCGAGCCACTCCCGCTGTCGTCAACAATGACGGTCTGGACTACGTGCCAACCAACAAACACATCCTCTTCGGTCACCACTTCGCGGCCATCGCGGGTGCTGGTCCGCTGGTCGGTCCAGTGTTGGCGGCGCAGATGGGCTATTTGCCCGGCACGCTCTGGCTGATCGCCGGTGTGGTGCTGGCCGGTGCCGTTCAGGACTTCATGGTCCTGTTCATGTCGACCCGCCGCAACGGTCGCTCCCTGGGTGACATGGTCCGTGAAGAAATGGGGCAGATTCCCGGGACCATCGCGCTGTTTGGCTGCTTCCTGATCATGATCATCATCCTCGCGGTGCTGGCGCTGATCGTGGTCAAGGCCCTGGCCGAAAGCCCGTGGGGCATTTTCACGGTGATGGCGACCATCCCGATCGCGATGTTCATGGGCGTGTACATGCGCTACATCCGCCCGGGCCGCATCGGTGAAATCTCCATTGTCGGTGTGCTGCTGTTGCTCGGTTCGATCTGGCTCGGTGGGCAGATTGCCGCTGATCCGGTCTGGGCCAAGGCCTTCTCCTTCACCGGGATCCAGATCACCTGGATGTTGATCGGCTACGGTTTCGTTGCCGCGGTGCTGCCGGTCTGGCTGATTCTGGCGCCGCGTGACTACCTGTCGACCTTCCTCAAGATCGGTACCATTGTCGCCCTGGCGATCGGCATCCTGATCACCATGCCCGAGCTGAAAATGCCGGCGCTGACCCAGTTTATCGACGGCACCGGGCCGGTGTGGAAGGGCGGGTTGTTCCCGTTCCTGTTCATCACCATTGCCTGCGGCGCGGTCTCGGGTTTCCATGCGCTGATTGCCTCCGGGACTACTCCGAAACTGCTGGATAACGAAAGCAATGCCCGTTACATCGGTTACGGCGGCATGCTGATGGAGTCCTTCGTGGCCATCATGGCGATGGTGGCCGCTTCGGTGATCGAACCGGGTGTGTACTTCGCCATGAACAGCCCGGCGGCGATCGTCGGCGGTGAAGTGATGCAAGTCGCGCAAACCGTCAGCAGTTGGGGCTTTGCGATCACCCCGGAAGCCCTGCAAGCGGTGGCCAAAGACATCGGTGAAACCACCGTCCTGGCCCGTGCCGGCGGTGCGCCGACCCTGGCGGTCGGTATCGCGCAGATCCTCCACAGCGTTCTGCCGGGTGAAAACACCATGGCGTTCTGGTACCACTTCGCGATCCTGTTCGAAGCGCTGTTTATCCTGACCGCGGTCGACGCCGGCACCCGTGCCGGACGTTTCATGTTGCAGGATTTGCTCGGCTCCTTTGTTCCGGCGCTTAAACGCACCGAGTCCTGGACCGCCAACCTGATCGCGACCGCCGGTTGCGTGGCAATGTGGGGTTATCTGCTGTACCAAGGCGTGATCGACCCGCTGGGTGGCATCAACACCTTGTGGCCGCTGTTCGGTATCTCCAACCAGATGCTGGCCGGTATCGCGC
>NZ_JBFTMN010000011.1:0-177620 GCF_056397005.1 Pseudomonas sp. 05N431
GCCTCTGTTGCTGTCAAGTGGTTATTTTCAGAAGTTTTCAAAGTTTCCTTTGCAACTTCAACCACTTGCGCTTCCGATCTCTCGTTAGCGGGAGGCGAATTCTACAGCGTTACTCGCTGCTGTCAACACCTCTTTTTCTCCGCTTTCGATCGAGACGATCGAACCGTCAATAAGGCGAAAACACACTGCCTTACCAACTCCTTCAGGCTTCGATAAACTGAAGCGTAACCGCTGTCGAAAACTGCGTAACTCTTTGTTTACCAAGGAGTTTTCCGTTTCGACTGCGCCGGAAGTGGGGCGAATTATAGACTTCCAGAATCTGCCGTCAACACCTATTTTCATTAATCTGTCATATCAGTCAAAAAACCCCGAAAACACGAAGGCCGGTCCACCACTATAAAGAGATGGACCGGCCTTCTGCCCTTCTACTTACAAGCTAGGGAATGCGAACTGCGAGGCTTCATGGCTTGCACGTTGTGGCCAGCGCTGGGTAATCGCCTTGCGACGGGTGTAGAAACGTACACCATCCGGGCCATACGCATGCAGGTCACCAAACAGCGAACGCTTCCAGCCGCCAAAGCTGTGGTAAGCCACTGGAACCGGCAATGGAACGTTAACCCCAACCATGCCGACTTCGATCTCGTCGCAGAACAACCGCGCCGCTTCCCCGTCACGGGTAAAGATGCAGGTGCCGTTGCCATACTCGTGATCGTTGATCAGTTGCATCGCCTCTTCCAGGCTGTTGACCCGAACGACGCACAGCACCGGCCCGAAGATCTCTTCTTTATAGATGCGCATCTCTGGCGTGACGTTATCGAACAGGCAGCCACCCAGGAAGAAGCCGTCCTCATGACCGGCCACGCTCAGACCACGACCGTCGACTACCAGGGAAGCACCAGCAGAAACGCCGTCTTCTATATAGCCACTGACTTTGTCGCGAGCCTGACCGGAAACCAGTGGCCCCATGTCCAGACCACACGAAGTGCCGGCACCGATTTTCAGCGCCTTGATTTGCGGAACCAGTTTGGCCACCAGCGCATCCGCAACCTGATCGCCGACGCACACGGCCACCGAGATCGCCATGCAGCGCTCACCACAGGAACCGTAAGCCGCGCCCATCAGTGCACTGACTGCGTTATCCAGATCGGCATCCGGCATCAATACCGCGTGGTTCTTCGCGCCGCCCAGTGCCTGGACGCGCTTGCCGCGCTTGGTACCTTCGGCATAGATGTATTCGGCAATCGGCGTCGATCCGACAAAGCTCAGTGCTTTGACTTCAGGTGCTTCGATCAACGCATCGACCGCAGCCTTGTCGCCGTGAACCACGCTCAACACGCCTTTCGGCAGGCCGGCTTCGAGCAAGAGTTGAGCGATCAGCAACGTCGAGCTTGGATCACGCTCGGAAGGTTTGAGGATAAAGCAGTTACCGCAGACGATCGCCAGCGGATACATCCACAACGGCACCATCGCCGGGAAGTTGAACGGAGTGATACCGGCCACCACGCCCAATGGCTGGAAGTCCGACCAGGCATCGATGTTCGGGCCGACATTACGGCTATATTCGCCTTTGAGGATTTCCGGTGCCGCACAGGCGAACTCGACATTCTCGATACCGCGCTTCAATTCACCCGCGGCGTCTTCCAGCGTCTTGCCGTGTTCTTCGCTGATCAATTGAGCGATACGCGCTTCGTTCTGCTCCAGCAATTGCTTGAAGCGGAACATCACCTGGGCGCGTTTGGCCGGTGGCGTGTTGCGCCAGGCCGGAAATGCAGCCTTGGCCGAGTCGATGGCGTTTTGAATGGTTTCACGGCTGGCCAACGGCACTTTATGGATTGGCTGACCGGTAGACGGGTTGAACACGTCAGCAGTGCGAGCGTTATCGGTTACCAGTTCGCCATTGATCAAATGCGGGATGAGGCTCATGCGGGGCTCCTGAAAAATTGTCCACAGACGCGCATCGCTGCGCGTCCGTTGTTCGTTCTTATATAGAAGGGCTAATCAGTCGATCTTGTTCAGCACTTCGCCGACCGCATCGAACAGACGATCGAGATCCTGCGGCTTGCTGTTGAAGGTTGGACCGAACTGCAGGGTGTCGCCGCCGAAGCGCACATAGAAACCCGCCTTCCACAGCGCCATGCCCGCCTCGAATGGACGCACGATGGCGTCGCCGTCGCGCGCAGCAATCTGGATCGCACCGGCCAGACCGTAGTTACGGATGTCGATGACGTTCTTCGAACCTTTCAGGCCGTGCAGCGCATTCTCGAAATGCGGCGCGACTTCGGCCACGCTCTGCACCAGGTTTTCCTTTTGCAGCAGGTCGAGTGCCGCCAGGCCGGCAGCGCAGGCCACCGGGTGCGCCGAATAGGTGTAACCGTGCGGGAATTCCACCGCGTATTCCGGCGTCGCCTGGTTCATGAAGGTCTGGTAGATCTCCGAACTGGCGATCACCGCGCCCATCGGGATGGCACCGTTAGTGACTTGCTTGGCAATGCACATCAGGTCTGGGGTCACACCGAAGCTGTCAGCGCCGAACATCGAACCGGTACGACCGAAGCCGGTGATGACTTCGTCGAATACCAGCAGGATGTTGTGCTGATCGCAGATTTCGCGCAGACGCTTCAGATAACCCTGAGGCGGAACCAGTACACCGGCAGAACCGGCCAGAGGCTCGACGAACACCGCTGCGATGTTCGAGGCGTCGTGCAGCTCGATCAGCTTGAGCAGCTCATCGGCCAGGGCGATACCGCCCTCTTTCGGCATGCCACGGGAATAGGCATTGCTCGCCAGCAGAGTGTGCGGCAGGTGGTCGACGTCCATCATCGCCTGACCAAACAGCTTACGGTTGCCGTTCACACCACCCAGGCTGGTGCCAGCGATGTTCACGCCGTGGTAGCCACGGGCACGGCCGATCATTTTGGTCTTGGTCGACTGACCTTTCAGACGCCAGTAAGCGCGAACCATCTTCACGGCGGTATCGGCGCACTCGGAACCGGAGTCTGTGAAGAACACGTGATTCAGATTGCCCGGGGTCAGCTCGGTGATTTTCTCGGCGAGCTGGAACGACAGCGGGTGACCGTACTGGAAGCCCGGCGAGTAATCGAGGGTGCCCAACTGTTTGGCCACCGCTTCCTGGATTTCCTTGCGGGTATGCCCTGCGCCGCAGGTCCACAGCCCCGACAGCGAGTCATAGACTTTACGGCCCTTGTCGTCGATCAGGTAGCTGCCTTCAGCGGCAACGATCAGACGCGGGTCGCGCTGGAAATTGCGGTTGGCGGTGTACGGCATCCAGTGGGCATCGAGCTTGAGTTGGCTGGCCAGGGAGACCGGGGCGTTTTCAGGCACGTTCATGAGCAAAACCTCGCAGGGCAATAAGCGGCGTAGGGATTAAAAGCGTTCTTGCAGCTAAGTTGCCACGACGATAAAGTCGGTGAAATCCAACTCTTCTAACCTTCAGTCAGGCAATCACTAAACTATGAGCAGCCGCCGACCCGACCCACTGGCGCAAGTCAGTGACTTTGATATCCGTCTGCTACGGATCTTTCGCAGCGTGGTCGAGTGCGGCGGCTTCTCCGCGGCGGAAAGCGTGCTCGGGATTGGACGCTCGGCCATCAGCCAACAGATGAGCGATCTTGAACAACGACTGGGTCTGCGTCTGTGTCAGCGTGGTCGAGCCGGGTTCTCGCTGACCGAAGAAGGCCGCGAGGTCTATCAATCGGCGTTGCAGCTATTAAGCGCGCTGGAAAGTTTTCGCACCGAGGTCAACGGCCTGCATCAACACTTGCGCGGTGAATTGACCATCGGCCTGACCGACAACCTCGTCACCCTCCCCCACATGCGCATCACTCACGCACTGGCGCAGTTGAAAGAGCGTGGGCCGGACGTGCAGATTCAGATCCGCATGATCGCGCCCAATGAAGTCGAACAAGGCGTGCTCGATGGGCGCTTGCATGTCGGCGTGGTACCGCAGGCCAGCGCCTTGTCGGGTCTTGAGTATCAGCCGCTGTACAGCGAACGTTCGCTGCTTTACTGCGCGGTCGGCCATCCGCTGTTTTATGTCGACGATAAACAGCTGGACGATGAACGCCTGAATAGTCAGGACGCGATCGCCCCGACCTTCCGTTTACCGGCCGAGATCCAGGCGCATTATCAGGCGCTCAATTGCACCGCCAGCGCATCGGACCGCGAAGGCATGGCGTTTCTGATTCTGACCGGGCGCTATATCGGTTATCTGCCAGACCACTACGCCAGCCTGTGGGTGCAGCAAGGTCGTTTGCGCGCGCTCAAACCCGACGCACGTTTTTATGACCTGAGCCTGGCATCGGTGACACGCAAGGGGCGGCGCCCGCATTTGGTTCTGGAAAGCTTTCTGGAAAGCCTTGCCGCGACTCGATGATCCGCATGAAAGGCCCAGCGTTGACGCTTTTATAGCGACAAAGCTTGTCGGATTACCGTGGGTGCGCTATCAACGCACGGTGCACCCACTGACCAGCTCGGAACCGCCCATGACCTTTGAAGTCCCAGCCCACGCAGGTAAGCCTGCCAGCCGCATTCGTCAGAAGAACGAAGAGGCGATCCTCAAAGCCGCCGAAATCGAATTCGCTCGTCACGGCTTCAAGGGCACCAGCATGAACACCATCGCGCAGAATGCCGGGCTGCCCAAAGCCAATCTGCATTACTACTTCACCAACAAGCTCGGGCTGTACATCGGGGTGTTGAGCAACATCATTCAGTTGTGGGACAGCACCTTTAACACCCTTACTGCCGAAGATGACCCCGCCGAAGCGCTGACCCGCTACATTCGCGCCAAAATGGAGTTCTCCCGCCGCCAGCCACAAGCCTCGCGGGTGTTCGCCATGGAAGTCATCAGCGGCGGTGAATGCCTGACCGAGTACTTCAATCAGGATTACCGCGCCTGGTTCCAGGGCCGCGCGAACGTGTTTCAGGCCTGGATCGACGCCGGCAAGATGGACCCTGTAGACCCGGTGAACCTGATCTTCCTGTTATGGGGCAGCACCCAGCATTACGCCGATTTCGCCACGCAAATCTGCCGCGTCACCGGTCGTACCAAACTGACCAAGCAGGACATGGAAGACGCTGGCGATAACCTGATCCGCATCATTCTTAAAGGCTGCGGCCTCACTCCAGCCATTTAAGACGCTCAGCCATGCCTTTTACCCTTGCAGGCCTTTGCGAATACCGCGAAGAGATTCGCAAAAGCCGCTTTATCGCCCTCGCGGCACCGATCACCAGTGCTGCCGAGGCGCAGGCGTTCATCGAGCAGCACAGCGACCTGAACGCTTCACACAATTGCTGGGCCTGGAAACTCGCCGATCAATACCGCAGCAGTGACGACGGCGAACCGGGCGGCACCGCTGGCCGGCCGATACTCGCAGCGATCGAAGCGCAGGATTGCGATCAGGTCGCAGTCGTGGTGATTCGCTGGTACGGCGGCATTCAACTGGGCACCGGCGGCCTCGCCCGGGCCTATGGCGGCAGCGCCAATAAATGCCTGCAAGGCGCCGAGCGGATTGCCCTGATCAGCCGGGTGCCCGTCAGTTGTGCCTGTGGTTTCAGCGAGTTGGCCCTGGTCAAATTGCGCGTGACGGAACTGGGCGGGTTGGTGGTGGAAGAAACCTTCACCTCCAATGGTGTGGAACTGCAACTGGCCGTCGGTGAGGTGCAGATCGATACGTTGCAGAGCCAATTGGCGGATTTGAGTCGTGGACGGATTGTGTTGCAACGCTGAAAACAGGCTGCGATCTTTTGGGGCATTGACGCCATGCCAACATTTCCGACACTTGCCCACAACCGCTGTGCACCCGACTGTGGATAACCTGAGCACACAGCGCTGTAACCCTTCCGCCACGTGGCTTTGCGGCCATTGATCATTTTTCGTTCAACTGGCCATCCACAGGTTCAATTCCACAGCAAAACAAACAGTTAGAGCGGCATATCACCTTTAGAAGAAAGCCTTACAGTGTTTATGCCCGGGTTTTGAGCTTGCGCACAAATACTGTGGAGCAACCTGTGGATAACCCGTTCATGGCTGGCGCAGTCGCATAGCCGGCTTAGCCCGCAGCCACATGCTCATTTTTTAACCAGATTACCGTGTGCCAAATCTGCACCCGATATTGCACCTCGCCCTGAAGTAGTGCCCGATCGCAAATCAACCTTCTGCGTTGATCACCAAACGTCTGGGCTTTACGCTTGATGAGATCGGTAGCAGCGTGGCCGCGCTTTGGTAAGCCAAGGACCCGGACGGCTCGGGCAACGTTGCCCATTGAATCCATGACCCTCTTTTTTCAAGGAAGCCACTCATGTCTACGGAAAAAATCGCACTGATCATCGGCGCCTCACGCGGCCTCGGCCTGGGGCTGGTGAAAACCCTGCTGGCCGACGGCTGGCAAGTCACCGCCACGGTGCGTAACCCGCAGAACGCCGAGGCGTTGCAGGCGCTGGGCAAGGTACGGATTGAAAAACTCGACATGGACGATCAGCAAGCGGTGATCGCCCTCAGTCAACAACTCAAAGGCCAGGTGTTCGACCTGTTGTTCGTCAACGCCGGCGTCAAAGGCCCGGAAGTGCAAACACCCGGTGGCGCGACGCTGGCCGAAGTGGGGCAATTGTTCTTCACCAACGCCGTGGCGCCCATCAATCTGGCCCAGCGCTTCGTCGGGCAGATCCGCGAAGGCAGCGGCGTACTGGCGTTCATGAGTTCGGTGCTCGGCAGCGTGACCATGCCTGATGCGCCAGAACTGGCACTGTACAAGGCCAGCAAAGCGGCGCTGAACTCGATGACCAATAGTTTCGTCACACAGTTGGGCGAACAGAAATTGACCGTTTTGTCGCTGCATCCGGGTTGGGTTAAAACCGACATGGGCGGCGAAGGTGCGGACATCGATGTCGACACCAGTACCCGCGGGCTGGTCGATCAGGTGAACGCCTATGCCGGCAAGGGTGGGCATCATTTTGTGAACTACCGCGGTGAAACAATTCCCTGGTAAACACCACCCATCCCCCCTGTGGGAGCGAGCTTGCTCGCGATGACGACGGTACATTCAACGCAGATGTCGACTGTCAGTCAGCTATCGCGAGCAAGCTCGCTCCCACAGGGTCACACGTCGGTCTTGTAGTAGCGACGCTTGCCCGAAAAGCGCTTTTGTTCGAAACTTCGCACTTCGCCCCCCGCGGCGACCCTGGATCAGCAGACAGGGCAACACTGAGCTGGCGAACCTGAACCCAACTTTCAGAGGAGCCGGCAAATGCCTGCGACCCGTATCTGGTTAAAAAATCCCCTCGCGATCTTCACTGCCAACGACCTCGATGCCCGTGGCGGCCTGGTGCTGCAAGACGGTTTGATCGTCGAAGTACTCAAGCAAGGCCAACAACCCGCGACACCCTGTGGACAAGTGTTCGATGCCCGTGAGCATGTGATCCTGCCGGGGCTGATCAACACTCACCATCACTTCTATCAAACCCTGACCCGCGCCTGGGCACCGGTGGTCAATCAACCGCTGTTCCCCTGGCTGAAAACCCTCTACCCGGTCTGGGCCCGACTGACCCCTGAAAAACTCGCGCTGGCGACCAAGGTGGCCCTGGCGGAATTGCTGCTGTCGGGTTGCACCACTGCCGCCGACCACCATTACCTGTTTCCCGAGGGCCTGGAAAATGCCATCGACGTGCAAGTCGAAAGCGTCCGTGAACTCGGCATGCGCGCCATGTTGACCCGTGGCTCGATGAGCCTCGGCGAAAAAGACGGTGGCTTGCCGCCCCAGCAAACCGTGCAGCAAGGCGAAGTGATTCTCGCCGACAGTCAGCGCCTGATCGCCGAATACCACGAACGTGGCGAAGGCGCGCAAATCCAGATCGCCCTGGCCCCCTGTTCGCCATTCTCGGTCACGCCGCAAATCATGTCGGCCAGCGCCGAATTGGCGAACACGCTCGATGTGCGCCTGCACACCCACCTCGCCGAAACTCTCGATGAAGAAGACTTCTGCCTGCAACGCTTCGGTCTGCGCACCGTGGATTATCTGGACAGCGTCGGCTGGCTCGGCCCGCGCACCTGGCTGGCGCACGGCATTCACTTCAACCCCGACGAAATCGCCCGCCTCGGCGCAGCGGGTACCGGCATCTGCCATTGCCCAAGTTCGAACATGCGCCTGGCATCTGGCATTTGCCCAAGCCTGGAGCTGACGGCTGCCGGCGCACCGCTGGGCCTGGGGGTCGACGGTTCGGCGTCCAACGATGCCTCGAACATGATCCTCGAAACCCGTCAGGCGCTGTACCTGCAGCGACTGCGTTATGGCGCGCAGAAGATCACTCCGCAATTGGTACTGGGTTGGGCCACCCAGGGTTCGGCGAAATTGCTCGGCCGTAGCGACATCGGCGAACTGGCGGTGGGCAAGCAAGCCGACCTGGCGCTGTTCAAGCTCGATGAGCTGCGCTTCTCCGGCAGCCATGACCCGATCTCGGCATTGCTGTTGTGTGGCGCGGATCGTGCAGACCGGGTGATGATCGGCGGCAAATGGCGAGTGATCGATGGGCAAGTCGAGGGGCTGGACCTGAAAGGCTTGATTGCCGATCACAGCCAGGCGGCGCGGCAATTGATCGCCGGCATCTGACCGGACGCCATCGTGGGCAAGGGCTGGCCCTTGCCCACGCTTGCCGACACCCAGGCTTATGAGGTGGTTGGATGAACCGACCGGTCAGGTTTTGCTAATTGTTTCTACAGGCATCTGTAGAATGCTCACTATCTGCACCCTGATGAGAAAAGAATATGTACGACTGGCTGAACGCCCTGCCCAAGGCAGAATTGCACCTGCACCTGGAAGGCTCGCTGGAGCCTGAGTTGCTGTTCGCCCTGGCCGAACGCAACAAGATCGCCCTGCCGTGGAACGACGTCGAAACCCTGCGCAAGGCCTATGCCTTCAACAACCTGCAAGAGTTCCTGGATCTGTATTACCAGGGCGCCGATGTGTTGCGCACCTCTCAGGATTTCTACGACCTGACCTGGGCCTACCTGTTGCGTTGCAAGGCGCAGAACGTGATTCACACCGAACCGTTCTTCGATCCGCAAACCCATACCGACCGTGGCGTGCCGTTCGAAGTGGTGCTTAACGGCATCGCCAGCGCGTTGAAAGACGGTGAACAGCAACTGGGCATCACCAGCGGTTTGATCCTCAGTTTCCTGCGTCACCTGAGCGAAGAAGAAGCCGAGAAAACCCTCGACCAGGCGCTGCCGTTCCGTGATGCGTTTGTCGCCGTCGGCCTGGACAGTTCAGAGATGGGCCACCCGCCGAGCAAGTTCCAGCGCGTATTCGATCGCGCTCGACATGAAGGTTTCCTGACCGTTGCTCACGCTGGTGAAGAAGGCCCGCCGGAGTACATCTGGGAAGCCATCGACCTGCTGAAAATCCAGCGTATCGACCATGGTGTGCGCGCCATCGAAGACGAACGCCTGATGCAGCGGATCATCGACGAACAGATCCCGTTGACCGTTTGCCCGCTGTCCAACACCAAGCTGTGCGTGTTCGATGACATGTCCCAGCACAACATCCTCGACATGCTTGAGCGTGGGGTGAAAGTTACGGTGAACTCGGACGACCCGGCGTACTTCGGCGGTTATGTCACCGAGAACTTCCACGCGCTGTATACCCATTTGGGCATGACCCAGGATCAGGCCAAGCGCCTGGCACAGAACAGCCTGGATGCCAGACTGGTCAAGCCATAAGCTTCACCGCAAAACCAATGTGGGAGCGAGCTTGCTCGCGATGGCCGACTGACATTCAACATTGATATTGAATGTCATGGCCTCATCGCGAGCAAGCTCGCTCCCACATTGAATCGGTGTTTAACCGACTTGCGCGACCTCGCTCAACTCTTCCAGCGTCTTGCCCTGCGTCTCCATTCCGAACAACCAGACCACGCCCGCGGCAATGGCGAAACACATCGCGCCCAAGGCGAACACCCCGCCCTGCCCCGTTATCGGGAACACCAGCCCGGTGACCAATGGCCCGAGCAACGAGCCGACCCGGCCAATCGCCGAGGCAAACCCGGAACCGGTGGCTCGCGCTGAAGTGGGATAGAGCTCCGGGGTGTAGGTGTAGAGCACGGCCCACATACCGAACAGGAAGAACTGCATCAGCAGGCCCGAACTGATCAACAGGCTGACGTTGCCGCCAAACACCGCGCTCTGCCCATACAAAAACGCCATCACCCCACCACCGAGCAAGGTGATGATGCACACCGGCTTGCGTCCCCAACGCTCCACCAGCCAGGCAGCCATGAGAAAACCGGGAATCCCGCCAAGAGAAATCAGCACGGTGTAATACACCGACTGAGTCACCGCAAACCCCGACTGCTGCAACAATGCGCTGAGCCAGGAAGTCAGGCCATAGAAGCCAAGCAAGGCAAAAAACCAGACGCTCCAGATCATCATCGTGCGTTGGCGGTACAACGGTGACCAGATTTCATTCAAGGCCGAAAGAAAGTGCCCCGGACGACTCTCGATTCTGGGCAAACGAATCGGCTCCGGCAGATCGGCGCGCCCCAGCGAGCCCCGCACCTTGTCTTCAATACGCTGCAAAACCTTGTCCGCCGCCACATGATGTCCGGCCTGTTCCAGCCAACGTGGTGACTCGGGAATGAAGAAGCGGATCGCCAGGACAAACACCGCCGGCACCGCCAGCACCAGGAAGATGTCGCGCCAGCCAACCAGCGGTAACAGGAAGTAAGACAGCACGCCCGCCGCGACAAAACCCAGCGGCCAGAAGCCATCCATCAACGCGATGTAGCGCCCGCGCCGTTTGGCCGGGATCAATTCGGACAGCATCGATTGGGCAATCGGAAATTCCATGCCCATGCCGATCCCCAGAAGCACTCTAAACAGCGTCAGCGTCTCGACGCTTTGCGCCGTAGAACAGAGGTAACTGGCGATGCCCCACAACACGATGCTCCACTGAAACACCGGTTTGCGCCCGAAGCGGTCGGCAAGCATCCCGGACAACGACGCGCCAAGCACCATGCCGAAGAAGCTCGAACTGGCCAGCAACCCGGCCTGCGCCGTGCTCAGAGCGAACTCGGCTTTAATCGAGCCCAAGAGGAACGTCATCATTGCCAGGTCCATGGAGTCGAAGAAAAAAGCCAGGGCAATGATGATGAAAATGATCCGGTGATAACCGCTGACGGGCAGTCGTTCCAGACGTTCTGCCGCGCTATAGCCCTGCGTTTCCATACCCTACCCCCCATTCGATGATCCCCGAATCGAGTGTGCGGGATCGCCTGGGGTCACTATTGCTGGATACGACCTGGCCACAGCTCTGAGCGACGTCTGAAACCTCTGGCCACAGACGTCGATTTCAACGGTTGCTAAAGCGCCATTTCCAACTCGGCCTCTTTGGCGAACTGATCGATTTCACGCTGACCGGCCGCGGTGATCTGCAGAACACGCGTGTCGCTGGGCAGATTCAACCAGCCGGACTGCATGAACAGCTGCAATACCGCCGCCCCCAGTGTGCCGCCTAGATGCGGTCGGCGCTCGCTCCAATCCGGGCAGGCGCAGACAACGCGCGAGGTGCTGTGGGCCAGGGCCTGAATGAACACGCCGTGGGTTGCCAGCTGATTGGCGCCTTTGTGGGTCACGATGACACGCTTGTCCAGCTGTTCGATCCAGCCGGCATCGAGCATTCGCTGATACAGATCGGCTGCCAGGCTTCCCCCCAGATGGTCATCACAGAGCCTGGCCCGAAGCAATGACGAAGGCGCCGTACGCACTTTCGTCGATGGGCTGGTGCGCTTGAGCAACTCTGGAACCTTGCCTGGCAGGCTGGCCAGAGTGGCGCTGGCCAGCGCTTCAACCGCCGCACCGATTTCGGGAGCTGCAAGCCGGAAAAACCGCTTGCGCCCACGCTCCTCGACTTTCAACAGTCCACCGCTGGACAAACGCCCCAGGTGCGCATTGGCCGATGACGGCGACAAGCCTGCCAGCAAAGCCAACTCCTCGGATTGCCGTGCAGTACCGTCCATCAAGGCCCACATCATTGCGCTACGCTTCGGGTCTGCCAGCAACGTGGCTATCTGACTGATGCAAGGTGCATGTTCCATGTATTCACTCCCTGTTGAATCATTTGTCTACTGCTCTGGGACATCTTGACCAGTAATGTGCTGCCGGCCAAGGCGTGAAAACCGCCAAAAGCCGGGCGGTATAAGCAACGGATGCGACGAACCTCTTCGAAAACCCCGACCGGGCTCAACAACGATCAGCACAGCGTCCAACCGCTTTGAGCGAGACATCGCAACGTCGCCGGCAACGGTGCGACACCAGGCAGCCCCTAGTATATGCGCGATGATCTTCGGTTCCTGCCGGCCGGAAGCTTTTGGAGGTGATAGTTCCTGCCAGAATTTTCCCTATTTGCGTGCGACTACTCGCCCGCACCGATCATTGCTGGCGATTGAGCCGACAATTGGGCACATCGTGATTTGAGCATTTCACTCAGCAGGTTCACTGGCTTACTCAATTGAGCGCGATGCGCGCACAGCAAATTCAGCGGTGCACGCTCACAGCGCAGCGCCGGCATCAGCACTTTCAAGCGCCCGGCCAGGACATCGCCGGCTACATCCAGCCAGGACTTGTAGGCAATTCCGGCACCAGCCACCGCCCATAGACGCACTACGTCCGCATCATCACTGAAACGATCACCGCTGACGGTCAGGCTCACCTCCCGCTTGCCGTCATGAAAACTCCAGTGGTCGTGAACCCGACTGCCCAGCATGTACAACAGGCAATTGTGCTGGGCCAGTTGCTCCAGCTGGCGCGGTTCGCCATGCCGCGCGAGATAGTGCGGTGCAGCACACAACACACGACGGTTGTCCGGGGCGATCGGCAGCGCCACCAGGCTCGAGTCTTCCGGCTCCCCGTAGCGCAGGGCAATGTCCACCGGTTGGCGGAACAGGTCGGCAATCCGGTCGCCCAACAGCAGGCGTACCGTCAGTTTTGGATGCTCACGCTGGAATTCGTCCAGCCACGGCAGCAGCAAATTGCGACCGAAGTCCGAAGGTGCCGACAGCTGCAATACGCCGCTGACCTGATCCTGTCCGCTGGCCAGTAAACGACGTCCTTCATCCAGATTGCTCAGCGCCGCGCGGGCGTACTCCAAAAAGCCCTCGCCCTCTGCAGTCAGACGCAGACTGCGAGTCGAACGCGCCAGCAACCGCGCGCCCAATTGCTGTTCGATCCGCTTCAACGCGGCGCTGGCCACCGCCGCCGACAGGTCCATGACCCGCGCCGCCGCAGACAGACTACCCAGGTCCGCAGCCCGGACGAACAACTGCAAGTCATCGAAACGCAGCATCACCCCACCTGCATTATCAAAAAAATATTGAAAGAGACTGTTCTTTTAGCCGGTTTTATCTTCAAGAGAAATCACCAATCATCCATGCCATCGAATAACCCGTGAGAAACTCCCCATGAAATCCATTGCCTACTACCGTTCGCTGCCCATCAACGATCCAGAATCGCTGCAGGACATCGAACTGCCCGAGCCGGTTGCAGGCCCACGGGATTTGCTGGTTGAAGTCAAAGCCATCTCGGTCAATCCGGTGGACACCAAGGTTCGCCAGAATGTCGCGCCCGATGAGGGTGTCGCAAAAGTGCTGGGCTGGGATGTGGCCGGCGTGGTCAAGGCGGTCGGCAGCGACGTCAGTCTGTTCAAGGCCGGTGACAAGGTTTACTACGCGGGCTCCATCGCGCGCGCAGGCGGCAACAGTGAACTGCATGTGGTAGACGAGCGCATTGTCGGCCATATGCCCAAGTCCCTGAGCTTCGCCGAAGCCGCCGCGCTACCGCTGACCGCGATCACCGCATGGGAGTTGTTGTTCGAACGCCTGCAAGTGCGCGAAGGCAAAACCGATCAAGGCCAAAGCCTGCTGATCGTCGGGGCCGCTGGTGGCGTGGGCTCGATTCTGACTCAACTGGCCAGTCAGCTCACCGCACTGAAAGTCATCGGTACTGCCTCTCGCCCGCAGACCCAAAGCTGGGTACGCGAACTGGGCGCCGACCTGGTAATTGATCACAGCCAACCGCTGAGCGAAGAACTCAAGCGCGCCGGTCACCCTCAGGTGACTCACGTTGCCAGCCTGACCGAAACCGATCAGCACTTCGAACAACTGGTCGAAGCCCTCGCGCCTCAAGGCAAGCTTGCGCTGATCGATGATCCGAAGGCACTCGACGTGACCAAGCTCAAACGCAAGAGCCTGTCGTTGCACTGGGAATTCATGTACACCCGCTCGCTGTTCGAAACTGCCGACATGCTCGAACAGCACAAGCTGCTGAACCGGGTGGCCGAGCTGATCGACGCGGGCACATTGAAAACCACGGTCGGCGAACACTTTGGCACGATCAATGCCGCCAATCTGCGCCGTGCCCATGCACTGCTGGAAAGCGGCACGTCCAAGGGCAAGATCGTCCTCGAAGGCTTCTAGGGGTTTAGAAGACGGTGTGTTCCGCTTGCTGTTTCAGAAACGAAACGCACCGTCAGTCCGAGGAGTTGATACGCGTCACAAATCCTATTTGATTCAGGTCTACAATCGAGCCTCCCGCAGTGCAGTCTTTTAGGTGAGGAAGTCAGCAATGAAGATCCTGATAAAAGAATTGGCAAAATCCCAGTGGCAGGTCCGCCTGGACAACCACGCGGTGAACTTCCGCAGTGAAGCCGAAGCTCGCGCTTTTACCTCGACCCTCGAGGCTCGCTTGCACGCCCCTCATCAACTCCCCGAACGCCAGCAACGAGCAACCGGCTGACTCAAGTCACGGCTTGCGCTGCCCGGGCAACCTGCAGCCGGCGGGTGAGCATCGCGACGCTCACCACTAATATTCCGCACAGGCTGATGACCATCGCCATCGGCATCGCTGTGCCGTCGTGCAGCACGCCGACCAACGCCGCCGCGCCTGCTGCAACACTGAACTGCAAGCAACCGAGCATCGCCGAAGCGCTGCCTGCGCGCGCGCCCTGTCCGCTCATCGCACACGCCGAGGCATTGGGAATGATGCAACCCAGGCTTGCGATGCAGATGAACAGCGGGATCAGCAACGGCCACAAATGCTCGGTATGCAGTGAACTGACCGCCAGCAAGCTCAGGCCTGCCGCCAGATAAATCCATACGGTGCGCGCCAGCAAAAAGGCCGGGCCGCGTTTGGAGAGCAACCGGGCGTTGACCTGCGCCACCAAAATGAAGCCCGCCGCATTGGTGCCGAACAACCAGCCGAAGTGCTCGGCCGGGACACCGTATAGCTTGATGAACACGAAAGGCGAGCCGGCGATGTAGGCAAACATCCCGGCAATCGCGATGCCACCGGTCAAGGCATGACCGAGGAAGATCCTGTCAGTGAGCAGACGACCGTATTGACGCAAAGCACCCGACAACGGCTGTCGCGGCTGGTTGGCCGGCAAACTTTCCGGCAGGCCTAGCGCAACCGCCAGGGCCGACAATGCGCTGAACACCGTCAAGGCGATAAAGATCGACTGCCAGCCATACAGGTTGACCAGCAGACCGCCAAGCATTGGCGCAAGAATCGGGGCCAGGCCCATTACCAGCATCAGTTGAGAAAAGACTTTCGCCGAACCCACCGCGTCGCACTTGTCGCTGACCACCGCGCGGGAAATCACCATCCCGGCGCAGCCACCCAACGCCTGAACGAAACGGGCCGCGATCAGCCACTCAAGGCTCGGCGCAAACGCGCACACCAGCGATGCCAGGGTGAACAGACCGACGCCCACCAGCAATGGCATGCGCCTGCCGAAGCGATCGGCCACCGGGCCGTAAGCCAATTGACCAATCGACAGGCCGAGGAAATAAGCTGCCAGGGTCAACTGGACGTGTTTTTCATCCGTGCCGAAAGCTGCCGCCATGGCCGGGAAGGCTGGCAGATAGAAATCGATGGCCAGCGGCCCGAAAGCGCTCAGGGCGCCAAGAATCAGAATGGTACGGAGGTTCATCAGGCGTCCAGTTATACGTCAGTCAGCAGCCCGACAGTCTAGCCGCGCGTGGACGCCTTGAACATTCCGATAGGTCGCTAACTATTAAAAAGGTTCAGGCCAGCGTGACCGCGTAGCCTTCTTCGCTGATCAGGTTGATCACCTGCTCTGTCGACAACGCGCTCTCCACGCCGACTTCCTTCGCCGCGAGATCGACCCGGACACTGGCCGCCGGATCCTTGGCTTGCAGCGCCTCGGTAATGGCCCGAACACAGTGACCGCACGACATTCCTTGAACGTTGAATACTTGCATGAGGCAGCTCCTTTGATGAGATTGAAACCAGTCTTGAGCTTGCCACGGTGGCAAGGTCAAGTTCTGCTGTGATCTGCCGGGCTGGCAATCATCGTCGCGCTCGGCCAAGCTTCGCCATCAATGACTCAAAAGCAGGAGATGCAGCCATGCGCTGGTCAGCTTTCAGCCTATTCGGCATGCTCAGTCTTTTCGCCGCCGCGCCCTCGGCCAGCGCCGAAGACTACGGTGTGCTGATCATTTCTCGCGAGCGCCTGGAAGTCGCGACCTCGTGCGAGATTGGCGTGTACATCCAGGATCAGTTGTCGGCGCGGTTGTTCCAGGAACAAAGCACCTCGTTCAATTTGCCACCGGGCAACTACTCCTTGCGGCTAAAACTGCTGCCCGGCCAGGCGCCAGGTTGCAGTGCCGGGATGCTGGCCCCGGGTTCGCAGAACATCACGCTGCGGGCGGGTGACCTGTTGAAATTCCGCATCGCCATGAACCAGCAAGGCATGTACCTCAAGCCCGCCGCATTGGGGTATTGATCCACCCGTTTTCTGTGGGAGCGTGGCTTGCCCGCGATGCAGGCAACGCGGTGGTTCAGGCCAACCGCGTCATCGTTCATCGCGCGCAAGCCGCGCTCCCACGGTTTTGTAGTGCCCTTACGATGGCGCTTGACCTTGCCCGCGTGGCAAGGTTGATCCTGTAGGTCATCTCTACAGGGAGTAAGACCGATGTCCGATTCCACCACCTTCGATCTGCCGATATCCGGCATGACCTGTGCCAGCTGCGCGGGACGTGTCGAGCGTGCGTTGAGCAAAGTTGTTGGCGCAAGCAGCGTTAGCGTCAACCTGGCCACCGAGCAAGCGCGCGTCCAGGCCCCTCGCGACAGTTTGCCAGCGCTGATGGAAGCGGTGCAGCAAGCCGGATACAGCGTGCCCGCGCACAGCCTCGAATTGAGCATTGGCGGTATGACCTGCGCCTCGTGTGTCGGTCGGGTCGAACGTGCCTTGAAAAAAATCGCCGGGGTGAACAGCGTCAGCGTCAACCTCGCCAACGAACGCGCGCACCTCGAACTGCTCGGTCAGATCGACCCTCAAGTATTAATCGGCGCAGTCAGCAAGGCCGGTTATACCGCCAGCGTCTGGGAAACCGAGCAGTCCACTGACAACGATCAGCAACAACGGCTGCGCCATGAGCGCTGGAGCCTGCTGCTGGCAATCGTGCTGGCCTTGCCACTGGTGCTGCCAATGCTGGTGCAGCCGTTTGGCCTGCACTGGATGCTCCCGGCCTGGGCGCAGTTTGCGTTGGCGACGCCAGTGCAATTCATCTTCGGTGCACGCTTTTATGTCGCTGCATGGAAGGCCGTTCGCGCGGGCGCCGGCAACATGGACCTGCTGGTGGCCTTGGGCACCAGCGCCGGTTATGGCTTGAGCATTTATCTGTGGGCCACCGCCAGCGCCGGCAGCATGCCGCATCTTTATTTCGAAGCTTCGGCGGTAGTGATCGCGCTGGTGTTGCTCGGCAAATACCTCGAAAGCCGCGCCAAACGCCAGACCGCCAGCGCCATTCGCGCCCTCGAAGCCTTGCGGCCGGAGCGAGCAATTCAGGTGATCGATGGCCGTGAACAAGACGTTGCCATCAGCGCGTTGCGCCTAGGCGATCTGGTGCTGGTCAAACCCGGTGAACGTTTCCCGGTGGACGGTGAAGTGATTGAAGGCCAGAGCCACGCCGACGAAGCGCTGATCAGCGGCGAAAGCCTGCCGGTGCCGAAACAACCCGGCGACAAGGTGACTGGTGGTGCGATCAATGGCGAAGGCCGGCTGCTGGTGCGGACTCAAGCCCTTGGCGCGGAAACTGTCCTGGCGCGAATCATCCGGCTGGTCGAAGACGCACAGGCCGGCAAGGCACCGATCCAAAAGCTGGTGGATAAAGTCAGCCAGGTGTTCGTCCCCGTCGTGCTGCTTTTAGCACTGGCGACCTTGATCGGCTGGTGGCTGTACGGCGCACCGCTGGAAACGGCGGTGATCAACGCGGTCGCGGTGCTGGTGATCGCCTGCCCTTGCGCCCTCGGCCTGGCAACACCGACCGCGATCATGGCAGGCACCGGTGTGGCCGCGCGCCACGGCATTCTGATCAAGGACGCCGAAGCGCTGGAGCGCGCCCATGAAGTCAGCGTGGTGGTGTTCGACAAGACCGGCACACTGACGTCCGGCACACCGCGCATCGCTCACTTGAGTGCCATCGACGGCAACGAAGCGACCCTGCTGCAACAGGCCGGCGCCCTGCAACGCGGCAGCGAACACCCGCTGGCCAAAGCCGTGCTCGACGCCTGCGCCGAGCGTGACTTGCCGGTGGCCGATGTCAGCGCCAGCCAATCACTGACCGGTCGCGGCATTGCCGGCACGCTGGAAGGTCGCCAATTGGCGCTGGGTAATCGCCGTCTGCTGGAAGAAAGCGGCTTGAACGCCGGTCCCTTCAGCGAATCCGCCAACGCCTGGGAAGCCGAGGGTCGAACCTTGTCATGGCTGATCGAACAAAGCCCCGAACCCAAGGTGCTCGGCCTGTTCGCCTTTGGCGACACCCTCAAGCCTGGCGCGTTGCACGCCATCGAAGCACTCAATGAGCAACACATCGGCAGTCACCTGCTGACGGGTGACAACCGTGGCAGCGCCCGAGTGGTTGCACAAGCACTGGGCATCAGCAATGTACATGCCGAAGTGTTGCCAGCCGAAAAAGCCTCGACCGTCGCTGAGCTGAAAAAGACCGGCGTCGTGGCGATGGTCGGCGACGGCATCAACGACGCTCCGGCGCTGGCAGCGGCAGATATCGGCATCGCCATGGGCGGCGGCACCGACGTTGCGATGCACGCAGCCGGGATCACCTTGATGCGCGGCGACCCACGCCTGGTGCCGGCAGCACTGGAAATCAGCCGCAAGACCTACGCGAAGATCCGCCAGAACCTGTTCTGGGCCTTCGTCTACAACCTGATTGGCATTCCGCTGGCAGCTTTCGGCTTGCTCAACCCGGTGATCGCCGGTGCGGCGATGGCCTTGTCCAGCGTCAGCGTGGTGAGCAATGCTTTACTGCTCAAGACCTGGAAGCCGAAAGACCTGGAGGGCACGGAATGAACATCGGCCAAGCAGCCAGACACAGCGGCCTGAGCGCCAAGATGATTCGCTATTACGAATCGATCGGCCTGCTCAAGGCAGCCCATCGCACCGACAGCGGCTACCGCATCTATGGCGACGACGACCTGCACAGCCTGGCGTTCATCAAGCGTTCACGCGATCTCGGGTTTTCCCTGGAAGAGGTCGGCAAACTGTTGACCCTCTGGCAGGATCGCCAACGGGCCAGCGCCGACGTCAAGGCACTGGCCCGTCAGCACATCGACGAGCTGAACCAGAAAATCCGCGAACTCGGCCAGTTGCGCGACACCTTGCAGGATCTGGTGGAACACTGTCATGGCGATCACCGCCCGGACTGTCCGATTCTCAAGGAACTGGCGTCGGGCTGCTGCGTCGAGCCCGCTCGCTCCTGATCGCCAAAACCTTCAGCACCAGCAAGGTGCTGAGGGGGATCCCGTGAAACAGCAGTACCACCGCACCGGGTGTCCACACGTTATAGAACGGCGCGGCGATCAACATGCCGACGCCGAACCCGGTCATTTGCAGCAAGGTCAGAAAGCTGAAAATCGGCAGGCGCAGGCTGTCCGGTTCACGCTGCAAGCGCGACATCAGCCCGACCTCGGAAAAGCCATCCCCCAGCCCCGCCGGCAACGCAAACAGCAGCAAGCCGTAGAGGCTCTGTTGCTGGAACATCAGGATGAAGCCGCTGGACATCAACAACACGCCGAAAAAGAACCGCCGCTCCAGGTTCGAATTTTCCGAACCTGGCAAGCGGCTGGCCACCCGCGCCCCGATCAACTTGCCACACGCCCACACCGCCAGCATCAGGCCCAGCGTGGTACTGGCCGACTCGGGTGTCAGCAGCCTGGATATGATCGGAAAACCCACGTTGTGCGCGGCACTGCCGAGGGTGTCGGCCATCGCCAGCGCGAGCATCGCGGCGATGACCGGCGAGCCGCGCAGGCCTTGGCGTAGCGCGGTCCATTCGGCGCCCTTGTGGGTTGGCTCGGCATTCGGTGCAGATCTGGAGAACCGTAACGCCACGATGAATAGCGCCGCCAACAGATAAGTGACGACGTTCAGCGCAAACACCGTTTCGAAGCCGAAACCGGCCACCAACAGCCCGGACACCAGACTCCCACCAACCATCGCGGCGGACGACGCCGAAGTGATCCAGGCGTTGGTCTTGAGCAATTGCTCTCCAGCGATCATGTGCGGCAACTGACTGTTGAGGCCGATGGCAAACATCGAGTTGCCGAACCCCAGGCCGAAAGCGATCACCGGCAAGAGCAGCGCTTGCTGCGACACCGGCAGCACCAGCAACAGGCCTAATAGCCCGGCACGCAGCAGATCGAAGGCTATCAGCGGCAGGCGCCCGATCCAGCGACGATAAAATGTCGTGCCGATCAAACTGGCGAAAATCCCACCGGCCACGCGGCTGGCGAGAAAGATCCCGACACTCATGGCGCTGTTGCTGAGCAGGTAAACGTAAGTGGCCAGCGCCACCATATTGAGAAACGCACCGAAGTCCGAGACCAGTCGCGCCGCGATGATCAGTTGGGCGTTGCGGGTGGATTCTTCGTGCGTAAGGTCGGTGTTCACAATCATCCTTGACCGAGCGTTGCCTTGGGTGTCGTGCAGTTAACGCGATTTAACAACCTGCGGATACTCATGTGGGAGCGAGCTTGCTCGCGATAGCGGACTGACAGTCAACAATGATGTTGAAAGTAATGGCCCCATCGCGAGCAAGCTCGCTCCCACAGTGGTTCTGTGTTGAATTTCATTTTTGGGCAAGCACACACAAAAAACCCGGCCAAAGCCGGGTTTTTCGTCAACCGATCACTGCATCCACGGTGGAGGCGGTTCTTCGGTTTTGCCTGGCGGTGCGTCGTCTGCGGCGCGAACCGCTTGTCGACGTTCCTCGTCAAGGCGCGCGGCCTCGATCTCACGCATGATGCCGCCTACGTCCGCCAGCTCTTCCGGCTCGTCGAACTCACCGGTCAGGACGCTGGCCGGGTGCAGGGTGCCGGCTTCATACAGGGCCCACATTTCCTTGGCGTACTTGGTCCGCTTCAACTCCGGCGCAAAGCGCCCGAAGTACGAGGCCATGTTGCCCACATCGCGCTCCAGCATGCTGAACGCGTGGTTGTTGCCGGCAGCGTCAACTGCCTGGGGCAGGTCGATGATCACCGGGCCGTCCGGGGTCAGCAATACGTTGAACTCGGACAGGTCACCGTGCACCAGACCGGTACACAGCATCAGCACGATCTGCGAAATCAGGAAGGCGTGGTACTCACGCGCCTGATCCGCTTCCAGCACCACGTCGTTGAGACGCGGCGCGGCATCGCCGTACTCGTCCGCCACCAGCTCCATCAGCAGCACGCCTTCCAGGAAGTCGAACGGCTTGGGCACTCGCACCCCGGCACTGGCCAAACGGAACAATGCCGCAACCTCGGCGTTCTGCCAGGCGTCTTCGGTTTCTTTACGACCGAACTTGGAGCCCTTGGCCATCGCGCGAGCCTGACGGCTGTTACGGACCTTGCGACCTTCCTGATACTCGGCCGCCTGACGAAAACTTCGTTTATTCGCCTCCTTGTAAACCTTGGCGCAACGTAACTCGTTGCCGCAGCGCACCACATAAACAGCTGCTTCTTTACCACTCATGAGTGGGCGCAGCACCTCGTCAACCAGACCGTCCTCGATCAGCGGTTCAATGCGTTTTGGAGTCTTCATCAGCTTTTATTGTGGGTCCTTTATTACCAAACACGCGAATGTCATTCGTTATACGGCAATCCTCTCCTGTCGGGGAGGGGTTGCCGACCTATGAACGTTGCAGATGCACCCAATGTGCCAGATTAGTCAGGCAAATCCTGCTGAGCGACGAAGATCATAGCCGAGAGTCAGCCGCACGTTAGCGACTGGATCAGCAGGCATTTGCGACAGCGCCTGAGATCAGCCAAGCCATTCTTTGTAGGATTTTTACCAATAGCCCTTAATTTCCGCCCCAAGCAGCCGAAGTCCTAATAGAGAAAGGAATTTGTCCGACAATCCGCGAGTCATCAGCACTACGTGGGCTTAATAAGAAAAAAAATCTGGAGCGCGGATGAACATCAAACAAAAACTGACGTGGGCGTTCGCAGTCATCGCCTGCTTGCCGGTTGTGCTGGTCGCCACCCTGGTGGTCATGAACCTGCGCAGCGATGCCAAAGAAAACTTTGTCGACGGCAGCGGTCGAGAGATCCGCCAGGTCAGCAATGCCATGCAACTTTTCTTCGACGGCATCAGCCAGAACGTCAACTACCTGGCCTCCCAGCCGTTGATCAAAAACAGCGACGCCAGCCTCAAGACCTACATGAGCGCCAACGCAACGGAGATTCCGCAAGGCGAGATGGACAAGCAGGTGTTTGCCTTGCTGCAAGACCTGGGCGCCAGTCATCCGTCATACGCGTACGCCATCATTGGCACCAGTGCCGGGGGTTACGTGTCCTGGCCCGATGACCCGAAACTGGCCAACTACGACCCGCGCCAGCGTCCCTGGTACAAGGCAGCGCAAGCCAAACCGGGCAAACCGTTTCGCACCGAGGCCTATTACTGGGCCCAGGATGATGCGACTTACGTCAGTACCGTGCGCACCATTGATAACAAGCTCGGCACCAATGGCGGCGTGGTCAGCATCGACGTGACGCTCAAGCAGCTCACCGAGATCGTCAAACAGATCAAGCTCGGTGAATCCGGCTACCTGATGCTGATGGAAAACAACGGCACCGTGCTGGTCGACCCGAAACAGCCGGAGCACAACTTCAAAGCGCTGAGCAGCCTGGGCGACGGTTACGCACAACTGGCCAAGGCCGGCAAAGGCCTGGTCGAGGTCGAATTGAACGGCGAGCGCTACATGGCCAACGTCTGGCCGTCGGAGCAACTGGGCTGGACCTTCATCGGCCTGATCAAGCAAACCGACGTGATGAGCTCCGCCACTGCGCTGACCTGGTTGATCGCGATCATCGCCGCCGTACTGGCCGTATTCTTCGCCGTGGTCGGCGCCAGTTTCGCCAGCCTCATCGTGCGGCCGATCCGCAGCGTCGCCAGCGGTCTGGAAGGCATCGCCCAAGGTGAAGGCGACCTGACCCAGAACCTGCAGATCCGTGGCAGCGACGAAACCGCGCAACTGGCCAACTGGTTCAACCAGTTCCTCGCCGCGATTCGCAGCCTGATCCAGCACATCGGCGGCGCTGCGACCAAAATTCTCGCCAACTCGCAAAGCGCGACCCAGGTCTCCAGCGACATGGCCGACGCCGCCGGGCGCCAACGTGAAGCGGTGGACATGGTGTCTACGGCCTTCCATGAGATGGTCGCCACCGCCAACGAAGTCGCGCGCTCCTGCAGCCAGGCCGCCGAGTCGGCCGACAGCGGCCAGCGTCAGGCCCGTGAGGGTCAACAACAGATCGATGCCGCCGTGCACAGCGTCGACAAGTTGAGCCAGGAAATCGAACAATCGGCGCAGTCGATGCAGCAGCTGGAACGCGACAGCAATGACATTCAGTCGATCCTCGGCACCATTCGCTCCATCGCCGAACAAACCAACTTGCTGGCACTGAACGCCGCGATCGAAGCGGCCCGTGCTGGCGAGCAAGGTCGCGGTTTTGCGGTGGTGGCCGATGAGGTTCGCGCACTGGCCAAACGCACGGCCGACTCCACCGCGGAAATCGACGGACTGCTCGGCAACCTGGCCAAGCGCACCAGTCAGGTCACCCAGCAGATGCACGCCAGCCTTGAGGTATCGCAACAGTCGGTCAACCGGATCGGCGAAGCGCGCAACAGTTTCGGGCAGATTCGCGAATCGGTGGACGTGATCCGCGACATGAACACTCAGATCGCCACCGCCGCGGAAGAACAGCATCAGGTCGCCGAAGACATCAATCGGCACATCAGCCAGATCCATGGCGATGCGCAGCTGGTGGCCGAACTGGCCAACTCGGCACGGCTCGACTCGCAGAGTCTGGCGGGGTTGTCGAATGAGCTGGATGGGTTGGTGCGACGGTTCCGCACCTGACCTTCGCGGACAACACAGATCCAATGTGGGAGCGGGCTTGCTCGCGAAAGCAGACTGTCAGTCAACTGAGATGTTGAATGTGATGGCCTCTTCGCGAGCAAGCCCGCTCCCACATTAGTTTGGCGGTGTTACTGCTTGAACAACTCTCCCGGGGTAAACCCGAACAATCCTTTGAACGCTGCAATAAACGCCGACGTCGAGTCATAGCCGCTGGACAGCGCCGCCGTGGTCACGCTGTTGCCGTCTTCCAGCAAACTCAATGACGACAACAACCGCATACGCTGGCGCCAGCTGCGAAAGCTCAATCCGGTTTCACGCTGGAACAGGCGCATCAAGGTTTTCTCCGAAGTCCCCAATCGTTCGGCCCATACCTGCAACGTCACGTTCTGCCCGGGGCTTTCGATCAGTTCGTTGCACAGCCCAAGCAAACGCGGGTGACGTGGCAACGGCAGAGAGAACCCGACTTCCGGCAGGCTCGCCAACTGATCCAGCAGCACCTCGACCAGGCGTGCTTCGCGGCTGTCACCCTCCGGATAGTCCACCGGCAGCAGGCAAAAACTCTTGATCAGCTCTCGCGCCAGCGGCGTGACTTCCAGCACCCGGCAACGCTCGTCCGCCCAGGCACATGCCTCGCGCCGCACATAGAGGCTGCGCATTTCCGCACGCATCGAGGTCACCACCTGGTGTTCCAGGTCAGCCGGAATCCAGATCCCCCACTGCGGCGGCGCAAAGAAACTGCCCTCGGCGGTGTGTACGCCGAGCACGCCACTGATAGCGTAGGAAAACTGCACCCAATCGTGGCGATGAGGTGGCGTCCACGAGCCGGCGCTGAGGCTTTCCGCACGGGCAAACAGCGGGCGCGGCAACGCCGTCAGGGTCGGGATGGTCCGTTCGAGGGAAACTTGTCCGTTAGCCGGCATTGATTGGCCTTATGTCGCAAGACGGGCGGAAGTCTTGACCTTAGGCTAGGTCATCTCTTCTTACAATGCCTTCGGTGCCCGTCATGCATGCCTTCAAACACCTCAAACGCGTGGTCACCGACTGGTTCCTCTGCGGGATGCTGATCGCCACGCTGCTGTCGTACATCTTCCCGCGCTTCGGTGCGACGGGTGGCACGATGCACGCCGAGTGGGTGATCAATATCGGCGTGTTCCTGGTGTTTTTCCTGCACGGGGTCAACCTGTCGAGCGAGCAGATCCGCCACGGATTGAAAAACTGGCGCCTGCACCTGATGGTCCAGAGCTTCACCTTTCTGGTGTTCCCGCTGATCTGGCTGGTCAGCGACAAGCTGCTGGGTTCACACATTCCGTCGCTGCTGATGCTCGGGTTCCTCTACCTGTGCGCCCTGCCCTCGACCATTTCCTCTTCCGTAGCCTTGACCGGCAGCGCCGGCGGCAACGTGCCGGCGGCGATTCTCAACGCCAGCCTGTCCAGCGTGCTGGGGATTTTCCTCACGCCGTTGCTGGTGAGCCTGGTGGTGGGCAGCGGTGCCGGCGGCATCGATCTGGGCTCAACCTTGCTCGATCTCTGCGTCATGTTGCTGCTGCCGCTGGTACTGGGTCAGTTACTGCGGCCGCTGTTCGGCAAGTTTTTCAGTCGCCACAAGCGCTACACCAACATCGTCGACAAACTGGTGATCCTGCTGCTGGTCTACGCGGCGTTCTGCAACTCGATGGTTTCCGGGATGTGGCAGCAACAGGGCAACACGGTGATTCTCAGCGCATTGGTCGGCAGTGCCGTGCTGCTGGCGATCATTCTGTGGATGACCACCCGCACCGCCCGAGCCCTGAAGTTCAGCCCCGCCGACGAGATCGCCGCAGTGTTCTGCGCCAGCAAAAAGTCCCTGGCCGCCGGGGCACCGATGGCCGCGCTGATCTTCGGCGCCAACCCGGGGCTGGGTCTGATCCTGTTGCCGATCATGATCTATCACCCGCTGCAACTGGTCGTCTGTTCGGTGATGGCCGAGAGTTATGCCAATCGCAATCGGGTATTGGCCGAGCAACAAAATACGGCGGCCCTCAGCGCTCAATAATCGCCGTCACACCCTGACCGCCGGCGGCGCAGATCGAGATCAATCCGCGCCCCTTCCCGGCGGCGTCCAGCAACTTGGCAAGGTTGGCGACGATTCGCCCGCCGGTCGCGGCAAACGGATGCCCGGCCGCCAGTGAACTGCCTTTGACGTTGAGCCGGCTGCGGTCGATCGAGCCTAGCGCGGCGTCAAGGCCGAGTCGGGTTTTGCAGTAGTCCGGGTCTTCCCAGGCCTTCAAGGTGCAGAGCACTTGCGCGGCGAAGGCTTCGTGGATTTCGTAATAGTCGAAGTCCTGCAAGGTCAGGCCGTTACGTGCCAGCAAACGCGGCACCGCGTAGACCGGCGCCATCAGCAATCCTTCGGCGCCATTGACGAAATCCACCGCCGCCGCTTCGCCGTCGCGCAAGTAAGCGAGGATCGGTAAGCCGCGCTCTTTCGCCCATTCCTCACTGCCGAGCAGCACCAGCGACGCGCCATCGGTCAGCGGTGTCGAGTTGCCGGCGGTGAGCGTGCCTTTACCGCTCTTTTCGAATGCCGGTTTCAACGACGCAAGTTTTTCCAGCGTCACGTCCGGGCGCAGGTTGTTGTCGCGGGTCAGGCCGAGGAACGGGGTCATCAGATCGTTCTGCCAGCCTTCGGCGTAAGCCGCGGCCATTTTCTGGTGGCTTTCCAGCGCCAGTTGATCCTGCTCGGCACGGGGAATGTTCCAGGTCTGCGCCATCAATTCGCAATGCTGCCCCATCGATAGCCCCGTACGCGGCTCGCCGTTACGCGGAAACTCGGGGATCAAATGCCGGGGGCGCAATTGCAGGAAAGTTTTCAGCTTGTCGCCGGTGCTCTTGGCCCGGTTGGCTTGCAGCAGAATCTTGCGCAAGCCGTCGCTGACACTGATCGGCGCATCCGACGTGGTGTCGACACCACCGGCAATGCCGCAGTCGATCTGCCCCAGGGCAATCTTGTTCGCCACCAGCAACGCCGCTTCCAGCCCTGTGCCGCAGGCCTGCTGAATGTCGTAGGCCGGGGTGGTGGGTGACAACCGCGAGCCGAGCACGCATTCGCGGGTCAAGTTGAGGTCCCGGGAAAGCTTGAGCACCGCCCCCGCCACCACTTCGCCCATGCGCAGGCCATGCAGGTTGTAGCGCTCGATCAAGCCTTCGAGCGCCGCCGTCAGCATTGCCTGGTTGCTGGCGGTTGCATACGGCCCGTTGGAACGAGCGAAAGGAATGCGATTACCGCCGATGATCGCGACGCGGCGCAGCTGAGTCATGAAAAGCTCCCTATCAATATCTGAATGTAAAAACAGGACCTTGTGGGAGCGAGCTTGCTCGCGATGAGGCCGGCACATTCAAAGTTTTTGCCGGCTGACACACCGTAATCGCGAGCAAGCTCGCTCCCACAGGTACTGCATTCCCATGCCAGTTGCGCATTCACCCGAATGCCCTGCCAACCAACAAAAAACCCGGATTCAAACTAATCTGCTGTGATCAAGCGTAGGCCTTATCTCGCGGATCGAACGACTGATCGCGATTCATGGTCCACACCTTGAACCCCCACTGCCGGAGAGCCTTCCATGTCTGACCGCTATATCGACTTCGCCAATTCGGCCCTCGGCCACCGCCTGGTCGGGGCCCTTGGCCTGCCGTCGCCGGTTCGTCTGGAACGCTGGGAGGCCGGTCGCCTGCGCCCCGTCAATGGCGCGCTGCTGATCGGTGGCGGCTCGTTGTCACAGAACGTCAGCGCGTTCGCCAATAAACTCACCGAGCAGATTTACAGTTACGGATCGGAACCCTTGCTGGCCCAGGCGTGGATTCCAGGCCATGGGCCCAAGCTCAAAGCCGTGGTGTTCGATGCCAGTGACCTGATGCAGACCGGGCAACTCAAGCAACTGCGCGAGTTCTTTCAGCCGCTGATGAAAAACCTCGAGCACAGCGCCCATCTGGTGATTTTCGGGCGTGCACCGGAGACCTTGAGCGACCCGTTCGCCGCCAGTGCCCAACGCGCACTCGAAGGCTTCAGTCGCTCGCTGGCCAAAGAGTTGCGCAGTGGCGGCACCTTGCAGTTGCTGTATGTCGGGGCCGGGGCTGAAGACCAACTCGAAGGGGCGCTGCGGTTTTTCCTCTCGCCCAAAAGTGCTTATGTCTCGGGACAGGTGGTGCGGCTGAACGCTTGCGACACTCAGGTCCAGGACTGGACTCGGCCGTTGGCGGGACGCACGGCGCTGGTCACTGGTGCCGCTCGCGGGATCGGCGCGTCGATCGCCGAAACCCTGGCCCGCGATGGTGCGCAGGTGGTGCTGCTGGATGTGCCACCGGCCAAGACCGACCTCGATGCCCTCGCCGCCCGCCTTGGTGGCCACAGCATCACCCTCGATATCTGCGCCGAAGACGCCGCCACGCAAATGATCGAGCAATTGCCGAATGGCATCGACATTGTGGTCCATAACGCGGGCATCACCCGCGATAAAACCCTGGCCAACATGACGCCGGAATTCTGGGATGCAGTGCTCGCCGTGAACCTGAATGCACCGCAAGTGCTGACCAAAGCACTGCTCGACAGTGGCGCCCTGCACGATAACGGTCGGGTGATTCTGCTGGCGTCGATCAGCGGCATCGCCGGCAATCGCGGGCAAACCAATTACGCCGCGAGCAAGGCCGGGCTGATTGGCCTGGCGCAGGCCTGGGCGCCACTGTTGGCTGCGCGCGGAATCAGCATCAACGCTGTCGCCCCAGGCTTTATCGAAACTCGAATGACCGCGCAGGTTCCGTTTACCTTGCGTGAGGCGGGGCGACGCATGAGTTCACTGGGCCAAGGCGGACTGCCGCAAGACGTCGCTGAAGCCGTGGCCTGGCTTGCCCAACCCGGCAGCGGCGCGGTCAGCGGACAAGCGCTGCGAGTGTGTGGGCAAAGTGTATTGGGGGCCTGAACATGGAAACAGATTGGCATTCACAGAGCAGAACGCCGTACATGCCCGAGTTGTATTGGCGAGCGGCGACGCGGCGCAAGATCACCGGCACCACCTTGCCCGAGGATGGCTTTCGTTGCTGGGTCAACGTTGACCCCAAGCGCCTGGCCGCCTATCGCAAGGTGTGCGGGTTTACCGATAACGGCCTGTTGCCACCGACCTATCCTCATGTGCTGGCGTTCGCCTTGCAGATGCAATTGCTCACTGCCAGTGCGTTTCCGTTTCCATTGCTGGGGCTGGTTCACCTGGCCAATCGCATCCGCATTCTGCGTCCCTTGGGCGCAGTCGCTCGAGTACGGGTAAGCGTGCGGGTGCAGAACCTGCAACCCCACGCCAAGGGCGCGGTGTTTGAGCTGATCACCACGATTGACGACGCACTCGGGCCGCTCTGGGAAGCCGAAAGCCAGATGCTCTGCAAAGGCGTGAAGCTTCCCGGCGAGGTGATTGAGCCTACGACGGATTCTGCCCTGAGCATGAACGAGGTCACCCGCTGGTGGGCGCCCAGTGAAATTGGCCGGCGCTACGCCAGGGTTTCCGGTGACTACAACCCGATTCACCTGAGCGCTGTCAGCGCCAGACTCTTCGGTTTCCCCCGGGCCATCGCCCACGGCTTGTGGATCAAGGCCCGCACCCTCGCGGCCCTGAGCGGGCATCTGCCGACGTCGAACATCGAGATTGCCGTGCAGTTCAAGAAACCGGTGCGTTTGCCCAGCGAGGTCTACTTGCTGGCCAGCGCTGCCGGCTCGAGCGGTGACTTCAAGGTGATCGGCGCCGGGGATCTGGAACACATGCTCGGCACCTGGCGACCGCTTGCCTGAGGCAGCTCAGTCGCGCCGAATCAGCCGCGCCGGATAAAAAACACACCCGCCATGACCAACACCAGCCCGGCAATTTTGCCGGCGCTGACGGGGGCTTCGCGAAACCCGGCCCAGCCGAAATGATCCAGGGTCATCGCCATCCCCAGTTGCCCCGCCAGCACCAGCGCCATGAACAGCATGGCGCCAATGCGCGGCCCGGCGAAAGCGGCCGTGGTAATAAAAAATGCGCCGAGCAGACCACCGCTCCAGTGCCACCAGGTCAGGCTTTTGAGTGTCTCCAATGCCGGGGTTTCGCGCTGGATCAGGACCAGCAGCAACAACGCTACGGTGCCGACAAAAAACGAAATCAGCGCGGCGGCCAGTACGCTCGACACCTGTTTGGCCAGTTGGCCATTGATACCGGCTTGCAGCGGCAAAAACGCACCCGCGACAAAAGGCAGGCAAAGCAACCACCAGACGGGGGCCGGCATGCTGTTCTCCATTGAGTGAATGAGGCGCGCAGTATACGCCGCGCCTTATCCGCTACCGCCACAAACAAAACGACCCGCTCATGGCGGGTCGTTTGGGTGACAGTCAATCAATCAGAAGTCGTAGCGAACCTTGGCGGTAAAGGTGTCTGCATTGAAGTCGGCTCTGGTCAGGTAATCGTACGAACCGCCCACGCTCCAGGCACCAATCCGATAGGTGGCACCCAGACCCAGTTCATAACTGTCACGCGCAGGTTTCGCACCGCTGGTGGTGAACGGTGTGCCGCCGAGCACAAAGGTCGAGGTCGTGTTGGCCTGGTCACCGATGAAGTCGTGCCATGCCATGGCCTTGGCTTCGGGTTGGAGGCTGCCGGCGCCGACATCGAAGGCCGCGGCCAGGCGTGCACCGAGGCCCATCTCACCCACTTCATAACGCTGGCTGCCGACGCTCAGCGCGGCCGAACTACCTTTCTCGCGGTACGCATCGATCGCTACGTTGGCATAGCGCGCACCGATCTGCGGCTCCAGCAACACCTGCTGATTGAAGCGCAAGGTGTAACCGGCCAACGCGTTCACTCCGAAGATATCACTGTCGTAATCGCCCTTGGCACGAGTGCCGGCGATGTAGCGTTTGGACTCGTTGGTGTTCCAGCCATAGGTCAGCGAGGTGTCGACGAAGAAGTTGTCGTGGTTCCAGTTGCCGTACAGCGTCAACGCGTTACCGATGACGTCGGTCTTGCTCCCGGCGTCGGACGTCACGTTGCTGTTCAGGTAGCTGTAAGCGATACCCAGCGTGGTGTCGGCATTCAACTGACCGTCAGCCCCCACCGCGACACCCTGACTGTTGGCGCTATAACCGGCGACACCGCCGCGCGAACCTTGATCGGCGTCGCTGTTCAAGGCTTGCAGCCACACGCCTTTTTCGGCCAACACATCACCCGAGGACAAACCGCTGCGGGCACTGCTGGAGCGCGTGTTGATCGCGTTCGAGACCAGTGCCTGACCGTTGGTGGACGCCTGTATAACGCCACGGCTCACGTCCGGGCCGAGCTTTTCGGAAAGCTTCGCCAACTGCGCATCGCTGCTGGCGTTGGCGAAGGCGCTGAACACCGGGTCCTGATCGTTCAGTTGACTCATCACCGCGCTCGACACTTGCCCGACCGCCGCTGCACCGTTCGATGAACCACCGGCGTTCAGCACATTCTGTTTGACCACCTCCTCGCTCTTGGTGCTGACCAGCGCCTTCACGTCATTGCCTTCGACACCGTAGCTTTTGACTTCCAGCAACGCCGAGGACGACGACACTTTCAGGTTCTCGCCGCCTTCCAGCTTGCCCGAGCTGATCAAGGTGTAGCGGGTACCACCATCAGCCGTACGGAAGTCCTCGGAGCGCGCTTTCAACTCAAGGCGAGCACCTGGGCCGATGTCCGCCAGGCCGGTGACCTTCAGCACCGGAAGATTGGGGTTGGTGTCGTTGCCCAGGAACATATGCAACACCGATTCCGGCTCTTCCATATCAAATTCGCCGATGATCGTGGTGTGGGCTTGTTGCAGCGTCAGCTCGCCCTTTTCCACCGTGACGTAGCCGGCCTTGATGGTCGAACCGTCGAAATTCACATCGCCATTGATTTTCACGCCGGAAAGGCCCATCAGGTTGCCTTTGACGTTACCGCCATCCCAGTAGAAATAAGCTTTTCCGTCATCGACCTGAATGGCCGCGTCACCGCCCTCGATCGTGCCATAGCCTTGACCGATCGACAGGAGGCGGTCGGTGACCGGCTGGTTGCTGACATGAATGCCAAGACTTTCGCCAGAGATCAGGCCTCTGTTGTAAATGCTGTACGTTCTGATACTTGGGTCCGGCTTGAACGTAGCACCATCAAGTGTCAACGCCACGGCATTGGCGCCCGTGGCCTTCAGCGTACGGCTGTTGGACACCGGCATCCCTTGTGTGGTGCCTTGGAGCAACATCGCGCGCGCATTCGGGCCGCTGGCCGTGACGGAGCCTTCGTTGATAACCCCGTTGCCCATGCGGGAACCGATCAGGGCCACCCCCGTCGCGTTCATCCCGCTGACGGCGATATCACCTGAATTCTGGACGTTGTAGGTAACAATGCTGCCCTGATCCTTGATGCCATAAGACTCGCCGGCATCCGCCAGGCCGTTGACCTTGATCGAGCCTTCGTTGGTCAGGTTGTAGTTGAAACGTGAACCTCCCCAACGTCCCGGCTCGACGCTGATGCCGGTGCCGTGGGTTGCGCCGTCGATGCTGATCGAACCCTTGTTTTTCAGGTCGGACCCGGTCGTCACACCGATGAAGTGCGCCGCCGTGGTGGGTGTTTTCGGGTTGCTTTCAACAACGTTCGCGCTGCCAATGAGGTTGAGGGAATCGTAATACTGCTGGGTATCGGTCAACGGCCCCTTACCCAGATCGTAATTGACAGGTGCGGCGATGGCAGAGCCGTGAATGGCGGCGGCAGCCACGGAAAGCGCCAACAACGAGCGGCGCAGACAAGAGGTGTTCAATGCAGATTCCCTTCAGAAGCAGGTAGAGGATGCGTTTTCAGCACGCACGCCCAACTTCTTTCAGGCATCCATACCGGCCAACCAGCGAGGGCTGGTTCAGGCGCGGGGAATATACAGGTGCCATCATTTAGACACCACTGAAAAATGCCAAATGAATGACGTCAGTTTTTACATCAGGGAAAGACCCGAATGCTCAAGGACTGACCCTCTGAATCCTCGGCCGAGGAAAAAGATTGTCCAGGGTTTCCAGCAGGCGCACGTGATAGACAGGTTTGCGGAACAGGTCCAGAACCTGCAAACGCAACAGGTCGCTGACATCGTCCATCTCGGCATGACCCGAGGTGACGATCACGGGTAAGTGTTGGCGGGAAGTGTGTTCGCGCAGGCGCCGGATCAGCGACATGCCGCTTTCCTCAGGCATGCGCAGATCAGTGATGACCAAAGCGATATCGGGGTGGCGGGTCAGGTGGTCCAGGGCCAATTTAACCGAAGTCGCGCTGAAGCAACAAAAGCCCTCGCCTTCCAGCAGTTCCGCAAGCTCCAGCAACGCGTCCTCTTCATCGTCAACCAGAAGTAACTGTTGCCGTGGTGGTGAAGAGGAGTTCATGGCCGGTCACCTGAGTACGAAGTTTGGAACCGCGCGTAACGTGTCATCAGTAGCGCTAACCGGTGAGTCATTGCGTGACAATAACCAACGGCACCGTTTCGCCATGCCCGTCATAGTGGCGGTTTAGAAATTGCCTTACCGCCCAAAGACGTCAGAACTGTATTGAAAACAATCAGTATCTGATCACCGATCGGCCCCACGAAAGCCACCAGAACAAGGGCCACCATCGCCACTATCAGCGCATATTCAATTGCCGAGGCACCTTCCGTCCGCTTAAAGAACAGGCGGGCTCTGAGCAACAAATATTCAAGGATCATACAACTACTCCTTTGCGCCATTGGCGTTGCTGTAACGTTATTGCGGCATGATTCCGATATGCCACCAGAGCATTGTCAACAAACCTTCCTCCAGCAACTGTAATAAGCAATTAATCACAAAGTATTAGCCGGAATGTTGGCGCCTGAAATTCCACGGTTTGACCGGGGTTGTCATACGGTTGTGAGTTATTTTTTGACCAGTGATGGCATTTTGATTTAGCTGCGCTACTTTCAAATAGCCAAATAGTTGCATGTTCATAGCTGCCTGATTGCGAATTAACTCGTTGAACGTCACGAGCCGATGGTGCAGCAGGAAAGGGAGAGCCGTCATGAACAGCCGCGTCACCATGGGTCTGGCCGGGCTACTGTTGGTCGCGGCCATTATTGTCGGATACTGGGGGTTGCTGCTGAGCCGGCAACCGGTAGCGACCGCCCCTGTCACCGTTGCGGTGGAAAAAACCGTTGCTAGCGCCGAAGACCAGACGCGCCAGGCCGTCGTCGTTCTGGTGCATGATGTCCTGCCGTTTACCCCCCTCACCGCCGCCGACCTGACCCTGGAAAGACTCCGCAGCGCTCCCGTCGGCAGCTTGAGCAGCCTGGACCAGGCCGTTGGCCGCACACCCTGGCGGCGCCTGAGCGCGGGCACCTGGCTGAGCAACGAGAGTTTCGAGGCCGGCGGCGCGCTAGCACGAATGATCCACAGCGATGAACGCGCGCTGGCGGTGGCAGTAGACGAAGTAATCGGCGCTGCCGGACAACTGATCCCGGGGGACTATGTCGACGTGCTGTTGTTCCTGCGTCAGGACGCCATCAACACGCAGCAATCGGCACAAATCGTGATTCCGGCCATGCGTGTGCTCGGCGTCGGTGAACAGTTTGGCTTGACCAACGACGGCAAGCCCGCCTCCCCTGCCGCCAGCGCCGACGAAAAACTCAAACAGGATCAACGCCGCATCGCGGCCCGCAGCGTCGTGCTGGCGGTGCCCGAACAGCTGCTCAGTCGAATGATGCTGGCGACTCAGGTCGGTACCTTGCGCCTGGCCGTACGCAGCAGCGAAGAACAGCTCCTGGCCAAATACTGGGCCGGTGAAAACGACTCATCCACCCGCCTGAGTAGCGCCAACAGTCAGCTATTCCAGTTCAATCAACTGGCCCAGGGCATCGCACCGAAAACCATCGTCCACGCGCGTCCGGTGGAGGTGTCGCGGCGTGCCATCGAGGTCATACGTGGCAACCAGGTCACCCAACAAACCCCTTGAATGCGCAAGGGTGCATGGCCTCAAAAACGGCAACTTCGACACACGCAACGGACTCTCACCATGAGCCAGAATCTGAGCCAGACGTTCCTTGCGATTACTCGCAACAGTACTGACCTTGAATGGTTGCAAGGCGCACTGGCGCCCTTGGGCCAAGTGGTCGGCGCCGGTGGCGGAAGCCTCGACGAACTGCTCGCGCTGGTCGACGTGACCTTCGCCAGCCTGGTGTTCATCGGCCTCGACCGCGAGCATGTGGTGGCCCAGAGCGCGTTGATCGAAGGCGCGCTGGAAGCCAAACCGATGCTGGCCATCGTCGCGTTGGGCGACGGCATGGACAATCAGCTGGTGCTCAATGCCATGCGCGCCGGGGCTCGGGATTTTGTTGCCTACGGCTCACGCGCCAGCGAAGTCTCGGGCCTGGTGCGACGTCTGAGCAAACGTCTGCCGCCTGTCGCAGCCAATACCCAAATGGGTGGCCTGACGGTGCTCTTTGGCACCCAAAGCAACGCCGACGGTGCCCTGCTCGCCGGGCACCTGGCCCTGGTGATCCAGAAGAGTGGCCAGCAAACCTTGTTGCTCGACCTCGGCCTGCCTCGTGGTGACAGCCTGGCGCTGTTGGGGCTGGAGAGTTCGTTCCATTTTGGTGATGCATTGCGGCATCTGCGGCGCCTTGATGCGACGCTGATCGACAGTGCCTTCACCAGCGCCGAAGCCGGATTGCGAATCCTCGCCTACGCCAGTCATGACGAACCGCTGGAGCGCACCAGCGCCGCCGAGCTGTACATGTTGCTCAGCGCCTTGCGCCAACACTTTCAACACATCGTGGTGAACCTCACCGGCCAGCCTGACAGCGAAGCCCTGCGCACCTTCGTCAGCCATTGCGACAAATTACTGTGGTACACCGACCAGAGCGTGCTCGACTGCCGACGCAACCTCACGGTGCTCAACCTGTGGCGCGAAAAAGGCATGAAGCTCGAACACGCGCGATTGCTGGTCGACCGTTACCTGCGCCACTCCGCCCCGGACGCCGACACCCTGGGCAAGACCTTTGGCCTCGAAGTCATCGCCGTCCTGGCCTACAGCCCCGAGGTTCGGCTCAACGCCAAAAACCAGGGCGTGACCCTGTTCGACCTGGCCCCCCGCGAGGTCCTGACCCAAAGCTTGCGCACCTTGGGTGAACGTCTGGCCAAGCACTCTGAAACGCTGACCACCCCCAAAATCAGCTGGCTGAATCGCTTGCGAGGCCACAAATGAGCAGTGAACAACTCTTCGGCGCACAGACTCAAAGCCCGATCGGCAACACCGACCACGAGGGCCTGAAACTGGTGCTGCATCGTTATGTCATCGATGCCATCGAAGAGTCGGGGAAAAACCTGCTGGAAGGCTCGCGCCAACTCCTTTCGCAATTCATCACCGACAAGGTCGCCGAATACATTGCCCGTTTGCACCTGGCGATTTCGCGCTACGAAATGGAGCGTCTGGCGGAAGAAATCGTCGACGAGCTCACCGGTTTCGGTCCACTGGAAGTACTGCTTCGCGACCCCACCGTGACCGAAATCCTGGTCAACGGCCCACACCGGGTGTTCATCGAACGTGACGGTGTATTGCACCAAAGCGACCTGCGCTTCATCGACGCTCATCATGTCGAACGGGTCATGCAGCGGATCCTCGCGCCACTCGGGCGGCGTCTGGACGAGTCGTCGCCGATGGTCGATGCGCGCATGCCGGACGGCAGCCGGGTCAATGCGATCATCCCGCCCATTGCGCTGGACGGGCCGTGCCTGTCGATTCGTAAATTCCGCAAGGACATGCTTAAAAGCAGCGACCTGATGGCGATGCAAACCATTGACCAGGCGATTTTCGACTTCATCGAGAAAGCCGTCGGCAAACGCTGCAACATCTTGATCAGCGGCGGGACCGGCACCGGTAAAACCACACTGCTGAACATCCTCAGTCAACTGATCGATTCTCACGAACGCCTGGTGACCATCGAAGATGTCGCCGAACTGCAACTGGGCCACCCTCACGTCGTGCGACTGGAAACTCGCCCGCCGAACGCCGAGGGCCACGGCGAAGTGAAAGCCAGCGACCTGATCCGCAACGCCCTGCGGATGCGCCCAGACCGAATAATCCTTGGCGAAATCCGTGGCGTTGAAGTGCTCGACGTACTGACCGCCATGAACACCGGTCACGACGGCTCGATGAGCACCGTCCACGCCAACAATGCTCAGGACGCACTGTTGCGCCTGGAGACGTTGGTGGGCCTGACCGGACGTCAGATCGCCGAACGCACGCTACGGCAGATGATTTGCGCGGCACTCGACGTGGTGATTCAACTGACGCGCCTGCCCGATGGCCGGCGCTGCGTCAGCGAGGTGGTGGAAGTGGTGGGGATCCGCGAGGACATCTACGTCACCAACACCCTGTTTCGTTTCGATCGACGGACCGGTTTCGGCTTCCTGCGCGAGGCGCTCAACCCCGCCGGCGACAAGTTGCGCCATGAGTTGTCTCTGCCCCTTAACTGACTTGACGAGGCTTGCGCGATGATCGGCCCGATACTGCTGAGCCTGATGTTCGTGGTGTTGCTGGGGCTGTCGATGTGGCTGTTCTACCAAGGCCTGCGCAAGACCGGCAACGAACGCGTGCTGAATCGCCTTGCTCAGGGGCAACCGCAACTGATCGTCGAAAACCCGACGTGGGCCAACCTTGAGCGCACCTTTGTGCGCGCAGGCCTGGGCCGCCCGACCGAGCGTCTGCCGCTATGGCTGGGATTTTGGGTGTTTATCGGTCTGCTCGGTTTTATGCTGGACGGCTGGCTGGGACTGCTGACACTGTTAGTCCTGCAACCCTTGATTCTGCGCCTGTACATTGCCTGGCGTTATCGACGTCGCCTGAGGCGAATGATCGAGCAGTTGCCGCCGTTGCTCGATCACACCATACGCAGCCTCAAATCCGGCCGCACCCTGGCCGACGCGGTGATGGGCAGTATCGACGCCAGCGCCGACCCGCTTAAAAGAGCGATGGGACGAATTCAGCGCAACGTGCAATTGGGGATCAACCTGCCCGACGCCGTGCACGATTTTGCCGAGTTTTACGACCAGGACGAACTGCGCATGTTTGCCCTGGGATTGAAGGTCAATCACCGTTACGGCGGCAACGCCAGCGAGCTGCTGGAGAACCTGATGAAGCTGATTCGCGAACGCGAGCAAGGCGCCCGTCAGCTTCGGGCCATGACCGGCGAAACACGAATGACCTCCTGGGTACTGGGGGCCTTGCCCCTGCTCATTGCGAGTTACTTCATGCTGACCAACCCCGGTTACATGCTAAGCATGTGGCACGACCCTGCCGGCCAGCACATGCTGATCGCCGCGGTTGGCTTACAGATCGTCGGGTGCCTGGCGCTGTGGCGCATGTTACGGAGTGTCTGAGATGGCCTTACTGGTGAGCGCCTTGCTGTTTCTGGGAGCCATAGCGCTGGTGCTCGGCCATCTGCTGGAACAGCGACGACGCGCGCGGCACGTCACCCAACGCCTGCAAGGGCATGTGGCGCACGACAACACTTTCGGCACCTGGCTACTAGCACTCGGCAACAGCCGGTTTGGCCAACGCTCGCTCAGCATCGACAGTGAAACCCAGACCTTGCTCGCACGCCTGGGTTGGCGCAAATCCAGCGAGCGCTCCTTATTCGCCGCGTGCCAGGTCGGCACGCCTCTGCTGCTGCTCGGGCTGGCGGTGTTCTTTCAACAGGTGTTCTACCCCACCGTGCAAAACCACTGGCTTGCGCCGTTACTGGGCGCCGGCCTGGGTTATCTCTTGCCCAAACGGCTATTGGCCTATGCGGTAAAACGTCGGCAAAAAAACATTGCCATCGAGATCTCGACGTTCATCCCACTGCTGCGGATTCTCTTCGAATCGGGCATGGCCGTAGAGCAGTCACTGCGAGTGCTCAGCAGCGAGGCGCATAAACTGCTGCCGGAGCTGACCAGCGAACTACGGCTGATCCTGACTCGGGTCGACTCCGGCCTGGAACTCGGCCAGGAGCTGCACCAGACCGCGACACTGCTGGCGGTAGATGAACTCACCGACACCTGCGTGATCCTCCAGCAACTGATCCATCAGGGCGGCGGCGCCATGAAATCGCTGCTCACGCTCAAGCAATTGCTCGACGACCGGCGCCTGACACACCAGCAGGAATACATCTCGAAAATGTCCGCCAAAATGTCCGTGGTAATGATGCTGTTCCTGTTTCCCGCCTTGCTGATCGTTTTGGCCGGCCCGGGGTTCACTGCTATTGGCCGGGCGTTTGGGTCTTAGAATCGCGTCATAGGTTTTTATACAACGTTGAAATACGACGGGTGAGTCGCCCGTAGCAGCTGTCGAGCCTGCGAGGCTGCGTTCGGCCGCAAAGCGGTCGCTGAATCAGACAACGCGTTTTTACAGGTAATCCGCGTACGCAGGATTTGCGAGGACTTCGTCCTCGAACGCAGCCTCGCAGGCTCGACAGCTGCTACGGCGGGAGTCCTACACCGTATTTCAACATTGAAAAATCGCAGTCCCAAGCGACTAAGGTTTGACGACATACTCCGCCGGTTCTTCAGGGTCCATATTGTCCAGCGCTCGATCCACCAACAGCCGGATCCCGTCGATCATCCTGCAAATACCTAGCGCCACATTGCGTCGAGACCCTTCGATCTCGAACGCCAGGTCAGCGGCCATGGCCTTGACCGAGGCCAGGTCCTCCGAAGCGTTCGCCAGCAGGCTTTCATTGTCGATACCCGGGTTGACCGCAAACAACCGATCCGAATGCAGATCGCTGAAACGCAGCTTCGACAGGGTCGGTTTCAGGTAATGATCGAGGGCGCGATGGGCAGCGTCGTGGAGCTTTTTTGAGTCGGGGGAGTCGTAGGGGGAAACGTCGTCGTGTTCGGGGGGATTGGGAGTTTCTTTAATCATGGCGTATCTCCGAGTTTGAATGGAGCTGCCACTGATCGCCGCGACGCGATTGAAGGTGGCAGCTGTACGCAGGTTCGCGGACCGAGACTCGAATACCCGGCATACCCGAAGGTATCCCGCGCACAGCCACCATGACACGCAACAACAAGCACGTTAAAAACGCCTGCAGTTGAGCCGAGTGATTATGCATCAAGTTAACGGGCCGCGACGCCCGGACGCTGAATTGGCAGCGACGTTTGAAGGCTAGAGGTGGCGCTTCCGAGCGGCAACCCTAAAGACTTGTCGGAGATTTCTATCGTTCCCACGCTCTGCGTGGGAATGTATCCCCTGACGCTCTGCGTCAGCTCGTGAAGCGGAACGCGGAGCGTCCCTGGCGGCATTCCCACACGGAGCGTGGGAACGATCTAAAGCTGTGCACGCCCCAACCACTCAGGCCGGCTGTCAGGCCGCCGTGCTCTGCTTTTGATCCACCCGCCCCTTCGGCAGGCCGAGTGGAGGTGTTCATCAGGGGGTGGGCGCGCAGCGCCGTACGGCGCAGCCGGACACATCGAGAGGAGGTCGTCGCGAAGCAGACCGTAGGCGATGCCCCCTGATGGACACCGTAGCGAGGGAACGCCGAGCCTAAGCGAGGTGCCGTACGCTCGGGGCGAGACCTTTTGGTTCCTTTTGTGTCGTCTGACAAAAGGGACTCGCCGTAAGGGCGAAACCATAAGCAGCCGTTACCGCAGCAACGGATATGTACACCAAAACCTAGTGCGCCGTAACCCGCCCCCCAGAACTCCCCGGCGACAAAGCCAACGCCAACTGCGTCCGATTATGCATATGCGTCAACCGCAACACCTGCGACACATACAACTTCACCGTGTTCTCGGTAATCCCCAACTCACAGGCAATCTGATAATTGGTCTGCCCCTTGCCCACCAACCGCGCAACATCCAATTGACGAGGCGACAACTGATCAAAGATCGCCGGCATCTGATCAACCTCCCCACCCGACGGCACAAGCGGAGCACGACGAACTTTATCAAGGTCCTGATAAAGGTCATCGATCGATTCGGAAAGGTCTTGCAGCTTCTGAGTCAAATGCCCCAACTGCACACTTTTTTGCCGCTCCTGAAGCGCAACTTCCTGGCGCTGCAGGCCTTCCAGCAGCTCATCCAGGTCAATCGGTTTCTGGTAGTAGTCGGCGATCCCGGCGCGCAGGGCCTTGATCACATCCTGTTTGTCGGCGCGCCCGGTGAGCATGATGGCTTCGAATGCCCGGTGCTTGCCGGCAATGCGTTGCAGCTCCTGAACCAGTTGAATACCGTCGAGCCCGGGCATGTGCAAATCACAGAGGACCAGGCCGATATCGGCGTCTTCACCAAAACGTACGATGGCTTGCTCGCTGGACTCACAAGGGACGCAACGGTAGCCGCTGCTTTCAAGAAACTCGCAAAGCTCTTCCACGATCAGCGGTTGATCGTCGACCACCAGCACTTTTACCGCAGAGGTAGGCTTGTTCACGTGCGCCTCCATGCCCTGTCCGAAGACTGTCACTTCCTGTACCGACAGCGGCGAGCTGTACAGGTCTGAATTGAAAGTAGACCTACTTTCCTACTATGTACATAGCGCTAGTCGCACGCACGACTAGCGGAGCCAGGTCAGTGTCAGCAGCATGCCGATCAATACAAAGGGCGCAAAGGGTGGTTTTCTTGACAGCTCGGGAGCGAGGTATTGAAGCCGGGTCCTAAGCCCTTGACTCATATGCGGCCAGACCTTTGAAGCAATCAATAGCCACACCAGGCCAGACATTCCAGCGCCGATAAAACTGCCGAGCAAATGCAGGTTGTCGGTCGCCAGGCCGATCGTCGCCATCAGCTTCACATCGCCGGCCCCCAACTGCCCCAACCCATAACCGGGCAAGGTAAACAGCAGCGCCAGCAGCAATGCCCACCCACCCTGCACGTCAGGCGCACCCAGCCAGGTGGTGCCGGTCCACAACAGATAAATCAATGCCAACAACCCGACGCCCAAGGTCAGGCTGTTGGCGATATGCCGTTGCTGAACATCCTGTGCTGCGCAAAGCGCCAGCCAGATCAGTAGGACAAAACTCTGCATCCGGTAAAAATCGTCCGCTTTGGCTGAATGATTCTATGCTGATACCACGTAGTCGCTGTCAGGGTAGACGCACTCATGAAATCAGGCCTCCCCAAAAAGCAAAAAGGCGCGGTGGCGATTGAGTTCGCCCTGGTGTTCGTGATCTTTTTTGCGGTGTTCTACGGGATCGTCAGCTACAGCCTGCCGCTGTTGCTGGTGCAGTCATTCAATGAAGCCACGGCCGAGGCGGTCCGGCAAAGCGTCGCGCTTGATCCGAAGACGCCCAACTACCCAACGGCGATGGAGAACCTGGCAAACAGTGTTTTACAGCAGCAGCTGTCCTGGGTGCCAAGCACCTTCAACATCACCTTTGGTGTGGACGCCAAGGCGGCCTATAACGCAGGCACCGGTTTACTGACGGTCAGCGTGACGTACCCCACCAGCAAGCTGAATCAAGTCATTCCGTTCCTCGTCCTGCCAGGTGTCGGTACCGTGCCCAATCTGCCGACGAATCTGACAGCACAATCGAGTCTTCAATTTTGACACCTGGGGAAAAGCTCTTTGGCCGACTGCTCAATCGTCCGCCATTCCATGAGCCCGAAACGTCCTTCAGCCTGGTGACTCAGAACGTCGGATTGCACCTGCTGCTGAACCTTCAGGGCCAGGTACTGCAAATGAGTGGCCCCTTGCGTCATGCGTTGGCGCCGCGTCCTCACGCCGACCAACCCCCACACCTGATCGATTACCTGCTGCCCCACAGCCATTTGGTCGTCGAAGGCACACCCGCTGAATGGCAAGGCCAAAACCTGGACCTGGATTTCACCGGCCTCGGTGGCCAAACCCTGCACCTGCGCGGCTGGGTTCAGCCGACGCCTGACGGCTGGCTGCTGCAGTTGCTCGACATTGGTGATTTGCTGCACGAACGCCAACAGGCCCACAGCCGCGAGGAATGTCAGTCGTTTGCCGGGCATATGAGCGAACAGCTTCGCCTGTGCAGCCTGATGCGCCTGCCCGAGGTGCTGACCGAGCAACTTCAAGGCCTGGCCCAGCGCTGGCACATTCCCTGTGTGGCCATCGCGCTGCTCGACGATCAGGAACAAGGCTGGCTGATCCACAGCCAGTACAACGCCCACGATGCGCCGCAGTTGTGGCAAACCGGCCAACCGCTGGGCACCAGCCTGGACAGTTTGAGCGGTAATACGCCGTTGCGCTTGAACGTCGCGCATGGTTTCAGCGAGCACCCGCGGTTGCAGGGGACCTTCGGTAATACCGACGGATTTCTGGTGCCTTATCGGGACGATCACGGTGTGGCAGCCTGGTTGCTCTGTGGTTTTTACCCGGTGCAGCAACGGGCGCCGCAGCTTGGCGAGCGTGACTGGTCGCTGCTGGCCGCAGCGCTGGCCGGACCACTGCTGGGGCGTTTACGCGAGCAGCATCAACATCAACAACTGGAGCGACTCGAAGCCCTGCAAGGCTTGCTGGGCACCGGTTGGTGGGAGCTGTTCGGCAACATTGACGAGGTTCAACTGGCGCCGCAACTGGCGCTCACCCTGCACCTGGAAAGTGCCCGTTTACCGCTGGCCCAGTGGCTGACGCTGATTCATCCGGCCGACCGCCAAGAGCTGGCCAGCCGCGTGCAGGACCTGCAACAACACGGCAGGACCTTGCTGCTGTGCGTGCGCCTGCACCGCGCTGACGATGCCCAGACGCCAATCTGGTATCGCCTGCAAGGCCAAGTGCTGGGCATAGGTGAACAGCGTCGGCTGGTGGGGTTCATGCTCGACATCAGCGACATCAAGAATCAGCAACAACAAGCCGCCGCGGCCCATGCCCGCCTGGACAACCTGATAGCCAGTTCGCCGGCGGTGATCTACGTGCAGCGCTATGTCGAAGGTGCGCTGCAACCGAGCTTTTTCAGTGCCAGCCTGCTGCCGTTGCTCGGCTGGAACCTGAATGATTTAGCGGGCAACGCGTTGGTTGAGCGGGTTCATCCCGAAGACCGTGACCTGTATTTCGAGCGCAACCGCCAACTGCTGCGCGAGGGCTCGGTACGCACGCGTTACCGTCTGCGCGACCAGCGTGGCGACTACCACTGGCTGCTCGATGAAGCCCGGTTGCTGCGCGATGACCTCGGGCTGCCGGTAGAGGCGGTCGGCTTGTGGCTGGATGTCAGCGAAGCGACCCTGGCCGCCGAACAGGTCAAACAGAGCGAGGAGCGTTACCGGATTCTGGTGGAAGATTCGCCCGCGATGATCTGCCGCTACCGTCCCGACTTGACGCTGACGTTTGGCAATCGTCCGTTGGCGACGTACCTGGAATGCGCTCCCGAACAATTGCCGGGGGTCGATCTGGGCAGTTGGCTGTCGGCCGAACAGCGCGAAGCTTTTGTATTGCGTCTGCGCCAACTGACCCCGAAATTTCCGGTGAGCACTGCCGAGATCAGCCTGCAACTTCCCGGTCGTGAACACGCCTGGTGGGTCTGGTCGGATCGCGGGGTGTTCGATGAGCAGGGTCGTCTGGTGGAAATTCAGGCCGTGGGCCGCGACAACACCGAAGTCCGCCGTTCGCAACAACAGCTCACGCAGAGCGCAAAAATGGCCACCCTGGGAGAGATGGCCACCGGGCTGGCCCATGAAATCAACCAGCCACTCAACGTGATGCGCATGGCCATCGTCAACGTGCTCAAGCGCTTGAGCAACGGCGACGTGCAGATCGACTACCTGCAAGACAAACTCAAGCGTATCGACGCCCAGGTCCAGCGCGCGGCTCGGGTGGTCGATCACATGCGGGTGTTCGGGCGGCGCTCGGAAATCGAGCAACAGCTGTTCAACCCGGCACACGCGGTGGAAGGCACGCTGGCGTTGCTGGCCGAAGGCATGCGTGGCAAAGGCGTCGACTTGCGGATCAGCGAACTCGGCTTCGAGGCCAATGTTCGCGGTCATGTCGATCAGCTGGAGCAAGTGTTGATCAACCTGATGGTCAACGCTCGCGACGCACTGCTGAGCAAGCGCGAAGGCGATCCAGCGTTCAAGCCGTGGATTTCACTGTATGCCGAACGTGACGAGCACTCGATAAGGCTGTGGGTCGAGGACAACGGCGGCGGCATTGATCCGCGTTTGCTGGAGCGAATTTTCGAACCGTTCTTCACCACCAAACCGGTAGGTGTTGGCACCGGTCTGGGGTTGTCGGTGAGCTACGGCATCGTCGAGAACATGGGTGGACGGTTGAGCGTGCGCAACTCGATCCAGGGCGCGCGGTTCTGTATTGAGTTGCCGATTGCGTTGGCTGATCAGATCACCAGGTAGGCTTTGCCTTTTTGGCCGCAGGTGAGGTTGAAGCCCACATCGACCTTGTTGACGTCGATCCCCAGATTGAGCAGCAGGCTGTTCACCAGCGGATCGACCAAGGGGGCCAGCAGACCATCGATTGCGTTGACCAGCAGCGTTGTTACATCTGCCAGCAGCGATGACAGCGTGCTGAGCAGCAGTGCCGTCAGACCGTTAATCGTCGGTGTGTGCTGAATGAGTGTGATGCCACCCAAGGTTGCGCTCAAACTGCCAACCACACCCGATACCGAAACAGTGTGAAGCGGCAATGGCGATACATTGATGTCCTTGGGATTGTTGTAGGTGTAGTTCGGGTCACTGGTCCCGGCGATCGGGCTGTCGATCATGATTTCGCTGCCACCGCCCGTAAACGGCGTGCGCGCCCCACAGGTGAGGGTCAATCCCTGGCAGGTCCTGCTGCCGATATCGACCAGGGTTAACGGTGTAAGCGCTGACAACGGCGAGGAGGAGAACCAGATGGCAGGGTTGATCTGGCCGACTTTGACTTTGAGCGTGGAAATGTCCGTGGTCGCGGTAAGACTTTTACTGCTCGGACTGACGCATGAGTAATCGGTGACATAACTGCTCCCGATTCCCGCTTCGATCCCCACATCGAGGTTGAGGCCTTCAGGCGCTATTTGCAGGTCTGTTTGTGTGCAGGTTGCCAACAGGCACCCGGGTGCCAGCAATGTGTTGATAGAAACCACAATCGCGCTCAACAGCGTATTCACCAACTGCAACACCGCATTGATCAGAGAAAGGTCGACCGTTGTGAGCAGTCTTACCTGCGCCGTCTTCACATAGATCCGGTTCACGCCCAACGGGTCGGCCTTGGCCAGTTCCGGATCGCCGACGGCAGAAAACTGCGGCGGCTCAATCACTTTTACACGGGTTGTGACGCCCAGCAGCCCCAGTACGTTCACCGGTAGAACGGCAGTCACCGAACTGTTTTTATTCGCCAACTGCACAAAGCCCTGAACCAGCTGGAACAGTTGCACCGTGGCATCCAGGTCGGCCGTCGAGGTGTCTGCCTGAAGTTGCAGCACATCGCCAAGCTTGATCGGCGGTGCATTGCTGGCCCCCAGCTGCAAACTGGCCAAGGCCGTCGTTACATCGGCCGAGGCACCGTTCTGACCTGCAACCGTTGCAGCGGCGTGGATGAACTGAGTCACCGTTCCTTCTGTGCTGAGCAATGTAGTGTAGTCACCTGCGGTTACCCCCAGTTCGATGGCCAACTGGTCCATGAACTTCAGCAGGTTGATATCGGTATTGACCAGTCCATTCCAGCCCACGGCTGTCAGGTTCACGCTGCCACCCAGAAGGCTCGAGAACAGCGGATTCAAGAGATTCGACCTGGCGGTGTCGACGCTGGCGACCGAACTGCGAATGCTTAGCTGTGCCAGCGTCGGATTGGGCGCCGCGGCCACTGCCGTGGCGGTCAGCGTGGTATTGGCACTTAGCGAAGCCCCACTGAACAATGCCTGAATACCCGCCGCGGCACTGGTCGCTACCACGTTGGTGGCAACCACCTGAATGGCCAGCGATTGCGCGGCATTGGGGACGAAGGTGCGCAGGTTGGTCGGCGCTGTCGCCAGCGAACCGCAGGTGGTAGTCAAGGTGCTGGTGGGGCTGACGATGAACGCATTACGCACCGCGCTTTGCCCGGCATAACTGGCCGCCGTCAGGCCCGGCAGACAGGTACCGCCACGGCTGACCGCTTCCAGCGCGGCGTTGTCCACCACCCGTTGCAACTTGCGCTGCTCCAGATAGAGCCGGCCACTGTCGACCACCAACAGCGCAATCAAAAGCGCAAGGCCAAAGGTCATTGCCGCGAGCAAACCAATAGCGCCACGTTGTCCCGCTGGGCCTCGAAACTGCAAACGGGGAGACATCGAGCACTCCTTTGCCGGCGTACTGCCGAGCGCTACCTCCGGTGGTGCAGGCAGTGTAGTCAAGGCTCGAGCGCGGCGCTGGCAACTTGCCAGCGCCGATGATTCAAGTGCTTTATTTCGGTGGGTAATTGCTCAATATCCGCCCTACCGTCGCGTGAATCGCGGCGCTGCGGTCGGCGGGCTGCGGCGATCTGCTGAGCAACTGCTCATCGCTGCCACGCCAGACCAGCTTGCCATCCTTGCCATCGAGCAGGTCAATCTGAAGTGTCGCGACCTTGTAGGAGACGTTGCGGGTTTCGTTGTACATCGGTGCGCCCCAGTAGCCGTTCCAGGGGCCACCCCAAGCACCACCATAATTGGTGGTGATTTGCTGCTGGCGATCCTCGACGATCAGGTAGGTCCGCACATTGACGTCAGCCTTGGCACCGGTAGCGGCCGGGCGCAGGCCACGCTGGTCGAGTTGATCGGCAACCGCCTGGCGAATGCGTTGTTCGGTGAGGTCGCTCTTGATCCGCGGATCGTCGGGACGGTATTGCACGGCAGGCTCTTTCCAGGCCCAGCTGCGATAGGCGGCGAAGTCGCGGCTGGCGTCAAAATCGTGATTGACCTGGGTCGTTTGGCAGGCGCTGAGCAGTACGGCGAAAGCCAGTAATGAGAGGCGGCGGGACATGATTTTTCTCCGGTCCTAGGCAGGGAACCTAACTAGGAGGATACGCCGCTACCGCCCTTTCTACAGCTGTTCGTAACGCATCACCACGCTCTATTTCGTTGCCCTGAAGGCTCGTTTCAGCGCTGGCACTCCAGACCGGTTGCCCGGTGCTGGCGTCAAACAGATCCACCCGAATCACCAGCACTTGCACCTGATAGGTACGAACGATCGGCACCGTGTTGTACATCCCGTAACCATTGCCATAACGGTTATAACCGCCGTAGCCGCCATAGCTGTAATCCTCCTGAACCTGCTTCAGGCGGGTTTCCTGGTGCAGGTCGGCGCTGACCCACAGATCGGCCGGACGATTGTCGTGCAGCGGACGCAAACCCCGTTGATCCAGCGCATTGCTGATCGCTTCGGCGATCTGCGCCGAGTCGGCCAAGGCCGAGCCGTTGGGTAACCGGCCGTTGAGCCAGGCCCAGCTTTGGTAACGGCTGTAATCACGCGGAGCCGCCGGGTAGGCACTGCGGTCAAAGGTGTTGGCGGCTTGCGGCGGTGCCGGCGGTAACGGATTGGAGCTGGCGACATACGGATTGCTGCCCTGGCAGGCACCCAGCCCCAGACACAGCGTGATCAATCCCAAACGGCGTTTCATTGTCCTCTCCACAGAAGCGTCAGCATATACACGTCTTTTCGTTCTACCCCTTGTAGCAGCTGCCGAGCCTGCGAGGCTGCGTTCGAGGACGAAGTCCTCGTAAATCCTGGACCAGGAACGCGTGGCCTGATTCAACGACTGCTCCGCAGCCGAACGCAGCCTCGCAGGCTCGACAGCTGCTACGGGAGCCACGGTTCAGACCGGGCGACAGATCCAGTGCAGGTAACGCCCCAATCCCGCAAAACTCGGGTGACGACGGTGTGCCAGCTCCATTTCCAGCAAGTCGATCAGTTCGGCTCGGGCCTGGAACTCCAGCGGCATGTAGTCGTGAAAAACCCGCACTCCGCTCTGGGTTTCGACCTGCCACAAGCCTTCCAGTTGCGTCGCCAGTTCTCGCGGATCCAGAGGCATCTGCGGGGTCAGGCTCTGCTTCTCGCCAGCCATGTCGTTCTTGCGCATCTTGCGGAAATGGCCCTTGAGCAAGTTGCGATAAATCAGCGCGTCACGGTTATAGAACGCCAGCGACAACCAGCCGTCTTTAGTCGTCAGTTGATGCAGCACCGGCAGAATCGCATGGGGTTCGGCCAACCACTCCAGCACCGCGTGGCACAGCACCAGGTCGTAAGGTTCGGTGAGTTGACCGAGCAGCTCTTGCCACGGTGCCTGGATAAACGTCGCCGCTTGCCCTGCCTCGGCGAAGCGCTGGCGGGCGCCTTCGAGCATCGGTGCGGCAGGCTCGGCCAGGGTCACCTGATGGCCGCGCTGGGCCAGCCATAACGACATGTGCCCAAGACCTGCGCCGATATCCAGCACCCGCAACGGGCGATCCGGCAGGGTTTCGGCCAGGTCGGCCTGAAGCACCGCCAGACGGATTGCGCCTTTGGCACCGCCGTAGATTTTTTCGGCGAAACGGGTCGACAACTGATCGAAATGACGGTCGCTCATCAGCTGAACCGCCGTTCGCTGTCAGCCAGCTTACTGCGTACTACCTGTTCCATGTCCAACCCCAGCTCGCTGCACAGCAGCAGTAGATAAAGGACGATGTCGCCGACTTCCTGACCGGCATGCGCGAGTTTGTCCGCCGGCAACTGCCGCGACTGGTCTTCGCTCAGCCATTGGAAAATTTCCACCAGCTCAGCCATTTCGACACTGGCGGCCATGGCCAGGTTCTTCGGGCTGTGAAATTGCCGCCAGTCGTTGCGGTCACGGATGCAGTGTAGGCGTTCGGTCAGTTCAACAAGGTTCATCGGGCTCTCCTGAAGGCGTATAGCTTCGGGCGGATGGCGGATGAAGGCAAGCGCCGAACACTGCTGTCGCTTCGTGACAGTTCGCGAGCAAGCCCACTTGTATGTTGAGACTTGAAGGGGTGGGTGGGACTAAAAGCCCGATTCCGACTCTAGCCAGTACAGAGCGCAGAAGCTTGCCCAGTGGGCGCAGGCGTTCAGTTACTATTCGCGAATTCAAACCACCAAACCTCTATGCTTCAAGGGCGCTCGCCAGCCCTGACAATGGTCAAAGAGCTCAGCTCCGGCACCCACTCTTTCATCAGGACGTACACATGCAGGTAGATAGCTTTTTCGAATGGCTCGGTCAGGCGTTGGGTTCGGTCATCCGGTTCATCGTCGATACGCTCAGTGGGTTGTTCAGTGCCTTGACTCACGCCAGCGGCAATTTTGTCGACGGGCTGTCACGAGCACTGGGCATGGAGCCCTCGATCATCAGCATTCTGGTGCTGATCATCGGCTTGATGCTGCTGTACTCGGCGGTCCGCGCCTTCATGCGTGCGTCGATCATCGCCGGGATTATCTGGCTGGTGCTGGGGTTGTGGGTGTTGAGCTGGGTTGTTCACTGAACAACACCTCGCTCGCTCACGCACAACCTGTAGCAGCTGCCGAAGGCTGCGTTCGGCGGCGAAGCCGTCGTGAATGGCATGCCAAGGTCCCTCTGGATGACCGCGTCGTCAGCTTGGCGAGTGCTTCGCTCTCGAACGCAGCCTTCGGCAGCTGCTACAGGGGAGGTGCCGAGCCCGAAATCCCTTGAATTACCGGCATCAGGGCAAGCTCCCTCTTCACCAAAAGCCCGCTTTCACAAGACCGCTGACGCTTGGATCTACCGCTACAATGCCCGTTCTCGAAAGGAGCCTGAATGTCTACGTTGATCACCGACTGGCGCGATCGTGCGACCCATCGCCGCGTCTGGGCGCTTGCCGCGCCGATGATTCTTTCGAACATTTCCGTGCCGCTGGTGGCGCTGGTCGACAGCACGGTGGTCGGCCACCTGCCTCACGCGCATCAGCTCGGCGCGGTCGCGGTGGGCGCCAGCCTGTACACCTTTCTGGCCTGGGCCATGGGTTTCCTGCGCATGGGCTCCACCGGCTTTGCGGCGCAGGCGGCCGGGCGCGGTGATGGCGCGGCATTGCGGCAGATCCTGCTGCAAGGCTTGCTATTGGCGATGGGGCTGGCGCTGCTGCTCGGGATGCTGGGTGTACCGCTCAGTGGCGTGGCGTTGCACTTCATGCAGCCATCGGCCGAGCTCGATCAACTGACCCGCGAGTTTTTCCATACCCGGCTGTTTGGCTTACCGGCGGCGCTGGCCAGTTATGCACTGGTCGGCTGGTTCCTCGGTACCCAGAACGCCCGCGCACCGCTGGCGATTCTGCTGACCACCAACCTGGTGAATATCGCTCTGAACCTGTGGTTCGTCATTGGCCTGCAATGGGGCGTTGTCGGGGCGGCTCGCGCGTCAGTGATCGCCGAATGGACCGGCGCCCTGCTCGGCCTGGCCATGACCCGTCATGCCCTGCGCGCCTACCCCGGGCATATCGCCTGGGCGGCACTGGCGCTGTGGCAGAGTTGGCGACCGCTGCTGGCGGTCAATCGCGATATCTTCATTCGCAGTCTGGCGCTGCAATCGGTGTTTTTCATGGTGACCGTGCAAGGCGCACGGCTCGGCGATGCGACCGTCGCGGCCAATGCGCTGCTACTCAATGGTTTGCTATTAACGGCCCATGCCCTGGATGGCCTGGCCCATGCGGTGGAGGCCCTGTGCGGCCACGCCATCGGTGCTCGTGACCGTCAGGCCTTGCGTCGGTCCCTGGTGGTCGCCTGCGGCTGGTCATTGATCGCCAGCCTGGGTTTTGCGCTGCTGTTCTTCTGCGCCGGACATTTGTTCATCGAGATGCAGACCAACATCCAGGGCGTGCGCGACACGGCGTTCGTCTATTTGCCGTATCTCGCCGCACTGCCGCTGATCGCCGTCTGGAGCTACTTGCTCGACGGCCTGTTCATCGGTGCGACCCGTGCCCGGGAAATGCGCAACGGCATGCTGCTGACGGTCCTGCTGTTGCTGCCATTTGCCTGGGCACTGCAAGGGTTCGGCAACCATGGACTGTGGCTGACCTTTCTACTGTTCATGGTGCTACGCAGCCTGACGCTTGGAGCATTCGCCTGGATCCTGCGCAAGAACGATGGCTGGTTCACATTTCAGCGCTCGTAGCAGCTGCCGAGCCCGCGAGGCTGCGTTAGAGGCGGGCCGCGTTCGGACGAAGTCCTCGCAAATCCTGCGTACGCGGTTTACCTGACAGAACGTGTTGCCTGATTTTACGACCGCTGCGCGGCCGAACGCTGCCTCGCGGGCTCGACAGCTGCTACGAGTGCCGTTCTTCGTCGTGATTTATGAATTCAGGAGCGATAGTTTTGCCAGCGGTTGCGCAGGCTGTCGAGCCGCTCTTGCTGAGTGCGCCCCGGCAGGTGTTCTATGGGTGTGGCCGACGGGTATTGCAAACGCAATCGCATCCAGCCATCGAGCACCGTGCGCTCGCTGAAACCCTGTTCGAGTCCTTCCTGCACAAAAGACCAGATCGCTTCAAAGTCATGGCCCGTCGAGCGACTCCAGTGCCACGCATGGCGCTCCAGCAGGCAGGCTTGCAACTTGTTCTGCTGGTGAAGACTGAGGTTGTCTTCGATGGCCAGCTCGCTGACGGTCAACCGTGGATTGACCAAATGCAACCACCCCAGACTGCCAATCGCCCGGTCCGCCCAGGTCCCGCCGTGCCAGTAAAGCCTATCGATCGGCCCTAGCCAACGGCTCAACTCGTGGGCATCGCAGGCATCAAAAAAGTAACTGGCGATAAAGGGGTTGTAATAGCTGAGCAAGCCTTTGTAATGAACTCCGAACGTGACCGTGAGCATACGTCGAAGGTGCCCGAGCAATTGCTCCGGGGATGCGGAGCTGACCAGCAACAACCCCGGCCAGTCCATCGGCTCGTCGTGACAACATTGCATCAGCGACGATTGCGCCGACAGCTCGATCAACTGCGGCCCCTGGTCGCGCAACGCATGCAAATCAGTGCTCTCGAACAACGCATAACGCGGTGCGTCGGCAAACCGCTGCTGCACGCTCCACCCTGCCTGCGGTGCGCCCGGCACATCCAGCAAAAGCCATTGAGCCGACTGGGCAGCAATCATGCCGCACCACTTTGGCCGAGCCCTGCCACTGTGCGGCAGGCGCAGATCGCTTGCCGGCAATGCATGAAGCTTCCCCCTCCGGGTATCAGACACAGCAACACCAAGGGCTGACTGCTCTGAACCAATGCCAACAAGTCTTGGCGATCCTCGGGCGATAAATCTTCCAGTGCCGGGCGCGCCTCCCCGATCGCTGAGGGCGGGGAGGTTTCGGCCGACAACACGCTGTCGACGTTCAACGCCGTCCCCCGAAATATGCCGGTGATCAATGGCTGGTCCGGGTCGCCCTCGATAAAGCTTACGCAGACTTCTACCCCCGCCGTTAAACCGGAATCCGACTCTACAGACACTTGGGGCGAAACCGGCAGCCAGCAATGGCTGGGCCGTGCCCCCTCACCCTGATAAAGCCAATCGAATTGAACGGGGATCCGTAGCGCCGAGTCGCTGCGGAGTTCATCGACGTTGACCACCCAACCACGCTGCACGCTGCTCATCCGAGGCTTGACGCTTGGACAAAACGCTACGAACGGTGCCTCCCAGGGAATCGCATCAATGCGGTTGTGGTAGTACGGCACCTGCGCCTGGCTGCCCGAATGCTCGACCCGGGTCAGCAGCCACAGGTGATTCCAGTCAGCAAACGGATGGCCCGACAACGGCATCAGCATGCCGCTACGCAGGTTCGGCAGGTCCGTTTCACCTTCTGCGACGGGTTGGGGCGACCGATCCTGAGCGGCCACATCAACCTGGGCACGAACCTTGAAACGCCTGACTGCCGGTACAGTGCCCAGCGCATCGAAGGTTGCGCTGTCACCTGGGCGCAAGTTTCGTCGAGAGTCAGTGAAGATCAGGCAATGACCCTGCTTGCGGTGCTGAAAGTGGTAGTGAATCCGCTCCTGCTCGCACAGACGCTGAAGAAACGCCAAATCCGACTCACGGTACTGGGTGCAAAAATCCCGCACGGGGTAGTCGTTCCTGAGCTCGAATCGACAGTTTTTTTCATCTATGCCGTGCTCCTTCAATACCTGAACCAGAATCTGCGGGACTGACAGCCCGGTGAAAATTCGCTGGCTGCAGCGTTGCGCCAGACAGGCCAGCCTCGGCCCAAGGCACAGACGCCAGAGCGCCGGCACCGCTTCGTCATGAAGCGGAGTGAGGTCATGAATCTGTCCGTGGATACCGGTGCCCGCGCCCCCGAACCCCAGGTACGCCGAGCGAAACATCAGGCTCGCGATATCCAGCCGCAGCTCATCGAACTGCAGATCCAGCTGGAAAGCAAAGGGCTGGCTGATGGACTCGTAGCCGGTAAAGCCGACAACGACAAAGGGTTGGGGCTGACCCGCTATCTCCAGACGAAATGACGGCTCGTTGACGGGATCGAACATCGGCGTTTCTCTACAGGAGGGACGGCCGGGGATTCTCGCTGAGAGACATGGCCGAGTAGAGTGCCGAAGTACAACTTAGGAAATGACCTACGCGAAATGAAGACCACACAGCGTTGAAAGTGCGTGGGCACGGCAAATCGCTACAAAAATAAAGAAATGCCGTACCAGGTTCTCCGAAAACTCCGCACTACGCGGAGTATTTTCCGACAACCTGGTCACAGCGGTTCGCTACCTCAAGAAGACAGGTAAGACGAACGAGTCAGACCCAGGCGCAAGGCATCGAGGTACTGAGTACGCTCGGTGGCACTGATTCGGGCGCTGGCCACCTTGTCGCGGTAGTGCGTCATCAGCTCTTCCGGCGACAAGTGCACGTAACGCAGCATGTCTTCGATGGTGTCGTGGGTTTCGATACCAGCGTGGTAAACACTGCCGTCAGCATTCTGGTAGATGTTCACCGAGTCGGTGTCACCGAACAGGTTGTGCATGTCACCGAGAATTTCCTGGTAAGCGCCCACCAGGAAAATCCCCAGCAGGTAGTCTTCGCCATCATTGAGCCCGTGTACCGGCAGGCTGGTTTCGATGCTCTGCTCGTCGACGTACTGCTTGATCTTGCCGTCGGAGTCGCAGGTCAGGTCTTGCAGCACGGCACGGCGCATCGGCTCTTCATCAAGACGGTGCAGCGGCAGAATCGGCAGGACCTGGCCGATGGCCCAAGTGTCCGGCAGGCTCTGGAATACCGAGAAGTTGCAGATGTACTTGTCGGCCAGCTTGTCGTTGAGTTCGTCGAGCACCTGACGGTGCGAGCGCTGACGGGCTTTCAACGAGTTGTGCAGGCGACGGCAGACGGCGAAGTAGCATTGCTCGGCCAGGGCTTTCTCGGCCAGGGTCAGCTTGCCATCGGCGTACTGGCTCGCCACGTCGCTCATGTAGTGAGTCGCGCGCCAGTAAGTTTCGGTGACCATCTCGATATCGGTCGGACCGAGCAGGTCGACCAGCCATTGCACGGTTTCCGGCAGTTCTTCCTTGTTCTCGATCATCGGCACGTCGTCGTTGTGTTTCTCGACGTCGGTGACCTGTACCACCAGCATGGCGTGGTGAGCGGTCAGCGAACGACCACTCTCGGAGAAGATATTCGGATGCGGCAGGCTCTGCGCGTCGCAGAATTCCTTGAGCATGCCGACCACGACACCGGCGTAATCGTCCATGTCGTAGTTGATCGAGCTGGCGTTACGCGAGTGAGTACCGTCGTAGTCGACACCCAGGCCACCACCCACGTCGATGTGATCCACCGGCAGACCAAGGTTGCGCAGTTCGCCGTAGTAACGGATCGCTTCCTTGAAGCCGTGCTGGTAGTCCGCCAGGTTGGCGATCTGCGAGCCCATGTGGAAGTGCAGCAAACGAATGCCTTGATCCAGACCGGCTGCACGGAAGCGCTCGACTACCGACAGCAACTGGGCAGCAGACAGCCCGAACTTGGACTTTTCGCCACCCGTGTCAGCCCATTTGCTCGATGCCAGGGACGACAGGCGAACCCGCAGGCCGACTTGAGGCTTGACCTTCAGCGAGGCTGCTTCTTCGATCACCAGGCCGACTTCGGATTCTTTCTCGATCACGATGAACACGTTGTGGCCCAGCTTCTGGCCCATCAGCGCCAGACGGATGAACTCACGGTCCTTGTAACCGTTGCAGACGATGGTGCCGCCCTTTGGCGCCAGGGCCAGCACGGCCAGCAGTTCCGGCTTGGAACCCGCTTCCAGGCCGATGGACACGTTCTGGGTGGCGATGATGTTCTCGATCACCGCTTCCTGCTGGTTAACCTTGATCGGGTACAGGGCGGTGTACTTGCTCTGGTATTCCAGACGCTCGATGTTCGCGTCGAAGGCGCCGGTCAGCTGACGGACACGGTCTTGCAGGATGTCCGGGAAGCGCACCAGCAGAGGCAAGGACAGGCCGCTTTTGCGCAGCTGTGCGACTTGCTCGAACAGATCGATAGGCGAGCTGTTCGGGCCGTTCGGACGAACTTCTACGCGACCGGCGTCACTGATCGCGAAATACCCGGCCCCCCAATGGCGAATCCCGTAAACACTGCGGCTGTCCGCAACTGTCCATTGGCTGCCATCGTCTTTGCGTGTGCGTCGTACGGACATCGAAGTCCCCTATAAAGAAGTCAAAGAGCGCCACCCGGGTTGAGGGCTGGCGCAGTCTAAAGTGAAAAAATGACGATTAGCCTGCAAGCGGGATAGACCACACTTGCAGCGCTGAGTTTAGAAACCGGTCAGAACAGGCTCTGTGAAAACCATGGAGACGACGTTCAACCTGAATCGGATCAGGACTGCATCAAGTCGGGGTGGTTTTCACAGAGGCTGCTAGCCGCCGGATTTCTTCGCTTTGAAACCGTGTTTGATCAGCTCTGCCAAGAGTAGCTCGACATGATCGCCCTGGATCTCGATGATCCCGTCCTTCAACGCACCACCGGTGCCGCAACGTTTCTTCAACGTCGTGGCGAGATCCTTCAGCGCGTCTTCGGCCAGCGGCACGCCGCTGATCGTGGTCACCGTCTTGCCGCCCCGGCCCTTGCTTTCGCGGCGCACGCGCGCGATGCCGTCACCGGCCGGAATAACGGTTTGTTTGCAGATGCAGGCTGCCACCGGCTGGCTACAGTCCGGGCAATGTCGACCTGCGTCGGTGGAAAATACCAGGCCACCAAGGGCGGCGAAGGATGCGGCTTTTTTGGCCACCGGCAATCCTCTTGGGAGGACAAAGACTGGTCGCAGCAACGTTGGCACGTGCTATCGACCGCGAAGCCCCACTCAGGCAGGGGCAGCGCTACTGGACCGGACGCCCTTACAAAAAGGAGTGCCGGTTCAGCTTGAAAAGGTCGCGCAGTGTAACGGCAAAAAGCGCACTTGCTAAGAGCCAATCGGCGCCATTTTATAGATCTTTTGCGACGCCCTTTACAGTGTCGCCCCCGCGCGCGCGCAGATAGCGCTTCAACGCCGCCAGAGAGTCCGGGCAGTAAGGCTTCTGGGTGATTTCCTGCATCACCTGCTCGAGAGGAATAAAGAGGGCCTGAAGCACTTCTTCCGGCTGCAGGATCAACGGCCCGTCCCAGACTGCCGAAAACGCCGAACACCACAGGCGATTGCCAGTGTCTTCAAAGAAAAAGTGATCATGGGCGGTCAGCTCGACCCCACTGACGCCCAACTCTTCTTCCAGTTCACGGGCCGCCGATTCGGCGTAGGTTTCGCTCGCCAGGACCATGCCGCCCGCCGCCACATCCCAGAACCCCGGATAGATGGCTTTGCTGAACGTGCGCTGATGCACGCACAGTTCACCGGCCGAGTTGAACAGCATGATGTAAGTGCCGCGTCCGATCAGCCCGCGCTCGCGCAAGTCCGAGCGCACCAGCGAACCGAGCAGGTTGTCCTGCTCGTCGACCCAGGCGATCTGTTCGGCGTCCGAGGCTGCGCGGTGCGCAGTCTCATTGACGTTATCAACCATGACTCAGCCCTGATTGAGCAATTGACGCAAATCGATAACTGCCGCGTTGGCCCGCGAGATGTAGTTGGCCATGACCAGCGAGTGGTTGGCCAAAATCCCGAAACCGCTGCCGTTGAGGATCATCGGGCTCCAGACTGTTTCCTGGGATGCCTCCAGTTCACGAATGATCTGACGTACGCTGACCGTCGCGTTCTTCTTCGCCAGTACATCGGCGAAATCGACTTCGATGGCGCGCAGCAAATGCGACAGCGCCCAAGCCTGACCGCGCGCTTCATAGAATACGTCGTCGATCTGCAGCCAAGGGGTTTCCACTCGCTCTTCGTCCAGCTGCGGCACCTGACCCGGCGCCAGGGTTTCGGTTTTCAGCGCGGTGTTCAGCTTGACCCGGCCAACGCTGGCCGACAGGCGTTGCGACAGCGAACCCAAGCGGGTCGCGACATCACCCAGCCAGTTGTTCAGGTTGTCGGCACGCGCATAGAACTGGGCGTTTTTTTGCGTTGGATCGGACAGGCGAGCCTGGTAGCGGCTCAGGGAGTTGATGCCTTCCTGGTATTCCGACTCGCTGGACGGCAGCATCCAGCTCTTGTTGTCGAAGTTGAAACGCGGCTCGGCCTTGGCCAGATCGGCGTCTTCAGCCGATTGCGATTGCGAACGGGCAAAGTCTTTACGCAAGGCGCGAGTCAGATCGCGGACTTGCACCAGCACGCCATATTCCCAATTCGGCATGTCGTCCAGCCACAAGCCCGGTGGAAAACGGTCGTTGGAAATATAGCCACCCGGCTTGTGCAGCAAGGTACCGGCGACGGTCTTGAGGGTTTCGACCGTGGTGTAGCCGATGACCATCTGCTTGCCTTCCTTCTCGGCAGCCAGTTGTGCGTTCTGCTGAACCGGAAACAGCGCAGGTTCATGGCTCCAATACCAGCCCAGGGCGAGGACCACCAGCAAATACAGGCCAATCAAGGTGGCCAATGCGCGGCTGAACAGCAGGCCACCTAAATAGCTGCGGGTTGCCGACTTGGGTTCGGCGGCACGTTCAGGCGCGCTGCCTGTGCGGTTCTTCCAGTCCAGCATGGCGATATCCTTTCAATCACTTGAGTTCGTCGGTTCGACCACAACCCTACTCCATCGTGCTTTGTTGCGAGCAGATTAAATCTGCCCGGCAGACAGTGGATCGCACAGTGGTTGCGAGTCGAGCAGCCACTATAAATGAAGCACAGCGTTGATCCTATGCGACCAGTCGGTCAGGAACTGAATAACGTCGCTTTACAGTTTATTGATGTACGACACTCATGCCATTGGAAAGAGGTGCTAGCATAGAGCCACCAGTCGACCTCAGCATGCACCCTAACTAGTAGTCAGGATATGACCGAGCCAGAAGACCCCAGCCGTGAGCGCCTCAAGCACCACTTTGCCCAGCGGGTAATTCATCAAGCACGTCAGATTCTTGAGATATGGCAGCGCCTGCAACGCTGTGAATGGTCAGGCGCCGACCTGGCAGAGCTGAGTGAAGCGAACCTGCGGCTGCTGCGTTTCGCCGAACGTTTCGAACAACCCGAACACACCCACCTGGCGCACAGCATCAGCCAGTCGCTTGCAGCCGTCGACGCCAATCGCGGACGCCTGAGCAGCGGGCTGATCACCGACCTCAATCGCCTGATGCAGCGCCTGTCGCGCACCGGCCTGCGGCATGGCGACCAGCTCGAACAAACCTTTCTACCGCCACTGCGCAAGCCGATCTACGTGATGCTGCAAGATCACGACCGCGCCGAGCGACTGGCCAAGCAACTCGAGTTTTTCGGGCTCAGCGCGCAATCGCTGGACAGCGTGGCGGCGTTTCGCTCCTCGATGGTCGAGCGGTTGCCGGCAGCGATTGTCATGGACGTCGACTTCAGCGGCCCCGGCATGGGCCTGCAACTGGCAGCCGAAGCTCAGGAAGGCCTGGAGCAGAAACTGCCGCTGCTGTTTTTCAGCCTGCTGGAAACCGACACCCCGACCCGCCTCGCGGCCGTACGCGCTGGCGGCCAGGAGTTTCTGACCGGCACCCTCGAAGCGTCGAGCCTGCTGGAAAAGATCGAAGTGCTGACCTGCGTCGCCCAGTACGAACCTTATAAAGTGCTGATCATCGACGACTCCCGCGCCCAGGCCCTGCATACCGAGCGCCTGCTCAACAGCGCCGGGATCGTCACCCGCACCTTGATCGAGCCGATTCAGGCGATGGCCGAACTGGCGGATTTCCAGCCGGACCTGATCATCCTCGACATGTACATGCCCGCCTGCACCGGTACCGAGCTGGCCAAGGTGATCCGGCACAACGACCGTTACGTCAGCGTGCCGATCATCTACTTGTCGGCCGAAGACGACCTGGACAAGCAGCTTGACGCCATGAGCGAAGGTGGCGACGACTTCCTGACCAAACCGATCAAGCCGCGGCACCTGATCACCACCGTACGCAACCGTGCGGCCCGGGCGCGCAACCTCAAGGCGCGGATGGTCCGTGACAGCCTGACCGGCCTCTATAACCACACTCATATTCTGCAATTGCTCGAAGACTGCAGCTTCCGCGCCCGTCGCGAGAACAAGCCATTGAGCTTTGCGATGCTCGACATTGACCATTTCAAGCGGGTCAACGACAGCCACGGCCACCCCATGGGCGACCGGGTGATCAAGAGCCTGGCGCTGTTTCTCAAGCAACGCCTGCGCAAGACCGACTTCATCGGCCGGTATGGCGGTGAAGAGTTCGCCATCGTGATGCCGGACACCGATATCGAATCGGCCTGTAAAGTGCTCGATGAAATCCGCCAGCGCTTTGCCGAGATCCACTACCCGGCCCAGCCGCAGGACCTCTGGTGCACCTTCAGCGCCGGTGTGGTGGACCTGCATGAAGACTCCGACAGCCTGATGATGGCCAGCCAGGCGGACGAAGCGCTGTACCGCGCCAAGCACGCCGGACGCAATCGCGTTCAAGCCGCGCGGTCGTCAAGTCAAAGTGCCACTTTTTCACCTGAATCCACTGATTCGGTCATAACCCTGTAACACAAACGCAATAACTTCAGGCACTTACCATTCTGTCGTTGGTAGAACCGCGATGCGCCTGAAGTTGCTGACCAATCTCAATACCCTGCTTTTAGTCGCGGTGTGCCTCGCACTCGGCGCCACCCTCTGGTGGTCGCAAAAAGCCCTGGAGCGTCCTTATCTGTTGATGGAGCGCTACCTGGGCCTGTCGCAGCACTTTCAAAATCAAGTGGCGCGCAACGTCGAAGATTACCTGGCCAGCGGCGATGCCCTGCGCCTGAGCAGCGCCAGCCAAGCCATCGAGACCCTGCAAAAAGAACTCGACGAACTGCCGGCCGGCCTGGCTGACAGCTTGCGTCCGAGCCTCGCCAGCCTCGATGACTTCAGCAAGACCGACCTGTTGGCCGCCGGCAAACTGGCAGGTGATCCCCAAGCTTTGCTGCTTCAGGCCGAGCGCGAACTGGGCGCCAGCCTGGAGCAACTCAGCCAATACGCCACCAGCGCCAATACGCCTGCCGCTACCGCCTATCTTCCGCCTTTGCTCATAGCCTCGCAGCACGTCGGCAAACTCTCGCTGGCCCGGGACAAACTGGTCAGCAGTGGCCGCAGCGAACTGGCGGCCGATGTCGAGCGCGAAGTCAGCAGCATCCGCACTCAGGCCGAGCTGATCGAAGCGCTGCCGCTGCTCGGCGTGACCGCCAGCAAAGAATCGAATACCGACGATTTTTCGGCGATGATGGGCCTGGAAAACACTGAAAAAACCGTCGCCGAAGATGCCGGCACCGGCTTCAAACGTGATCTTGCCAGCCTGCTGACCCGCTACCCCGCCGAACTCGGCCGAACCCGCGAACAGATTCAGAAACGCGCCGACCTCAGCGCCGCCACCCACCTGAAAATTGCCGCCGTGCAACAGGCAATCGCCGGGCTGGAACCCGCCGTTCGTGCGCAACATGGGCAAATCCAGGGCGAGGTGCGGCTCATGCAGGGCGTGATGATCGGCCTGATCCTGCTGATCGCGCTGTTGATCGACACCTTGCAGCGTCGCCTCGCCCGCGTGCTGACCAATTTGGCGCCAGCGCTGTCGACCTGGGCCGAAGGCGACTTCAGTCGGGACATCCAGCTCGGCGCAACCAACCGTGAGCTACAGGACATTCAAGAATCGCTGAATCGCCTGCGCGCCTATCTGGTGGATCTGGTCGGGACAATCCGGCTGAACGCCGAACAGGTTGCCGGCAGCAGCCGGGTATTGGCCGAACTGAGCAGCGACTTGCACAGTGGCGCCGAACATCAGGCCGGCGACACCGCGCTGATTCGCGACTCGCTTGGCGAGTTGGAAGCCACCATCCAGCAAGTCGCCGGCGATGCCAGCCAGGCTGCCGACGCCAGCCGTCACGCCGGTCTTGCGGTCGAGCACGGGCAAAAGGTCATTGGCTTGAGCCTGACCGGATTGCACGCGCTGGTCGGCGAAGTCCAGGGCAACGCACAAATGATCGAGCATCTGGCCGAAGAGTCGGCCACCATCGGCGGCGTACTGACGGTGATTCGCTCGATTGCCGATCAGACCAACCTCCTCGCCCTGAACGCGGCGATTGAAGCCGCCCGCGCCGGGGAAATGGGCCGCGGTTTTGCGGTGGTTGCCGAGGAGGTTCGTTCGCTGGCGCAGCGTACTGCTGGCGCCACCGCAGAAATCCAGACCCTGATTGCCGGCCTGCAGCAGGCCGCACGGCAATCGGTGGAAGGCATGCGCGCCCAGGTCGAACATGCCGAAGCCACCGCCAACCAAGCCCAAGCAGCTGATGGTGCGCTGGACAAAATCGTCGGGGCGATCCAGACCATTGCCGACACCGCCGTACGCATCGCCGATGTCACTGCCCAGCAAAGTGGTGCTGTCAGTGAAATCCGCGATCACAGTGAGCGGATTCATCAGTTGGGCGGGGATAACCTGGTGCGGATTGGCGAAGGCCGCAGTCAGGGCGAAAACCTGCTGGTGCTGGGTGGTCAGCTGCATACCGCCGTTCAGGCCTTCCGCGTCTGACAGACCGCCATCGCGAGCAAGCTCGCTCCCACAGGTGACCGAGTTCGCCCAAGGGAATGCGATCGAATGTGGGAGCGAGCTTGCTCGCGATAGCGCCAGAACAGCCACCGCAGAACTTCCCGCCCTGCACACCCATCCGCGGTCCGCTATCATGCGCTCACTTCCGATACGCGAGATTGTCATGCGCCGTCTGCTCTGCCTGATGCTGTTAGTGCTGGTCCTGCCGGCAAATGCCGCCGGCCTTTTGGACAGTCGCCCCAGTTCGACCCTGGGCTCGATCAACAACAGCGCCGACTTCCTGCCCGTGCGCGAAGCCTTTCAGCTGAGCCTGGTGGAGAGCACGCCGCAATCGATCAAGCTGCGTTTCGTCGCCACCGAGGGTTACTACCTCTACCGGCATCGCTTCCAGTTTCACAGCGAGCCCGCCGACATTGGCCTGGGCACCGCGCAACTGCCTTCAGGCGAAAAAAAGCACGACGAGTACTTCGGCGATGTCGAGGTCTACCACGGCATTCTCGACGTAGACCTGCCACGCAGCAGTGCCGATCAGCGGGGTTTTACGCTGGCCGTCACCTACCAGGGCTGTGCCGATAAAGGCCTGTGTTATCCACCGGAAACCGAACGCCTGGCAATCGACGGTGCAGCCATTACCCCCCCAACCAGTGCTGCAGGCTGGAGCTGGCGCGAACTGGCGCTGTTCTTCCTCGCCGGCCTTGGCCTGACGTTTACCCCTTGCGTGCTGCCGATGCTGCCGATCCTCTCCGGCGTGGTGCTGCGCGGTCAGGTCGGCGGGCTGCGCGGTTTCAATCTGTCGCTGGCCTACGTCTTGCCGATGGCCGCCTGTTTCGCCGTGCTCGGCGCGTTAATGGGTCTGTTCGGTGCCCAGCTGAACCTTCAGGCACGCCTGCAATCGGCGTGGGTGTTGGTGCCGTTTGCCTTGTTCTTCGCGGTGTTTGCGTTAGCGATGTTCGGGGTGTTCGAACTGAAATTGCCCCATGTGATCAGCAGCCGCCTGGACCGCATTGCCGGTCGCACCGAAGGGGGTTCGCTGTGGGGCGCGGCCGTGCTCGGAGTGGTATCGAGCCTGTTGGTCTCGCCGTGTGTATCTGCACCTTTGGCCGGAGCACTGCTGTATATAAGCGCCAGCGGCGATGCGCTGGGCGGTGCGTTGAAGCTGTTCGTTCTGGGCCTGGGGATGGGCGCGCCATTGTTGCTGGTCGCCACCGGCGGCGCGGCCTGGCTGCCGAAAAGCGGCCCGTGGCTGGTCTACGTGAAAAATGCAATTGGCGTATTGCTGCTGGGTTTGGCAATCGGCTTGCTGAGCCGGGTATTGCCGGGCCCCATCACCTTGCTGCTGATCGGTTTGCTGGCAGCCGGGGTTGGCTTGTTCCTCGGGGCGCTGGAGCTTGGCTATAAACCGCCACGAAAACGACTCGGCCAATTGCTCGGGATACTCTTGGTGTTTTACGGGTTGGCCTGTTGGTACGGCGCCTTCAGTGGCCAGGCCGATCCGTTCAGTCCGATAAGCCAGCCAAAAGTCATCAACACTCCCGGCAGCGCTCAAGCGCAAAACCCGAGTGAATGGCAAACCATCAGCACCCCGGCGGAACTCGATCGCGTGCTCGCTGAAGCAAAATCCGCCAACACCCCACTGTTGCTCGACTGGTACGCCGACTGGTGCATCAGCTGCAAAGTCATCGAGCGCGAGGTGCTTAACGAGCGCAACGTCGTCGAACGCCTTAAAGGTTATCGGCTGGTTCGCTTCGACATTACCGCCAGCAACGCCGAACAACGCGCCCTGCTCGACCGTTACAAGCTGTTTGGACCACCGGCGCTGATGTTTTTCGGCAAGGATGGCAAGGAACGTGGCGATGTGCGGGTGATTGGCGAGATCAATGCCAGGGACTTCGCCGAACGTGTCGCTAAAGCGAATGACCAGATTTAATCAGTTGGTCACATAAATCGCGCAATCATCGGTCATTGTGCTGGCTATTGCAGAGAACTGGACAGTCACAAACGCTTTGCGGCATAGTCGCCGGGTTCTGATAACTGCACACAGATAACAAGGAACAGCCAATGGCGACCCTACTGGTTTTGCACGGACCCAACCTGAACCTGCTCGGCACCCGCGAACCGGGCGTCTACGGGGCTGTGACCCTGGCCGAGATCAACCAGGACCTGGAACAACGCGCGCGCAATGCCGGCCACCATTTGCTCTACCTGCAAAGCAACGCCGAGTATGAATTGATCGACCGCATTCACGCCGCTCGCGGCGAGGGTGTGGATTTCATTTTGATCAATCCAGCAGCTTTTACGCATACAAGTGTCGCATTACGTGACGCGCTGCTGGCGGTGAGCATCCCATTCATCGAAGTGCATTTGTCTAACGTGCACAAACGCGAACCTTTCCGCCATCACTCTTACTTCTCCGACGTTGCGGTGGGAGTGATCTGCGGCCTTGGCGCCAGCGGTTATCGACTGGCCCTGGAGGCCGCCCTGGAACAGCTTGAAAGACAGGCAACGGCTTGAACAACAAGCGTTAAACGCCCCTGACCGACCCTTGGGAGTTGATGATTCATGGATATCCGTAAAGTTAAGAAACTGATCGAACTGCTGGAAGAGTCCGGCATCGACGAGCTCGAGATCAAGGAAGGCGAAGAGTCCGTACGTATCAGCCGCCACAGCAAAACCCCGGCTCAGCAGTACTACGCTCCTGCGCCAATGCACGCTCCGGCTCCGGCACCTGTCGCTGCTGCCGCGCCTGCTGCCGCTGCACCTGCTGCTCCCGCTGCGCCAGCGCTGAACGGCAACGTTGCCCGTTCGCCAATGGTGGGCACTTTCTATCGCAAGTCTTCGCCGTCCTCGCCATCCTTCGTTGAAGTTGGCCAGAGCGTGAAGAAAGGCGACACCCTGTGCATCGTCGAAGCCATGAAGATGATGAACCACATCGAAGCTGAAACCAGCGGTGTGATCGAATCCATCCTCGTCGAAGACGGCCAGCCGGTTGAGTACGACCAACCGCTGTTCACCATCGTTTGAACCGCGGAGAGCCAACGATGTTGAAACCTGCGAAGTTGGAAAAAGTTCTGATCGCCAACCGCGGTGAAATCGCCCTGCGGATCCTGCGTGCCTGCAAAGAGATGGGCATCAAGACCGTCGCCGTTTACTCCAAGGCCGACAAGGAGCTGATGCACCTGGGTCTGGCAGACGAGTCGGTTTGCATCGGTCCGGCATCGGCCGCGCACTCTTACCTGCACATTCCAGCGATCATCGCCGCTGCCGAAGTGACCGGCGCCACCGCCATTCACCCAGGCTACGGTTTCCTCGCGGAAAACGCTGACTTTGCCGAACAGGTAGAAAACTCCGGCTTCGCCTTCATCGGCCCGAAAGCTGAAACCATCCGCCTGATGGGCGACAAGGTTTCGGCCAAGCACGCCATGATCGCTGCCGGCGTTCCAACCGTTCCAGGTTCCGATGGCCCGCTGCCGGAAGACGAAGAAACCGCTCTGCGCATTGGTCGCGAAGTCGGTTACCCGGTGATCATCAAAGCCGCTGGCGGCGGTGGTGGTCGCGGCATGCGCGTTGTGCACAAAGAAGAAGACCTGATCTCCTCGGCGAAACTGACCCGCTCCGAAGCTGGCGCGGCGTTCGGCAACCCGATGGTCTATCTGGAAAAATTCCTGACCAACCCACGTCACGTGGAAGTTCAGGTACTTTCCGATGGCCAGGGCCACGCTATCCATCTGGGTGACCGCGATTGCTCGCTGCAACGTCGCCACCAGAAGGTTCTCGAAGAAGCGCCGGCACCGGGCATCGACGAGAAGGCTCGCCAGGAAGTCTTCGCTCGCTGCGTCAAGGCGTGCATCGACATCGGTTACCGTGGCGCGGGTACTTTCGAGTTCCTGTACGAGAACGGCAGCTTCTACTTCATCGAGATGAACACTCGTGTCCAGGTAGAGCACCCGGTTTCGGAAATGGTCACCGGCATCGACATCGTCAAGGAGATGCTCAGCATCGCCGCTGGCAACCCGCTGTCGTTCACCCAGGATGACGTAGTCATCCGCGGTCACGCGCTGGAATGCCGGATCAACGCCGAAGACCCGAAAACCTTCATGCCAAGCCCAGGCACGGTCAAGCATTTCCATGCCCCGGGCGGCAACGGTGTGCGGGTTGATTCGCACCTGTACAGCGGCTATGCGGTTCCGCCGAACTACGATTCGTTGATCGGCAAACTGATCACTTACGGGGCAACCCGTGAAGAAGCCATGGCGCGCATGCGCAATGCGCTGGACGAAATCGTGGTTGACGGGATCAAGACCAACATCCCGCTGCACCGCGACCTGACCCGCGATGAAGGCTTCTGCAAAGGTGGAGTCAACATCCACTACCTGGAACACAAGCTGGCAGCACAACACTAAAGCTTGATCCAGACCAACAAAGCCGCTTTCGAGCGGCTTTGTTGTATCTGGACATTTCATCTGACCTGTCGCCTTACCCCCTGTGGGAGCGAGCTTGCTCCGGGCGGCGATCCGACGATGGCGGTGTGTCAGTCGACATCAATATTGGATGTACTGGCCTCTTCGCGAGCAAGCTCGCTCCCACAGGGTACGTGGTCAATCAGAAACCGCGTGATAGACACAGATCAAGCTCGCTCCCACAAAAGCATCGCTCTCGCGTAAACTTGCGCGCTTCTCGCAGCCCGCTAGGCTGCACATTATATTTTTCAAAGGTGCCCGCCATGCCTTGGCTGCAAGTCCGTCTCGCCATCAGCCCAGAACAAGCCGAAACCTACGAAGACGCTTTCCTTGAAGTGGGCGCCGTATCGGTAACCTTCATGGACGCCGAAGATCAGCCGATCTTCGAGCCAGAACTGAACACCACCCCACTGTGGTCGCACACCCACCTGCTCGCCCTGTTCGAAGGTGGCACCGAAACCGCCAGCGTGCTGGCTCACCTTGAGCTGCTGACCGGCAGCCCGCTGCCCGAGCATCACAGCGAAGTCATCGAGGACCAGGACTGGGAACGCAGCTGGATGGATAATTTCCAGCCAATGCGCTTCGGCCAGCGCCTGTGGATCGTCCCGAGCTGGCACGCTGCGCCCGAGCCTGAAGCGGTCAACCTGCTGCTCGATCCGGGTCTGGCGTTCGGCACCGGCACCCACCCGACTACCGCCTTGTGCCTGGAATGGCTCGATGGCCAGGACCTGAAGGACTGCCACGTACTGGACTTCGGCTGTGGCTCGGGGATCCTCGCGATTGCCGCCCTGCTGCTGGGCGCCAAGGAAGCGGTTGGCACCGACATCGACGTGCAGGCGCTGGAAGCCTCCCGCGACAACGCCGGGCGCAACAACATCGACCCAGCGCTGTTCCCGCTGTACCTGCCTCAGGATCTGCCGCAGGTGCAGGCTGACGTGCTGGTGGCCAACATCCTCGCCGGGCCACTGGTTTCCCTGGCTCCGCAACTCTCCAGCCTGGTCAAGCCCGGCGGTCGCCTGGCACTGTCGGGCATCCTCGCCGAGCAAGGTGCAGAAGTCGCAGAGGCTTATGCCAAAGACTTTGATCTGGACCCGATTGCCAATCGCGATGGCTGGGTGCGCATTACCGGCCGTCGGCGCTAAAATGAGCGCCTGCATACTCCGGATGGCCGCATGACCGATAGCTTCGTCACCCAGTGCCCGCATTGCCAGACCAGTTTCCGCGTCAGCCACGCCCAATTGAGCGTGGCCCGCGGGGTGGTTCGCTGCGGCTCTTGCCTGCAAGTGTTCAATGCTGCTCGACAGTTGCTCGAGCAACGCATGGGCAAGGAAGCTATCGCCCTCACGACCCCGCCTCCGGTTGAGCCGCCCACGCAACGGGCCATCAGCCAGAAACAGTGGACAGCCGCCGAACTGGATCTGGACAGCCTCGACCTCGACGAAGAACTCGCCAAGCTCGAACAACGGGAAATCCAGCCCACCAAAGAGTTCGGCCATCATGAGCGCGAGCACAAGGAAGACTCGCTGAGCGCCCGCCGGGATACGACCGAAGGCGAAGAGCCGTGGGCCGACAGCCTGTTCAGCGAGTCCGCCGCCGAACGCGCGCTGGCCAGCGAAAACGCGCACCCAGCGACCGAGAGCCATCGATCGACAGACGTCGCCGACGAGCCGGAAAAAAACTCGCGCACCGAACCCTCACTGTCGCTCGAACTGGTCGACCTCGACGATGAGCCAGAGACACCGCAGTTGCGCCTCGAGCAGCCATTCGAAACGCCGGAGCCTGCTGCAAAACACGAACGCCTGTCCGCGACCGATGACGACCTCGACGACGAAGCCCATGAGCCCGAGCCTGCACGCAAGAAGCGCACACGCAACGAATCGGCCATCCATGACGAGGTGTTGCAGGACCTGGTCGACGACCCGCTGCAACTCGACTGGCAAAAACGCCGCTCACCCTGGGGTCGCCGGCTCTTCTGGGGCCTGATGGTCCTGCTGGGTGCCGCAGCCCTTGCCGGCCAGTACATTGCCTATCATTTCGACGAACTGGCCCGCCAGGACCAATACCGCCCCTGGTTCCAGCAAGTGTGCCCACAGATTGGCTGCAGCGTGCCGTCCAAGGTCGATATCGCGAAAATCAAAAGCAGCAACCTGGTGGTGCGTAGCCACCCGGACTTCAATGGCGCGCTGGTAGTCGACGCGATCATCTACAACCGCGCGTCATTCTCGCAACCGTTCCCATTGCTGGAACTGCGCTTTGCCGACCTCAATGGCCATCTGATCGCCAGCCGCCGCTTCAAACCGGGCGAGTACCTCAATGGCGACCTCGCGGACCTCGCAGAAATGCCGCCGCAAACGCCCATTCATATTGCCCTGGACATCCTCGATCCCGGTCCGAAAGCCGTGAATTACAGCCTGAGCTTCCACTCGCCCGAGTGATTCGCTTCACTCGGCGCTCAATCGCGCGCAATTGACGACAGCTTTCTGACTCCCGGCGCCTCGAACCAAACTGCTGGCAATAACAGAATAACTGTTCAGATTTTATCCAATTCAGCCTTTAACCAGTCATCGAGAGCGGGTATCATGCCAACCCTTTTTCGAACTCTCATGATCCGACCCCACAACAGGGAAGTCCTATGTCGGCGGTACGCATCGGCCCATATACATTGCACAACGGCTTGATTCTCGCCCCAATGGCGGGGGTCACAGACCAGCCCTTTCGTCAGCTGTGCAAACGACTGGGCGCAGGGCTTGTAGTCTCGGAAATGGTCACCAGCGACATGAGTTTGTGGAACACCCGCAAATCGCGTCTGCGCATGGTCCACGAAGGTGATCCCGAGCCACGCTCGGTACAGATCGCCGGTGGCGATGCTCAGATGCTGGCGGAGGCAGCACGCGCCAACGTCGAGCTGGGTGCTCAGATTATTGATATCAACATGGGGTGCCCGGCCAAGAAGGTCTGCAACAAGGCTGCCGGCTCCGCGTTACTGAAAGATGAAGAACTGGTGACCGAGATCCTGCACGCCGTCGTGGCGGCGGTTGATGTGCCGGTCACCCTTAAGATCCGCACGGGCTGGGACCGGGCGAACAAGAATGGCCTGACAGTGGCGAAAATCGCCGAACAGGCAGGCATTACGGCGCTGGCGGTGCATGGCCGGACCCGTGCCGATCTGTACACCGGTGAAGCCGAGTACGACACCATTGCCGCGATCAAGCAGGCGGTGTCGATTCCGGTCTTCGCCAATGGCGATATCGACTCGCCCGAGAAGGCCCGGCACGTGCTTGACGCGACCGGTGCCGATGGCCTGCTGATAGGCCGGGCTGCCCAGGGGCGGCCATGGATTTTTCGTGAGATCGAGCATTATCTGCGTACCGGCGAAAAACTCCCGGCACCGGAATTGATCGAGGTGGAACGTATTCTGCTTGAGCATCTGGCCGCGCTCCATGCTTTCTATGGAGATGTCATGGGCGTACGCATCGCCCGCAAGCATGTCGGCTGGTATCTCGCAACCCTGCCGGGCGCCAGGGAGTTTCGCGCCCACTTCAATCGTTTGGATGGTACGGAAACACAATGCGCCAACGTTCGGGAGTTCTTCGCCGAGCGCTACAAGAGCCTGACAGGGGACGGAGAAGGGGTGGCCGCATGACGATGATGACCGAGACTTTAGTGAGTGGAACAGCACCCGTGAGCGACAACGTAAATTTGAAACAGCACCTCAATACACCGAGCGAAGAAGGCCAGACCCTTCGCGGGAGTGTCGAGAAGGCGCTGCACAATTATTTCGCCCACCTTGAAGGCGCTGCCGTCACGGATGTGTACAACCTGGTGCTCTCCGAAGTCGAGGCTCCCCTGCTCGAAAGCGTGATGAACTACGTCAAGGGCAATCAGACCAAGGCCAGTGAGCTGCTGGGACTGAACCGCGGCACCTTGCGCAAGAAACTCAAGCAGTACGATTTGTTGTAAGCATTCAATCAAACCAGAAAGGCGCCCGCGTAAAACCGGTCGCCTTTTTTGCTGACTTCCTTTGCTTTTGATGGAAATTGAGATGACCGACCAGACCACCCGCCTGCCGATCCGCCGTGCCTTGATCAGCGTTTCAGACAAGACCGGGATCCTCGAATTCGCCAGGGAACTCGAAGCCCTCGGCGTCGAGATCCTCTCCACCGGCGGGACGTTCAAGCTGCTGCAGGACAATGGCGTAGCCGCTGTGGAAGTCGCGGATTACACCGGTTTCGCAGAAATGATGGACGGTCGGGTGAAAACCCTGCACCCGAAAATCCACGGCGGGATCCTCGGTCGTCGCGGTATCGACGATGCCATCATGAACGAACACGGCATCAAGCCGATCGATCTGGTCGCCGTTAACCTCTACCCGTTCGAAGCCACCATCAACAAGCCAGGTTGCGACCTGCCGACCGCCATCGAGAACATCGATATCGGCGGCCCGACCATGGTGCGCTCCGCAGCCAAGAACCACAAAGACGTGGCCATCGTGGTCAACGCCAGCGATTACGCCAGCGTGCTGGAAAACCTCAAGGCCGGTGGCCTGACCTACGCCCAGCGTTTCGACCTGATGCTCAAGGCCTTCGAACACACCGCAGCCTATGACGGCATGATCGCCAACTACATGGGCACCGTGAACCAGGCCGCTGAAACCCTCAGCACCGAAGGTCGCAGCGAGTTCCCGCGCACCTTCAACAGCCAGTTCATCAAGGCTCAGGAAATGCGCTACGGCGAGAACCCGCACCAGAGCGCGGCGTTCTACGTTGAAGCCAAGCCAGCCGAAGTCGGTATCGCCACCGCGACCCAACTGCAAGGCAAAGAGCTGTCGTACAACAACGTGGCCGACACCGACGCTGCGCTGGAATGCGTGAAGAGCTTCGTCAAACCAGCCTGCGTCATCGTCAAGCACGCCAACCCGTGCGGCGTTGCCGTGAGCCCGGACGCCGAAGGCGGTATCCGCCAGGCGTACGAACTGGCTTACGCCACCGACACCGAGTCGGCCTTTGGCGGCATCATCGCGTTCAACCGTGAACTGGATGCTGAAACCGCCAAAGCCATCGTCGAGCGTCAGTTCGTCGAAGTGATCATCGCCCCATCGGTCAGCGAAGAAGCCCGCGCCATCGTTGCCGCCAAGGCCAACGTTCGCCTGCTGGCCTGTGGCCAATGGTCGGCTGATCGCGCCCCGGCCTGGGACTACAAGCGCGTCAACGGCGGCTTGCTGGTACAGAGCCGCGACATCGGCATGATCGGCAGCGAAGACCTGAAGGTTGTGACCAAGCGCGCACCGACCGAGCAAGAGATCAACGACCTGATCTTCGCCTGGAAAGTCGCCAAGTACGTCAAATCCAACGCCATCGTCTACGCCAAGAACCGTCAGACCATTGGTGTCGGCGCTGGCCAGATGAGCCGCGTGAACTCTGCGCGCATCGCGGCCATCAAAGCTGAACACGCTGGCCTGCAAGTGCAGGGCGCGGTCATGGCCTCGGACGCGTTCTTCCCGTTCCGCGACGGCATCGACAACGCAGCCAAGGTCGGCATCACCGCCGTGATTCAACCAGGCGGCTCGATGCGTGACAACGAAGTGATTGCTGCCGCTGACGAAGCCGGCATCGCGATGGTCTTTACGGGCATGCGCCACTTCCGTCACTGATTATTGCCCCCTGTGGGCGAACTCCTGTGGGAGCGAGCTTGCTCGCGATAGCGATCTATCAGGCACATTAATGCTGGATGTGCCGCCGCCATCGCGAGCAAGCTCGCTCCCACACAAGAGCACCCCTGCGGTGCTATCAAGAATTAGCGTCATCCGAGGTTTTTGAAATGAATGTTTTGATCATTGGCAGCGGTGGCCGTGAACACGCCCTGGCCTGGAAAGTCGCTCAGGATCCGCGCGTACAGAAAGTCTTCGTTGCCCCGGGCAACGCCGGCACTGCCATTGAAGCCAAGTGCGAGAACATCGCTATCGACGTACTGGCCCTTGAACAGCTGGCCGACTTTGCCGAGAAAAACGTCTCCCTGACCATCGTCGGTCCGGAAGTCCCGCTGGTCGCAGGCGTGGTCGATCTGTTCCGCCAACGTGGCCTGGATTGCTTCGGCCCAACCGCTGGCGCCGCCCAGCTGGAAGGCTCCAAGGCATTCACCAAGGACTTCCTGGCTCGCCACAAGATCCCGACGGCCGACTACCAGAACTTCACCGAGATCGAACCAGCCCTGGCTTATCTGCGTGAAAAAGGTGCGCCGATCGTGATCAAGGCCGACGGCCTGGCTGCCGGTAAAGGCGTGATCGTCGCCATGACCCTGGCCGAAGCCGAAGACGCCGTACGCGACATGCTCGCCGGCAACGCATTCGGCGACGCCGGTTCGCGCGTGGTCATCGAAGAGTTCCTCGATGGCGAAGAAGCCAGCTTCATCGTCATGGTCGACGGCAAGAACGTGCTGCCGATGGCCACCAGCCAGGACCACAAACGTGTTGGCGACGCCGACACCGGCCCGAACACGGGCGGCATGGGTGCCTACTCCCCTGCCCCGGTGGTCACCAGCGAAGTTCACCAGCGCGTCATGGACCTGGTGATCTGGCCAACCGTGCGTGGCATGGCCGAAGAAGGCAACGTCTACACCGGCTTCCTCTATGCTGGCTTGATGATCGACAAGGCCGGCAACCCGAAAGTCATCGAGTTCAACTGCCGTTTCGGCGACCCCGAGACCCAACCGGTGATGCTGCGTCTGCAGTCGAGCCTGGTATTGCTGGTCGAAGCGGCGCTGGCACAGGCACTGGACAAGGTCGAAGCACAGTGGGATCCACGTCCAAGCGTCGGTATCGTACTGGCGGCTGGCGGCTACCCGGGTGATTACGCCAAGGGCACCGTGATCGAAGGTCTGGATGCCGCCGCTGCGCTGGAAGGTAAAGTCTTCCACGCCGGTACCGCGCTGAAGGACGGCAAGGTCGTGACTGCCGGTGGTCGGGTACTTTGCGCCACCGCCATGGGCGCTAGCGTCGATGCCGCCCAGCAGCAGGCCTACAAACTGGCCGGCAAAATCAACTGGGAAGGCTGTTTCTACCGCAAGGACATTGGCTACCGCGCCATTGCCCGTGAGCGTGGCGAAAATCAGGAATAAGCTATCCATTCGGCTAGGCAAGGGCCTATGGCCCTTGCCGTACTATTCCGGCGCCGCGCATAGTTATAATCTGGCATCAACCTACGAAGGGATTTCGCCGTGCGCTGGCTCAGGATTGCCATAGGTTTCACCGTCACTCTGCTGACCCTGCTCTGCATGCTCCCGGCCCAGGCCGCGCAAGGCAGTGGCTGGGCGGTATTGCTCGACGAACAGGCAGACCTGCAACTGAGCGATATCCGCTCGCCTCGCTACACCAACCAATTCAGCCCGATTGAACTCGACCAGATCACCGCCGCCGAACCCAGTGGCGCGTTGTGGCTGCGTTTCAAGCTCAGTCCCGGCAAACACGAACAACTGCTGCGCATCTTCGCCCCCGACTTGTTGCACCTGAACCTCTACGTTCTGGATGGCGACACGCTGATCGAGCAATTGACCAGCGGCAACGAGCAACCGCAGAGCGAGCGGCCGCTCCCCAGCAGCGACTTCATGATGCCGCTGCCTCAAAGCGACAAACCCCTCGACGTCTATCTGCGACTGGTTTCCGAACACGAGTTGCGGCCTTATATCACCCTGCAATCGGCAGTGATGACGGCAGCCCACCAGAACCAGACGCTGATCTACGGCCTGTTTTTTGGCTGCATCGCGATGCTGATCCTGTATAACCTTACGCGCTACGGTTATTCCCGCTCGCGAAGCAGTCTCTGGCTGGCGGCGTGCGAGGGGCTGTTGTTACTCAGTCTGGTGCTGTTGCTGAACCTGGCAGGCCCATGGCTACCCGACTGGCACGCCGTGCAGACACCCGGCGCCTATCTGGCGCTGTTGCTGACAGCACCCTGCGGCCTGATGTTCGCCTACCGTTTCTTTGCCCCGCTGGGCCCGCATCCATTGAACAGATTGCTGCTGGGGGACATCCTGTTCATTGTCCTGTGCAGCCTGCTGTTACTGTTCGTCGACACCTTGCCGCTGAACATCATCACCTATGCGCTGGTGGCCCTGGCGGGCCTGAGCATGCTCTTTGTCAGCGCCTATCATTGGCAAAAGGGTTACCGACCGGCACGCCTGTTCGTGGCCGCAATGGTGGTATTCAACGTCGGCGCGCTGATCATCCTCCCGGCGCTGCTGGGGCTGACCCTGGTTGCGCCGCAAGGTCTGATCATGACCTTGATGGCCTTCATCTGTATCAGTGGCGTGCTGATGAGCATCGCCCTGAGCGAACGCCAGCGCAGCATCACCGAAGACCGCTTCAGCGTCAGCCGCGACCTGGCAGCAAGTAATGCCGAGATCAATGCCAAAGCCGAGTTCCTGGCAAAAATCAGCCACGAAATCCGCACCCCGATGAATGGCGTGCTGGGCATGACCGAACTACTGCTGGGCACCCCGCTGTCGGTCAAACAGCGCGACTACGTGCAAACCATCCACAGCGCCGGCAATGAACTGCTGACGTTGATCAACGAAATCCTCGACATCTCCAAGCTCGAATCCGGACAAATCGAACTCGACGACGTGCAGTTCGACCTCAACGCACTGATCGAAGACTGCCTGAGCATCTTCCGCGCCAAGGCCGAACAACAGAACGTCGAGCTGATCAGCTTCATCCAGCCACAGGTTCCCCGCGTGATCAGCGGCGACCCGACGCGTCTGCGCCAGACGCTGCTGAGCCTGCTGGAAAACGCCCTGAAGAAAACCGACGAAGGCGAAATCCTGATCGTCGTTGCCCTCGACGAGCGCAGCCACAAACCGCGCCTGCGCATTGCCGTGCAAGACAGCGGGCAACCCATGGATGCCGAAGAACGGGAAGCCCTGCTACATGCCGAACTGCATAGCAAGAACTTCCTTTCCGCCACACGCCTGGGCGGTAACCTGGGGTTGGTGATCGCTCGCCAATTGATTCTGCTGATGCACGGCGAATTCGGTATCAAGAGCGGCAGCAATCAGGGCAGCACACTGTGGCTGACCTTGCCGCTGGACCCCGAGCGCCTCGAACACCCGAACTCCGATCTCGATGGCCCGCTGCAGGGCGCCCGGGTGCTGGTGGTGGACGACAATGACACCTGCCGCAAAGTCCTGGTGCAGCAATGCAGCGCCTGGGGGCTGAACGTCAGCGCCGTACCTTCCGGCAAGGAAGCCCTCGCCCTGCTGCGCACCAAGGCGCACCTGCGTGACTACTTCGACGTGGTCCTGCTCGACCAGAACATGCCCGGCATGACCGGCATGCAACTGGCGGCGAAGATCAAGGAAGACCCGAGCCTGAATCACGACATTCTGCTGATCATGCTCACCGGCATCAGCAACGCACCGAGCAAGGTCATCGCGCGCAATGCCGGGATCAAACGCATCCTCGCCAAACCCGTGGCCGGCTACACCCTCAAGACCACGCTGGCCGACGAACTGAGCCAACGCAGCAAAGGCCTGGCCGTCTCGCAGCAACTGCCGAGCGGCGCGCCTGCGGCGGTCAAGGTGCCAAGCGATTTCCGCATTCTGGTGGCCGAAGACAACAGCATTTCGACCAAAGTGATTCGCGGCATGCTCGGCAAGCTCAACCTTCAGCCGGACACCGCCTGCAATGGCGAAGAAGCCTTGAAGGCAATGAAGGCCCAACGCTACGACCTGGTGTTGATGGACTGCGAAATGCCAATCCTCGATGGTTTCTCCGCCACCCAGCAATTGCGTGCCTGGGAAGTCGGTAACCAGCGAACCCGCACACCGGTAGTGGCGCTGACCGCACACATCCTGGCCGAACACAAAGAACGCGCACGCCAGGCCGGCATGGATGGCCACATGGCCAAGCCCGTCGAGCTTTCTCAGCTGCGTGAACTGATCGAGCATTGGGTCGCGCAGCGCGATCAGCAGAATCAGGCAACGGCTCAGACGTCCTGAGCCGACAGACCCGGCAGCGCCTGATAGACTCCACCTCGACTTCCCTCGCCAGTGAGCTTGCCCCATGCTCCACGTGTTGTTCAGCGTTTACCTGAAGATGCTGGTGCTCTACAGCCCATTCTTCGTATTGTCCTGCTTCATCAGTCTGACCCGCGGTTATTCGCGCAAGGAACAACGTCGACTGGCCTGGAATGTCGCCCTCGCGACCCTGGTCTCCAGCGTCCTGCTGTATTTGTTCGGGCGAGTGATTTTCAGCGTGTTCGGCATTACCGTAGACGCTTTCCGCATTGGCGCCGGCAGCGTGCTGTTCATTTCGGCATTGGGCATGGCTCAGGGCAAATCAGCGGTCCAGACCGACAACGTGCAGCAAGACGTGACCATCGTCCCGCTGACCATTCCCCTCACTGTCGGCCCCGGCACCATCGGCGCCTTGCTGGTGATGGGCGTCAGCCAGCCGCACTGGGACGACAAACTTACCGCCATCCTCAGCATTGCCATGGCCAGCCTGACTGTTGGCGTGGTGCTTTATCTGTCCAACCGCATCGAGCGGATTCTCGGTGACCAGGGTTTGCAGATTGTCAGCCGGTTGATGGGGTTGTTTGTGTGTGCGTTGGCGGCGCAGATTATCTTTACCGGGGTGAAGGGGTATCTGGTGCCGTAGCTCACGGCCGAAGGATTTAAAGCCCTCGACCGTGGCTTTCACTACTCAATTGACAAGACTCCGATTTCAACGCTTTGAGTGCCCCGCTGCCCGCCTAACCACTGCACAGTGTCTTCCCTGTAGTCGTTAAATTCATCGTAATTAAAACGAGCCAGGAAAAACCGGCTGCTGACGGCGCCGTCGACTTGATTCAGCGCGACCTCATTCTCAACGAAATGTTTTCCGGCCATTACGCGGGTATCAAAAGACACGGTTGTCATACTTAAAAATCCATTCGCCTCCACAATGCCTCCCATCACTCTTATCCGCGTCATCCCTGTGCCGCCACCCAATAGACTGTGCTGGCGAAAGACTTGCGCCGCGTCCGAATCGGGAGACAACGCCACTGCTTTATCCAGTGCTGCCGAGAGGACAGCCACCTGACCGCCAGAGCAATTACGATTAGCAGATGCAACAAGTGTATCTCTCACTGAAAATGTCGCATTATCAGACGTCGAAAACAGCTCATCTGTTTCTGTCTGGGTGTAAAAGACCCAACCACATGCGGATAAGGTGCTCGTAAAAACATCAAACCACTGCGCGTCATTAAAACCGCCAGGAAAATCTTCGCCAGCTGCAAGTTGAGCAAATAAAATAGTATCAAGCGCGTCTTGTTGCCTGGCAGGCGACAAAGCCTGTGATACGGCCAAAGCGCTGCAGGCGTTTATATAAACTGAATGTTCCATATTCGCACTCCAAAAGAGGCCAGCGATATCGCATCACCGGCCTTACTTACTTAATCAGCTGCGTTCTTGCGCCGCTGAAATCTTTTACTCAGCGCCGCCTTAAAATGCGTCCCAAGGTACTCTTCCAGCTCATCCTTCAGTGCCGCATAACGAAGTGGATTAAAGGTAATATAAGAACTGCCGCGAAAGATATCGCGACCAGATGTTTTCCAGTTGAAAAAGACAGGCGCAGTTTCTGTGCTACCACCGACGCTGTCAATCGACACTAACGAAGTCAGAATAATACCGTTCGCCAGCTGGTCGCATGGCATTACCGCGAGCCTGACGCCTTTGCTCTTGGTAACTTCACGGTTATACAAATTGATCGCTTCAGGCTTCGCCTTCAGGGCATCCAATGTCGAGTCGGCAATCGCACTGAGCACCGCAGCACCAGGAATCGCCGCTTTCGCGGCATCAACACCGGCCTTAACGATATCGGTAACGATGTTATCCATTGTCAACTGATGAGAACGCTTCTGATAGGTGGTATAACCGGAGTCTGCAACAAAACAACCTGCCTCATCCATGCACTGCAGGAATGCGAGATACCACGCTTCAGGGTCATCACCTGGAACTTCGTAGCTCGCCTCCAGCTTAGAAAACTTAATGAGATTTTCGATAATCGCCATATTCTCAAGCGAAATGTTAGCGCCATAACCCACGAGCGCATTGCCCAACACCACTGCATCCAATTCTTTAGTTGGGCTAGAAGTGTCTGCTACCGTAAACGCCCTCACACGAGGAACAGCAGACTGCAATGATTGGCGCTTACTAATCCGAGCCTTCACCAAAGCAACACTTTCATCCACGCTAACGATACTTTCCATAACATCCATATTCAACGCTCCATGTATTAATTCACTTGCGCCCTTCATTGGGCACACACCGAATCTAACGCATAGCCTTCCAGCGAACAATCACCTTTGAATACATTTTATGTACAACAACAACCTCGCCCCCCGCCCACAGACCAACAAAACTAAAAATCAAAAAAAACACATAAAGAACAAACTTTACGACAACACTTCATTCAACACATATCCCTACCACTGTAATCTGCACGAGCCATATACAAGCCTGACAGCACGCTTGTAAGAAAATTACTTACTCCCCCTCATCAGGAATACCCCATGAACAATGAAATACCGCACGGACTTGTGACGAGCCACAATCTTATTTCATGTATTGGCGAACTGTCCCTGCAAGACTTTGATGATTTGACGGACTGCACACAGATCGCAACATGGTCAGCCGACCTCGGTCATAATCGCTTTGCCAACTCACAACACTGGCTGGACGAATATATTCGCACGCTGATGTTTCTTGGTTGGTCTCTTCATGAAGGGACCATCACGACACGCACACGCTCTGATATTTCGGGGAGCATTGCCGATTTTCTGGTGCGGAGCGCGCTAACCATGAACGACCCTCGACAAGGGAACGCCATGATTGACACCCTCGATGCGTTAAAGCCCGATCAACCCGCCGTGCTTTCACTGGATGAAGAAAGTCTTAAAGGGCGTCGATTCCAAGTAGCTCCTTCCCGTTACGACTCAAGTGGAAATCTTCACATGGCTGTCTTTAATCTTGAGCTGGTTGCCGATACCGAAAACAACAGCTTTTTGTTTTGGCCCTGGGAGAAACAATCAGCAAAGCTTGTACAGCAGAGTGCCTTTCTTAAATTAAACAGAGGTGTACTCGACACGAAAAGGGAACTTATGGCGACTAAGCTCCGAGAACAGATCGTGAAACGATTTGCCTTGAGGAAGAGGAAGCCATAAAACGCCACGATAGGTGAGCCACCAGAAGACGTTCTTGCTCAATGTTCACATCCTACAATCCCCCCTTCACACATTAAAAATATGTGAAGGGGGTCAGCTTATATTCGAGCGGGTGAAGCCCCCCCGAAGGAAGGTTATTAATCATGTAGCGGGCTTGTCACCATACCAGCGTGGTGTGTAGACCCAGTCACCACCCTCAGTACGCGGGAACACACAGGTGGTGGATGAGCCGATCAGCACCATGGTGCGCATGTCCACCTGTTCGGGTGTCAGTTGCCCCAGTGTGGTGACCCGCAGCGTCTGGCCCGGACGGCCGATATCCCGCCCCAGCACCACCGGCGTTTCCGGCGTGCGATGCCGGGCGACGATTTCCAGTGCACGGCCCAATTGCCACGGCCGCGAACGCGAGATCGGGTTGTAGAAGGCCAGGGCCAGGTCAGCCTCTGCCGCCAGGTCCAGACGCTTCTCGATGATCGTCCAGGGTTTCAGGTTGTCCGACAGCGACATCACGCAGAAATCATGCCCCAACGGCGCGCCCGCTTGAGCGGCGGTCGCCAATGAAGCGGAGACACCCGGCAGGATTTCCAGATCGACGCTGTGCCAGCTCGTATCGGTAGATTCGTGCAGCGCTTCGAGCACCGCCGCGGCCATGGCAAATACGCCTGGGTCGCCGGATGAGACGACCACCACTGAACGCCCTTGGGCGGCCAGTTCGAATGCGTGGCGCGCGCGCTGCATCTCCTCGCGGTTGTCGGTGCAGTGCAACACTTGATCGGCGCGGAACGGCCCGGCCATGCGCACGTAGGTTTCATAGCCGAGCACGTCGTTGGCACGAGCCAGTTCCGCCTTGACCGCCGGCACCATCAGTTCGGCAGCGCCAGGTCCCAGACCGATGACCGCCAAACGGCCACGAGGACGACCGATCTGCAACGGGTCAAGCGGTTGCTCAGCCATAGCGATGGTGATTCCGTTAACGTCACAGACGCTGACCGGCTCCGCGAGCGCGTTGCGCGCCAGTTCACCGAGACTCCCGGCAGCCGCCGCAAAACGCAGTGGCACACCCAGTTCCAGCGCCGCTTCACGTAACGCCGGGCTGGCCATTTGCTGATCGCTGGCCAACAGACACACCACCGATTGCACAGCAATGTTCGCTTGGTGCAAGGCATCGCGTATGGCGTTCGACAAGTCTGCAACGTCGGCACTCGCCGCCACCAGAACGCTTTTCGGATAGATCAGCAATTCATTGGCCGCGGGCTCACGCTCGGCGCTGCCAATATGAATGGCCAAATGCGCCTGCGAATCCTGCAGTAACTGCGCCTGATCCAGCCACGGGGCAGCACCTTCGATACGTACGCTCTCACCGGCCAGCAAATCCGAAACAAAGCGCTTGCCCAGTTCCAGATCACCCAACGCATAGCCACTCGGCGGGTTGAGCAAGCACGTGCCAAAGCGCAATTCACCACTGGTGGTGATGGCCGCAGCCACACCCAGAGCCTCAGAAATTTCGCGGGCCAGCACGTTCACCCCGCCCAGACCACCGAGCAACGGCACCACCGCACTACCATCTTCAGCAATGGCCAGCACCGCCGGTTCTGCGCCTTTTTCCAAGAGCAATGGCGCCAGCGTGCGAATGACGATGCCGGCGGCGCACAAGGCGATGATCGGCGTGTCGTGTTGATAGAGCTGGCGCAGGGTCGCGCCAAACTCGTGATAAACGTGATCTGCGCCGTCGACACGTTCGGCCAGACCGTGGATCAAGGCGCCCGGGTACAGCTGCTGGATCTTGCGTGCGGTCGCGAGGCTGCCATTGCCAAGAATGACAATCGCCGGAACTGGACGAGTCATCAGCCTTGCCACCTTTCGCCGGGAACGATGATCAACGAAAAATACGGCGAGGACATTGGCTCGACCTGATCCAGCGGCACGATCTTCTGATTGGCCATGGTGGCGCGCTCAACGTACAGCGCACGCTCTGCCAGACCGAGTTCTTCCAGCACCTGACGTACCTTGGGAAAGTTGCGCCCCAACTTCATCACCACCGCCGCGTCGGCATCGGCCAAACGACGCTTGAGCTCTTCGTGCGGTAGCACCCCGGACAACACCGACAGGCTCTGATTGCGATACACCAGCGGCGCACCGAGCACCGAAGCGCCGCCGAGCATCGAGCAGACGCCCGGCACCACTTCAGCCTCGTAACGTTCGGCCAGACGATCATGCAAATACATGTAGGAGCCGTAGAAGAACGGATCACCTTCGCAAATCACCGCCACGTCACGTCCGGCATCCAGATGCGCGGCAAGCTCTTCGCCGGCGGCGTCATAGAAATCGCTGATCACTTGCTCGTAGGAAAGCGGCGGCGCCAAGGTCTCGGTGGTCACCGGGTAGACCAGAGGCAGCAAGGTTTGCGCATCTTGCAGGTGCGCTTCGATGATGCCAAACGCATTGCCTTTTTTACCCTTGGCGACGAAGTACGCCACCACCGGCGACTCGCGCAACAGGCGCAAGGCTTTGACGGTGATCAGTTCCGGATCACCAGGGCCAACGCCAAGGCCGATCAAACGTCCAGGTTGCTGCATCATTCAATCTCCGTGGCGAGGGCATTGACCGCCGCGGCGGCCATGGCGCTACCGCCCAACCGACCCTGCATGATCACAAACGGCACGCCACGGCTGTCCGCCGCAAGCATTGCCTTGGACTCGGCGGCACCGACGAAGCCCACCGGGAAGCCGAGAATCAGCGCCGGTTTTGGCGCGCCGGCATCGAGCATTTCCAGCAAGTAGAACAACGCGGTCGGGGCATTGCCGATCACTACCACGCTGCCTTCCAGGTGCGGACGCCAAAGCTCCAGCGCCGCTGCCGAACGGGTGTTGCCGAGTTCGCGGGCCAGGTCCGGAACGCTCTCGTCACGCAAGGTGCAGATCACTGGATTGTTCGCCGGCAAGCGTGCGCGGGTCACGCCTTCGGAGACCATCCGCGCATCACACAGAATCGGCGCACCGGCCGCCAGCGCATCGCGCCCGGCCTTGCCCGCGCCTTCGGAGAATTGCAGACCGTCGATCGCCTCGACCATGCCGCAGGCGTGAATGACCCGCACCGCGAGTTTCTCCAAATCGGCCGGGATCCGGTCGAGATTAGCCTCGGCACGTATGATCGCGAAGGAATTGCGATAGATCTCCTGACCGTCGCGGATGTAATCAAGCATCAAGTGGGCTCCGTGGGCGGGCATCAAGCACTGCGCCGGCCGCTTCAATAGTGAGGTTGCGTGCTTGCAGGGCGCCGAAACCCGGCTGCCCCGCATCGCGAAAATAGAGGTCGTAATGACCGGGGCCGACCGCCAGCAAGGTGACCGGCGCGATGTGCGCGGCGGCGCACGAACGTGGGCAGCCGGACAGGTGAACCTGCGGTTGCTCAGCGTGGTTTGGCAACCCTGCGGCCAGTTGCAAGGCGTCGGCCTTGGTATCCGCCAAACCTTTTGCACACCCGGCGGAACCGGTACAGGCAACCAGATGCGTCAAGGCTTGATCAGCGCACAACAGAAAACCCAGAGCCTGTAATTGCTCACTGAGCGCCGGGGCGTCCTGATGGCGAATGTTCGGCAGCAGCAGGCTTTGCCAAGGGGTCAAACGCAGGCTGGCGTCACCGAATTCTTCGGCCAGAAGCGCCGCGCCTTTGAGCATCGAAGCATCCAGCCGTCCCAGAGGCGGGACAGCGCCGACGTAGACCCGGCCTTCCTGGCGCTGTGGATAAGTACCGATGTGCAACCCCGGGCGCAACTCGGGACGCTGCCAGTTACTGATCGGGGTCAGCGACACCCGTTCGGCCAAGGCCTGCAATAGCGACGCAAGCGAGCGCTCGGCCAGCACATGCCGCATGCGGGTCTGATCCGGTCGCGCCAGATCGAGAAACAGCTCCAGCACCGCGACCACCAAGGCGTGACCGTCATTGCGCAACACCGCCCCTGCCGGTGTATCCGTGGGGCAACCCGCCAGACCGAACGCCAGCCATTGCTCGCCATTGCGTTCAACGGCGCTCAACCAGAGGTCATGAGGATGTTCGAGCATCGCCAGCGCCTCGCCGCCATCCAGTTGCACGGCAAACTTGGCCGACAGCTGGTGAAAACGTTCGTGGTTTTGCAAGGTAGCGAGGATCTGTTCGGCCAGCGGGCGCGTATCGAACAACATCTGCCGATCAATACCGGCAGATGGGCTGAGCATCAGATTGCGCACATCATCGCCAGCCGCCGTCTTTGGGCCCAACCCGGCGGCCAGCAGGCTGTCGATCAATGGCCGGTGCTCGCTACCGATCCCGCGAATTTGCAGGTTGGCGCGGTTGGTCGCTTCGATCACCCCACCGGCATAACGCTCGGCAGCCTCGGCCACGGCCATCGCCTGGGCCGCACTGATCGACCCGCCATTCAACTTGATCCGGCAAATGCCGCCGTCCGATGCCTGGACGATACGCAGCAACCCCGGACAGGCCGAGGGGCGTAAGGCGTTGTGCATCTGACGTTCGTTCAAGGGGGCGACCGGCTAAGAGGTAGAAGCACTTCGGGGGCGAAGGCGCGGTATTATGCCTGCTTTGTCTGACGGCATGAAAAGCCTGCCCGTCGGAACATCAGGATTGAGGAATATAAATGGCCCCCTGGCTGACAGTGGTAGGCATCGGTGAAGACGGCTTCAAGGGCCTGGGCAAGAACGCTCGGCGTGCGCTGCTGGGTGCTTCGCGGATTTTCGGTGGCCAACGGCAACTGGATCTGCTGCCGGTGTGCATCCGTGGTGAGCGCCAGCTCTGGCCGAGTCCGTTTTCCCTTGAGCCCGTACTGGCGCAACGCGGTGAGCCGATCTGTGTGCTGGCCAGCGGCGATCCGATGCTGTTTGGCGTGGGCGCCAGCCTGGCGCGGCAAGTGCCGAGCGATGAAATGCTGATCCTGCCCGCGCCATCTTCCTGCTCTCTCGCTGCGGCCCGGATGGGCTGGCCATTGCAAGATCTTGTCACGCTGTCGGTGGTTGCCCGGCCAGTCGCGGCGCTGAACGCTCAGCTGTTCAGCGGCGTTCGTTTACTGGTGTTGAGCAATGACCGACACAGCCCCGCCGCCATTGCCACGCTGCTGCGTGAACGCGGTTTCGGACCGAGCCGGATGACCGTGCTGGAACACCTGGGCAGCGAGAGCGAACGACGCGTCGAGGGTATCGCCAGCGACTGGACCGACCCGGTCGTCGCCGACCTCAACCTGATTGCCATCGAGTGCCTCGCCGCCCCTGATGCGCCGCGTTTGTCGCGCCTGGCCGGCTTGCCGGATGCAGCCTTCAAGCACGATGGCCAGCTGACCAAACGCGATGTCCGCGCCATCACCCTCGCCCGTCTGGCGCCGGTGCCCGGTGAACTATTGTGGGACGTCGGCGCCGGCAGTGGTTCGATCGGCATCGAGTGGATGCGTGCGCACCCGAGTTGCCGCACGCTGGCCATCGAGGCCGATGCTGGCCGCCAGCAACTGATCGAACACAACCGCGATGCCCTCGGCGTGCCCGGCCTGCAACTGGTTCGTGGCAGTGCGCCGCAGGCGTTGGCCGGTCTTGAGCGACCCGACGCAATCTTCATCGGTGGCGGCGTGACCCGTGACGGTGTGCTTGACACCTGTTGGACGCAGCTCAAACCCGGCGGTCGGCTGGTCGCCAACGCGGTCACCCTGCAAAGCGAAATGACCTTGATGGCCTGGCGCGAACAACACGGTGGCGAACTGACGCGGATTCATATCGCTCAGGCGCAGCCGCTGGGAGAGTTCGACACCTGGCGCCAGGCGTTGCCAATCACCTTGCTGGACGTGGTCAAACCCTTCGATGCGTGACGAAACCGCCGAACAACCCGCGCCCCTGCGCAGCGGCCTGACCACCGGCAGTTGCGCCACCGCCACCAGCCTCGCCGCCGCGCGCCTGCTGCTCGGCGCGGTGACTAGCGATGCAGTGGAGATTGTGCTGCCCAAAGGCAAACAGGTGCAGATGCGCCTGGAGTTTTGTCGACTGACTGCCGACGGTGCCGAAGCCGGAACCATCAAGGATGCCGGCGATGACCCGGACGTGACCCACGGTGCATTGCTCTATAGCCAGGTGCGCTTGATCAGTGAACCCGGTATTCGTTTCAGCGCCGGCAAAGGCGTCGGCACCGTCACGCGTCCGGGGCTGGTACTGGGTGTCGGTGAGCCGGCGATCAATCCGGTGCCACGCAAGATGATCTGCGACCATCTGCTACTTCTCGCACAAGAGTTCAGCTACGGCGGCGGTTTTGAGGTGACGGTCAACGTCGAGAACGGCGAGGCCCTGGCGCTGAAAACCATGAACCCGCGATTGGGCATTCTTGGCGGGCTGTCGATCCTCGGCACCAGCGGCATCGTTCGGCCGTTTTCCTGCGCGGCGTATATTGCCTCGATCCATCAGGGTATCGATGTCGCCAAAACCAACGGTTACCTGCACATCGCCGCCTGCACCGGCAACGCCAGCGAAGACACCATGCGCCGGGTCTACGACCTGCCGGAAATTGCCCTGATCGAAATGGGCGACTTCGTCGGTGCAGTGCTCAAACATCTGCGCAAAGTGCCTGTGGATAAACTGAGCATTTGCGGCGGTTTCGGCAAGATCAGCAAACTCGCCGCCGGACATATGGATTTGCACAGTCGCCATTCCAGCATCGACCTGCCGCAACTGGCCGAATGGGCCGCAAACATTGGCGCAGACGCAGCATTGCAGCAGGGCATTCGTGAGGCCAACACCAGCCAGCAAGCCCTGGCGATGGCCAGCGCCGCCGGCATCGCCCTCGGCGATGCGGTGTGCCGGCACGCGCTGGATTTCGCCCGTAGCGTAGTGCCCAAACAGGTTCAGGTCGAAGTGTTTGCCATCGATCGCCAAGGTGGCATCGTTGGTCATGCCGGGGGACTCCAATGAAACGTCTATTGCTGCTCGGCGGTGTCACCGAAGCCCTGGCGATTGCCCGAACTCTCGGCCCGCAGCATATCTATAGTCTGGCGGGCGTGGGTCGGGTACCGACCGACCTGAACTGCCAAGTGCGAGTCGGCGGCTATGGCGGCGCTGAAGGCCTGACGCAATTCATCAAGGATCATGGCATTGATCTGTTGCTCGACGCCACCCACCCCTACGCCGCGCAGATCAGCCAGAACGCCGCCACCGCCGCACAACAAAGCGGCATCCCGTGCTGGGCGCTGCGCCGCCCGGCGTGGCAAGCGCAGGCCGGGGATGACTGGCGCGAAGTCAGCGATTGGGCCGATCTGACCGAAGCACTGAAACCATTCAAGCGTCCACTGTTCACCCTGGGCCGCGAGCCGTTGCAGCACCTGGATGAAATCCCGTCCGAGCAGTTCTGGACCTTGCGCGCGCTGGAGGTTTATCCCGGCAACGAGCGCTGCGAAGTGATCGGCGCACGCGGACCGTTTTTCATCGAAGACGAACGCGCGCTGTTCGAACGCCGGCAGATCGATGTGCTGATCAGCAAAAACAGCGGCAGCAGCGCCACCGAACCCAAGCTTGAAGTAGCCCGCGAACACCGGGTGCCGGTGCTGATCCTCAAGCGGCCAGAGTTGCCGAGGGTTGAGCGGGAGTTTGAAACGGTGGCACAGGTCCTGGCGGCACTGGCCATCAGACGCGATCTATAAATCGCCCCCGGCCGAATGTGGGAGCGAGCTTGCTCGCGATTGGGGCGATGCGGTCCGTCAGTAAAACCGCGTCATCGTTCTTCGCGAGCAAGCTCGCTCCCACAAGAAGCCGCTACACTCTTTGGGAAATGCGCTGCGACACCACACCGCACGGCGGTTTTTTACTTATCGCCCCCGATCAGGCTAAATACCCGGCTTGATCACCCACCCAACCGGATATGACCCATGTCCCGACAACGGCTAGCGTTTGCCTGGATCGCCTGCTTCGCAGTGCTGTTCAATATGCTCGCCATGCCGATGTCCGGCGCGATGGCGCAAGGTGCCAGTCAGTCGCCGGCCGAGCAGTTGTTGTGGGGCAGTTTCTGCTCGTCCAGCGGGACGAAAATGGTGGCGATTTCTCTGGGCAAACTTGAACAAAAAGCCCCTTCAAACGACGATCACTCAAACATGCAGCATTGCTGGTGCTGCTCGGGCTCGGCGCCTCTGGTGGCGTTGCCAGGCCATGTTCCGCAGCTGTATTTCGCGCGCTTCGAGGCCAATCGAAGCCGACCAGCGCCGACCCTCGACATCCCCACGCCACGCCAGCAATGGCCAAGCCTCAATCCCCGAGCTTCTCCTCTAGTCTGATTACCGTCGCAATTGATCTGCGTGTTTAATCGTTCTGGAGAACTGCCATGTTGAAGAAACTCATCGTTCTGGCCGCCTTGCTGCTGCCTGCGTGCTTTGCCAATGCCTATGAATACAAAGCCGGCGAACTGGAAATCGCACACCCTTGGTCGCAAGAGCTACCGCCCAACGCGCCAACGGTTGCCGCCTATTTCGTGATTCACAACAACGGCAAAACCGCCGACCGCCTGCTCAGCGTTGCTTCGCCGATCGCGGGGAAAGCCGAGTTGCACGAGCATGTGATGCAAAACGATTTGATGAAAATGCAGCAAGTGCCGAGCGTCGAGATTCCGGCGGGCGGCGACATCACGTTCGCGCCGATGGCCTGGCACGTGATGCTGCTGGAGCTCAAAGACCGCAGCCTGCTCCGCGACGGCAAGCGCTTCCCGCTGACCCTGCATTTCGAAAAATCCGGCGACGTGACCGTTGAGGTCGCGGTACAGAAACAACCGCCCGCCGGCACCGAAGAGCACAAGCACGCCCAGTAATCACAGCCTGCCCCCCTCCTGTGAACGCACGGCGCTCGCTCAGCGTCAGGCGACCAGTGCCGCGTAACACCTCGTTGAAGGTTGCACGCGGTAGCTGGATCAGCCTGTTCGCCATGTTGATGATCTTTATCGGCCCACTGATTTCTCAGTCGATGCCGATGAATCAACGCATGCCGATGCCAGTGAACATGAACATGTCGATGGACATGAGCATGGACATGTCGGCGAACGCCCACGCCGAGCATGACGCGCAAGCGACTGCCGAACACTGCGCACCAAAACCCGATCACCACGCGCTCTGGGAGAAATGCGGCTATTGCAGCCTGCTCTTCAACTGCCCCGCGCTGCCCGGCAGCCTGTCGTTCGCTGACTTCGACACACCTTCCGCCCACAGTTTCATCAGCCCCTCCCCCCGCCTGGGCCATGCCCGGCAAACCGTCTTCCCCGGCGCCCGCACTCGCGCCCCACCCATCGTCGCGTAAACACCCAAACCACTACTCATACGGCCGACTGTAGAGAACGACAGCCGAAGGCTGCTGGCCGTGTTGTTGACGACTGATTGATGGAACCTTTATGTCCAGGTTTTCTGCTGACACACGCTTGAGCGCTGCTCAGGCATTTTTCGCCCTGAACGCGCCACGCGCCCGTTTCAAACAGGCCACTGCCGTTCTGTGCGGCGCCCTGCTTTCCCCGTTGGCCAGCGCGGCCGAGCAAACGGTTGATCACAGCCAACACACCGAAGAACTGAGCCCGACGGTGATCACCGCTATCGCCCCAAGCTCACCGCTGACCATCGTCACCAACCCCAAAGACCCGCGCCAGCCAGTGCCGGCCAGCGATGGTGGCGACTACCTGAAGACCATTCCCGGCTTCGCGCTGGTTCGCAATGGCGGCACCAACGGCGATCCAGTGCTGCGCGGCATGTTCGGTTCGCGGCTGAACATTCTCACCAACGGCGGCATGATCCTCGGTGCCTGCCCTGGCCGGATGGACGCCCCGACCTCCTACATCTCACCGGAAACCTACGACAAGCTGACCGTCATCAAAGGCCCGCAAACGGTACTCTGGGGACCTGGCGCCTCTGCCGGCACCGTCCTGTTCGACCGCGAGCCGGAAAGCTTCGGCGAGCTGGGCACTCGGGTGAACGCCAGCCTGCTGGCCGGTTCCAACGGGCGTTTCGACAAACTCGTCGACGCCGCTGCCGGTGGCCCACAGGGTTACATCCGGGTGATCGGCAACACGGCTCACGCCGACGATTACCGCGACGGCAACAACGACACCGTGCCGTCGCGCTACGACAAGTGGAACGGCGATGTCGCCCTGGGCTGGACGCCGGATGCCGACACGCTGCTGGAGTTGACCGCCGGCAAGGGTGACGGCGAGGCACGTTCGGCCGGGCGCGGCATGGACGGTTCGCAGTTCAAGCGCGAAAGCCTGGGCCTGCGTTTCGAGAAATCGAATCTCGGCGAAGTGCTGGATAAAGTCGAAGCGCAGGTCTACTACAACTACGCCGACCACGTGATGGACAACTACACCCTGCGCACGCCGTCCGGTACCGGGATGATGGCCGGGCCCATGGCCTCCAACGTCGACCGCCGCACCCTCGGTGCACGGATCAAGGCCACCTGGCGCTGGGCCGATGTGCAGTTGATCAGCGGCATCGATGCGCAAACCAACGAACACCGTCAGCGCGCCGCCATGGGCATCGACACCTACAAGGACGTGCCGCGTAACAAAGATGCGAACTTCCATAACTACGGCGTTTTCAGTGAGCTGACCTGGTACGCCGCCGACCGTGATCGCCTGATCAGCGGTGCGCGACTGGACCGCGCCTCGGCCAAGGATTTTCGTCAGACCATCGGTTCCGGGATGATGAGCCGACCCAACCCGACCGCCGACAAGAGCCGTGCCGATACCTTGCCGAGCGGTTTCGTGCGCTATGAACATGACCTGGCGGACAGCCCGACCACGCTCTACGCCGGTCTCGGCCACGCTGAACGCTTCCCGGACTACTGGGAGCTGTTCTCGCCAAAATCCGGCCCGGCTGGTTCGCTCAACGCTTTCGATTCGATCAAGCCAGAGAAAACCACTCAGATCGACTTCGGCCTGCAATACAAAAACCAGGACCTTGAAGCCTGGGTCTCGGGTTATGTCGGCGAAGTGCACGACTACATCCTGTTCGATTACACCCCCGGCATGATGGGCATGACCTCACGGGCCGAGAACATCAATGCGCGCATCATGGGTGGCGAGCTCGGCGCAGCCTACAACCTCACCTCCCATTGGAAAGCCGACGCGACCCTGGCCTACGCCTGGGGCAAAGACACCACCCACGGCACGGCACTGCCGCAAATGCCACCACTGGATGCACGTTTCGGCCTGACCTACAGCGAAGACAACTGGAGCGCGGGCGCCTTGTGGCGAGTGGTCGCGGCGCAGAACCGCATCGAGCAGAACAAGGGCAACGTAGTCGGCAAAGACTACGACAAGAGCCCAGGTTTCGGGGTGTTCTCGCTCAACGGAGCCTACCGGATCGACAAGCACTGGAAGGTCAGTACCGGCGTCGACAACCTGTTTGGCAAGGCGTACGCCGAGCATTTGAACCTGGCCGGCAACGCCGGGTTCGGCTACCCGGCCAATAACCCGCAAGCGATCAACGAACCAGGGCGCACGTTCTGGACCAAGGTCGATATGAGCTTCTAAAGGCATCGCGAGCAAGCTCGCTCCCACACGATCGGTATGAACCTGTGGGAGCGAGCTTGTTCGCGATCGGTTGCGCAGCGACCGCAAACAAACAACAAAGATCCACGCCAAGCGGAGCATCTGATGAAACAACCCAAACCGAATTTCTACAACCTGGCCTGGCGCTGGCATTTTTATGCCGGGCTGTTCGTTGCGCCGTTCATGGTGATGCTGGCCTTGACCGGCATCGTTTACCTGTTCAAACCGCAACTCGACCCACTGATGTACGGCAGCCTGCTCAATGTGCCGGGCGGCCATCACACCGTCAGTGCCGATGAGTTGCTGCGTCGTGTCAAAGAGGCTTATCCACAGGGCCAGATCAAGCAGTACCTGCCACCGCTCAATGCCGAGCGCAGTGCGCAGTTTGTCGTTAAAAATGCTGGCAGCGAGCTCAACGTCTTCATCGATCCGTATCACGCCGATATCCTCGGTGAGCAGGACGCGAAGAGAAACCTGCAAGCTATCGCCCGGGCCATTCACGGCGAGTTGATGATCGGCACCGTCGGTGATCGGCTGGTCGAACTGTCTGCCGGCTGGGGCGTTGTGCTGGTGGTTTCCGGGGTGTTCCTCTGGTGGCCACGCGGGCGAACCGGCGCAGGGATCGTGTGGCCGCGATTCAGCATTCGCGGACGTGTGCTCTGGCGTGACCTGCACGCCGTGACCGGGTTCTGGGGCGCGGCGTTTCTGCTGGTGATGCTGCTCAGCGGCATGACCTGGACCGGTTTCTGGGGCAAGCAATACGCCGAAGTCTGGAACCGCTTCCCGGCAGCCATGTGGGATAACGTGCCCAAGTCCGACCAGGAAGCCCGCAGCCTCAACACGGCCACTCGCCAGACCGTGCCCTGGGCCATGGAAAACACGCCGCTGCCGATGTCCGGCGACCACGCCGAACACATGGCGCACAACGGCGGCAGCAGTGCCCCGGCCGCGCCGACCATCAACCTGCAAGACGTGCAGGACATCGCCGTTCAACGCAAGGTCGAGCCGGGTTACAGCATCACCTTCCCGACCACCGCCAGCGGCGTGTTCACCATCGCCGTGTTCGCCGACGACCCGCGCAACGACGCCACCCTGCATGTCGACCAGTACAGCGGCGAAGTGCTGGCCGACGTGCGCTGGCAGCATTACGGCAACGTCGCCCGCGCCACGGAAATGGGCGTGATGCTGCACGAAGGCAAGCTGTTCGGGCCGTTCAACCAGATCGTCGTGTTGCTGATCTGCCTGATGATCCTGCTCAGCGCCGTCAGCGGTGTCGTGATCTGGTGGAAGCGCCGCCCGCAGGGCAAGCTCGGCGTTCCGCCGTTGCGTCATGACCTGCCGACCTGGAAAACCGGGGTGTTCATCATCCTCGCATTAGCGGTGGTGTTCCCGTTGGTGGGCGCTTCGCTGATCGTGGTGTGGCTGCTCGACCGCGTGCTGCTGTCGCGCTTGAACCGCCAGCCTGAATCGGCCTCATCTTCATCCTGAATACAGCGAACTACATCAAAGGGCGCGCCAGACACTACAATCGCGCCCGCAGTTTGATCGTTCCCACGCTCTGCGTGGGAATGCAGCCCGGGACGCTCCGCGTCCCAAAAGCGGACGCAGAGCGTCCATTGAGGCGTTCCCACGCAGAGCATGGGAACGATCTTAGGGAAATGCATGACCTCGCTGAACCTCACCCACCTCGCCTGGACACCACTGGGCCATGGCCACTGTCATCACCAGTTCCAGCTGCGTGAGGCCAGTCTGCATGTGGCAGCCGGCGAGTTCGTCGGTTTGATCGGGCCCAACGGCAGCGGCAAGACCAGCCTGCTGCGCTGTGCCTATCGGTTCAGCAAACCGGAATCCGGCGAGGTGCATCTGGCCCATCACAATGTCTGGAAGCAGTCGTCGCGCTGGTGTGCACAACGCATTGCCGTGGTGTTGCAGGAGTTCCCCGATGCCTTCGGCCTGACCGTCGACGAAGTGGTCGCCATGGGCCGCACACCGCACAAAGGTCTGTTCGATGGCGATACCCTGGAAGATCGCCGAATCGCCGAACAGGCCCTGGAGTCGGTAGGCCTCAAAGGCTTCGAAGATCACGCCTTCGCCACGCTGTCGGGTGGCGAAAAACAACGCGTTATTCTCGCCCGCGCCCTGACCCAGCAACCGCAATTGCTGATCCTCGACGAGCCGACCAACCACCTCGACCCACGCTATCAGCTCGAACTGCTGCAACTGGTCAAACGCTTGCAGATCGGCACCCTGGCGAGCATCCACGACCTCAACCTGGCCGCGGCGTTCTGCGATCGGCTGTACGTGATCGACCATGGACGCATCGTCGCCAGCGGCACGCCAAAACAAGTGCTGACCACCACGCTGCTGCGCGAGGTGTTCGGCGTCGACGCGCTGATCGATGAACACCCGCTGTCCGGCTACCCCCGAATTACCTGGATAACCCAACATGACTTTGCGCACCCTGCTCCGCTCCAGCCTGTCCATCGCCCTGCTGCTGGGCAGCGCCCAGGCATTCGCCGAAGCGACTCGTTACCCGTTGACGATACAGAGCTGCAACCGTGAAGTGACGTTCAAGGAGGCGCCGAAACACGCCCTCAGTCACGACATCAACATGACCCAGATGATGCTCGCCCTCGGCCTCAAGCCGCGGATGGTCGGCTACAGCGGTATCAGTGGCTGGAAAGCCGTGACACCCGAGATGCAGAGCATTCTCGACGGCCTGCCGGAACTCGCCGCCAAGTACCCATCGGTGGAAACCCTGCTCAACGCCAACGTCGATTTCTTCTTCGCCGGCTGGGATTACGGCATGCGCATTGGCGGCGACCTGACCCCGCAAACCCTCGGGCCGCTGGGGATCAACGTTTATGAACTGAGCGAGTCCTGCGCCTTCGTGATGAAGCGCCCGGCCGCCAGCCTGGATGACACCTACAACGACCTGCGCAACCTCGGCAAGATCTTCGACGTACAGGATCGCGCCAACCGCTTGATCAGCGACATGCAGGCGCAAGTGGCGGAGGTTCGCAAAAACCTGCCAAGTGAAAAACCGCGCGTGTTCCTCTACGACAGCGGCGAAGACCGGGCCATGACCTCGGGTCGCCTGGGGATGCCGCAAGCACTGATCGACGCCGCCGGCGGGCGCAACATTCTCGATGACGTCGACGCGAGCTGGACCCGGGTCAACTGGGAAAACGTCGTCGAGCGCAACCCGCAGGTGATCGTGATCGTCGACTACGGCGAAGTCAGTGCCGAGCAAAAGGAACAATTTCTACTGAACAACAAGGCCCTGCAGTCGGTAGACGCGATCAAGAACCAGCGCTTCATTGTCATCCCTTACGTGCAGGCCACGCCGGGGATCGACAACGTGCTGGCGGTTGAAACCCTGGCCAAGGGTTTCCACGGCGAATGATCAATCGTCGTTATGCCTTGTTGCTGGTTGCCCTCGGCGCGCTATTGCTGGTGTCGTGTGTGGTATCGCTGGGTTTTGGCTCGGCACGGGTGCCGGTGGACGTGGTCTGGCGGATTCTGCTGCACAAGGCATTCGATGCTGGCGAAGTGAACTGGAGCGCCGGGCAGGAACATATCGTCTGGCTGATCCGCGTCCCGCGCATGCTGCTTGGCGCACTGGTGGGGGCCGGGCTGGCGCTGATCGGCGCGGTGTTGCAGGCGGTCACGCGCAACCCGCTGGCCGATCCCCATCTGCTGGGCGTGACGTCCGGCGCGACCCTTGGTGCGGTGATCGTGGTGCTGCATGTGGGCGAGATCGTCGGCCTGCTGACCTTGCCGATCGCCGCGTTTATCGGTGCGTTGCTGAGCATGCTGGTGGTGCTGATAATCGCCAACCGCAACGGTCGGCTGGACAGTGATCGACTGCTGCTGTGCGGCGTGGCGGTGTCGTTCGTGATGATGGCGGTCGCCAACCTGCTGCTGTTTCTCGGCGACCACCGCGCCAGTTCTGCGGTGATGTTCTGGATGCTCGGCGGCCTCGGGCTGGCACGCTGGGAGTTGCTGGCAGTGCCAGCGGCCAGCGTGCTGCTCGGGTTGGTATTGCTGGTGGGCATGGCCCGACCGCTGAATGCGTTGATGGCAGGTGAACAGACCGCAGTGACCCTCGGGCTCAATGCACGCTCCGTACGGTTGCGGGTGTTTTTGATAGCGTCGCTGATGACCGGGGTGCTGGTGTCGATCAGCGGCTCCATCGGCTTTGTCGGGCTGATGGTGCCGCATATCGCGCGGCGCCTGGTGGGCGCCGAGCATCGTCGACTGCTGCCAGTGTGCGTGTTGCTCGGCAGTGTGTTTCTGGTGTGGGTCGATGTCGCCGCACGCACGTTGATCGCTCCGGAGGATTTGCCAATCGGAGTTGCCACCGCAGCCATCGGTGGCCTGTTCTTCATCGGCCTGATGCGCAGAAGATGAGTTGCATCCGCCACGCAACAGGCAATCGGATAATCAGAGCTCGTCCCGACGCCGGACAATCCCGAGACCGGGTGGCTGTTGCCGACGCTCACGCCACTTGATGCCCATGCGACCGGTCTGCCGCCAGTAATGCCCGGCCACCAGTACCCTGAACTCCCCAAGATCGACAAGCCTGGAGATAAACGCTCCCGGGGAAAGCAGAGCCTCCCACTTTCCATCCCTGAACTCGACCGGTTTCATCAATAGCAGGTCTCTTTCTGCGTGTGTGTAACCGGGAGTGTATTTAAGCAATACACCGTGAGGGGTTGAGTAGTAATAGTCCTTGATCTCGAATCCTTTGCTTTTGAGGTCATGGGTATGTGCGTACACCATGGAAGGTGAGGCGAAATTGGCATAGACCTGCTCGGCATCCGGGGCGAGTGTCGTGTTGCCCGAAAAGTACAGCTGATGGCTCGCCACAAGCGTGTAACCGTCGGGATAACGTGGCGCCGGAGCATGGAGCGTCGTGGAAGGATCCTTCGCCTTGCGGAAAATCCGCGCGACGAGACTTTCTCCGGTCGCAGAACTTGCCTGGGGTTCAAGCGGGACGAAACGGGCTGCGCGATTCAGAAGCGATGACGTCCGGGCAAGTATTGCGCTCTCAAAACCGGTATCCCCCTCATAACCCTCCCCCGCTCGCTGCTGGGTATAGCGCGCGGCATCATCGGGATGATGAAAAACCGGCCCCAGTGCCGACACCGGCCGGGCGGCCCAGCGCTCGGTGTCGGAAACATCCGCCATGCGCGGTTGCCAGTTCTCGTCGACCACACCATGTCTTGACCAGTACGCACTGGTCACGATGACTTCGAGTTTGCCGGCCCGTGCCATACGATGGATGTAGTTCGCAGAGTCCAGCCTGCCTCGCATGTAGTCAGTTTCATCCTTCCTTGCCCGCTCCAGGGCCGCGAACTGGTTAGGCCTGAATTCGACCTGTCCAGCGGAGTCGTAAAAATCCCCCGGTTCAAAGGGCGCCATGTCGAATCGCAACAACGCACCATCGGCGCAGGAGAAGTAGATCGGCTTGTAGCCCTGATGAGTGGACGCCGCCGTGCATGCCTGATTAACAAATATCGGCGAAGGAATGAATCGTCGCGGGTCATCTTCCCGCGCGCCTTCCGGGACCGCTGCCGAACGCAAATAAAGGGCTTGTACGGAATAGTTGCCGGGCACTGCACCTTGAGGAAAAACACGGTCAAGTGCCATCCAGGAAAGCTGGATCTCCACTGGCAGACTGCCGATAAAAACGCCATCCCGATCGCTGCGCAAAATGAAACCGAAGGTCAGGAGCCAGCTGTGGCGCGGGCCTTCACTCACATAGCGCGCCGCCGCGTCCTGCTGAATGAATGCCGGGCTGTAGGTGGGAGTGGTCACTGCCTTTTGGTAACCAACCGCCGGAGAAGGCGCAACCGCAGGATAAGGAGACCAATGGGTCACCGGGCCGCTTGCCCCCCATAATCGACTGCCGGTGACAACGTGCAGATAACCTGCCTGCGCCAGGGAGTTGACCCATGCACTGGGCGTCAATGCACCGCTATGGATCTGCTGTTTGATTTTCTTGCCGTCGAGATCACCCGGCAGCCGCTGGAAGTCTGTCAGGATGTTCGCGAGGTTGGCACGCAAACGGCTCAGCACACCCGCGTCATATCGAATCAATGATCCGTCAGGCCCGAGCAGGTATTCACTCAATTTCGCATGATCGCCGGGGCGGGTAAAAGCCGAGTACAGCGTATCGACCGACAACATGTTCAAGTAGGTCTGCTTCTGGATCTCGGAAAAAACCAGCGGTAACTCAGTTGGCAATCGCGCCCGGTAACGTGCCACAACGTGACAATCTTGGGGAAACACTCCCGCACGCAAGCTTTCATCCGGGAAAATCAGCTGGACGTCGAAGTCTTCCTGAGGCACTTCAACCGGTTCGGTGGCCAGGTACAGGCCATCCGCTCGCTTCAGCAGCACGCCACCAAAGAGTTTGTCTGGATGATCAGGCAGTCGGGAACGGACATACGCCGCAGCATCATCCTGAAAACTGAATGCCGGGCCGAGCTTGCGACGCTCCAGATTTATGAAGGGGCGCCATTGCTGATCCACCGGCCAGGGCCTGTCCCAACACAGGCTCGTGCGCATGACAGTCAATTGACCTTGACTGGCCACCGTCCGGACAAAATCTGCAGGCTGCAGTTTTCCGCTGGCCAGTTTTTCCTTGAAATCCTCCAGCCCCATGTTGGGTGTGTCGATGTCGAACAGCTTGCTCTCCCGATTCTGTTCATATTTCAGCAGGGCACCATCCTGAGTGGAAATGTAAAGCGCAATGGGCTTGTCTGGTTCCGTGACCGGACGGCGCCGCGAGTAATTCACCGCTATAAAGAGATCATCAGGTGAAATGAAGTATTGCGACAGCCAGGAGCCAGGTTTGTCAGACGGATGTTTCACACGCTGGCGCGAGTAAAAGAATGCATACCGGATGAAGCCTTCGGGGTACAGGTACCAAGGCGGCGTTCTGGAAACACCAAACAGGCTCTGCTGCTCGAACACGGTGTTTCTTTCGTCGCCGACAGGCACCAGCTCGGAGGCGACATATTTCTCCCGATCCTTGTGCTTGAGGATAAAACCGAACCATGCTTTTTCCTGGTCGTACAGACGCACGTCCCGGGTATATCGATCCATTGCGGCGTCATCCGATGAGGAGAAAACCGCACCGAATGCGACGTGTTCGGGACGCTTCCATTTCCATGGCAAGGAAGGGACAGACCATGCAGCCGTCACCTGTCCACGAGGCCCCCACAGTTCATTGTTCACCACAACAGTCATTCGGCCGGCCGCCGCCTGCTCTCTGATGAAATCGCTTGGCTTCTTGATGCCGGTATCGAGCTCGACTGCCAATGGGCCAGGCTGTTTTTTTGTACCTAAACGTGTTGCCAATGCTTGTGCAATTGTTGTCTCAAACGGTTCGAACCTGACAAGGCTGTTCTGGCTACCGGATAAGTAGACAGGAATCTCATCAAGCAAAACCTGCCTCATCTCCTCGACACTAATCATTTGCACACTCAGTGCCGCCTCTTGCCGGGACCACTTCAGCCTGTCCACCTTCACAGGATCAAGCCGCGACAGCGCCTCGTGCGAGACATAACGCCCCTGCAATTCATGGTCGATAGGAAAAATGGAGCGCCCCTCGTTGTCGCTCGGATAAAACTGACCATGGCTGAGCGACTCGATCCCGCCTTCAAGCGGCTCGGTAACGAAAAAGCGCTTGTCAAAACGCTGAAAAACATAGCCTGCGTATTGGCGGTCACGTCGATTGCCAATCCGCCCGTGGACATAACGGACGGCGTCGTCTGCCGATAAAAATTCAGGACTCAACGTCGGCCAGGGGAAGTCTGCGAAGGGAACCCAGTCGAGCCCGACCCTCCCCAATCGAGCCCACAACGCACTCACCCGCAATACTTCCAGCCGCCCGGCCAGAGCGAGCGTCGAGACAAACTCGCGCGGTCTGAGCGTTCCGGCGAGCATTTTGGATTGCAGGCCACCATCACCAACGGTGCCATCCGCGTTCTTCACGCTCAGCGCCGATTCAATCTCGGAACCACTGAAGCTGTACTTCAACATCGAGAAATCCCTGGCCTGCATGTACAGCGACATCGGCTTTTCGGAATCGGACAGCGGCTTGCTCAAGGCCTGACATGCAATGGCCAGGGCCATCTCACCGGGAGTGAAGAAATTCTCGTAAAGCCAGGGCTGACTCGGGGGAAACAGGGCAGGATCAGGATGGGACGCATAATAAAAACCCTCCAGCACATAGCCGGCCGGCAGCTTCAGCCGGCCGTCGTCACCGCGAGGAAAAAACTGCGTCGGATCCCATGCCGATTGGCCGGCGACACGCGCCTGTGTTGCGACGTACTCATTCGCCGCACGCTTTTTGAGCAGCAATCCCGAAGTCTGGGCGTTTCTGGTTTTCAATGCAGCGAGTACTGCCCGCTCGGCATTGGCGCAAATGCGTGTCATCAATGGCAACTCAGTTATCACCCCCTTGGAGAAGGCTTTGCCTGGCTGCCAGTCCGACGGCACTTTACCGACGGAACCGGCCCAATCCGCATTCGACACAATGACTTTAAGCTCACCGATCGAGGCGACCTTTCGGATGACGTTCGCCACCCCGAAAACCCCGACTGGGTTGCCGGGCGGCGCACCCGCTTTAAGCCAGAGGTAATAGCTGAATTCTTCCTTCGAACCGCTGGGCGAATATTTCAGCAGCAACCCATCAGGGCCAGAGAGATAGGCGCTACGAAAAAAACTGCGCTCTGCGACATCGGCGACGAAATCCATGTCGGAGAAAAAATTGATAAAAAGCCTGAGTGTGACTTCATCCTGGCCAGAATTGGCTTCGCGGACTTTATCGTGTGCCGGCGGATGTGAATGGACATTCGCGACACAGGTATAACCTTGGGGATGCACATAGCCGCCGTGGGCGTCGACATTCAGAATGGTTCTGAAATCAAAAGTGTTCACCCCGCCCCCCACGGGTGTTGTGGCTGCGAATTCGCCGTCCGGCAATTGCACGATCACACTTCCGTATTCCCGGTCCCGGTTGGCCGGAATCCGACTATGGGCCCAAAAAGCGGCGTCCTCCTCAGTCAGGAACCCCGGGCTCAGTTTTGGAAGGCTGGCTTTGGGTGGCGGTACGGCGGCGCGGATTTCCCGGCCTGACATGTCATTCATGATAAAAATCCTGCGAAAAATAGTGGGATAACTACCGAATGAGTATTGCCATGCGTGCGCCTGGATCAGCGGTACATATCTATTGTTTGTGTATCCACTCCTCTACAGTCTTCGCCCGTGGATGCAGCACCATTTGCGCGCAGACAGGCGCACCCGGTCAGCCTCTCTGCCTGTTAATAGTGCAGCCTTCGATGTGCCCGCCAATGTTTGCTCTTCTGAACATGGCATTCCCGTTCTTGGGCACAGCCCTTGCTAAAGACCCTTCAGTAGTTCGCATCTGCCAACCAAGAAAACTCATAAGTTCATGGAGATCGCACAATGAAGCGTCGCAGTTTGATCAAGGCTTTCACACTATCGGCAAGCATTGCCGCCATGGGTATGACCTGGACTGTCCAGGCCGCCGAGACCATCAAGGTCGGGATTCTGCATTCGTTGTCCGGGACCATGGCGATCTCCGAAACCTCGCTCAAAGACATGGCGCTGATGACCATCGACGAAATCAACGCCAAGGGCGGGGTCAACGGCAAGATGCTCGAACCGGTGGTGGTCGACCCGGCGTCAAACTGGCCACTGTTCGCGGAAAAGGGCCGGCAGTTGCTGACCCAGGACAAGGTCGCGGTGGTGTTCGGCTGCTGGACCTCGGTGTCGCGTAAATCGGTATTGCCGGTGTTCGAAGAGCTCAACGGCCTGCTGTTCTACCCGGTGCAGTACGAAGGCGAAGAGATGTCGCCGAACGTCTTCTACACCGGTGCCGCGCCGAACCAGCAGGCAATCCCGGCAGTGGAATACCTGATGAGCGAAGAAGGCGGCAGCGCCAAGCGCTACTTCCTGCTCGGCACCGACTACGTCTACCCGCGCACCACCAACAAGATCCTGCGCTCGTTCCTGCACTCCAAAGGTGTGGCCGACAAGGACATCGAAGAGGTCTACACGCCGTTCGGTCACAGCGACTATCAAACCATCGTCGCCAACATCAAAAAGTTCTCGGCCGGTGGCAAGACGGCGGTCATCTCCACGGTCAACGGCGACTCCAACGTGCCGTTCTATAAAGAACTGGCCAACCAGGGCCTGAAAGCCACCGACGTTCCGGTCGTGGCCTTCTCGGTGGGCGAAGAAGAACTGCGCGGCATCGACACCAAACCGCTGGTGGGCAACCTCGCCGCGTGGAACTACTTCGAATCGGTGGAGAATCCGGTGAACCAGAAGTTCGTCGCCGACTGGAAAGCCTACGCCAAGAAACACAACCTGCCGGGCGCGGATAAAGCCGTGACCAACGACCCGATGGAAGCCACCTATGTCGGCATCCACATGTGGGCGCAGGCGGCGGAGAAAGCCAAGTCCACCGATGTCGACAAGGTCCGCGAAGCCCTGGCCGGCCAGACCTTCGCCGCGCCATCGGGCTACACCCTGACCATGGACAAGACCAACCACCACCTGCACAAGCCGGTGATGATCGGCGAGATCCAGGCCAACGGTCAGTTCAACGTGGTCTGGCAGACCGAAGGCCCGATCCGCGCCCAGCCGTGGAGCCCGTTCATACCGGGTAACGACAAGAAGCCGGAGTATGCGGTGAAGAGCAACTGAGCCACTGGATGCCAGGCCTGACTATCAGGCCCGACACAACTCCTGTGGGAGCGAGCTTGCTCGCGATTACGGTTTATCAATCAACATCAATGTTGCCTGACCCACCGCTATCGCGAGCAAGCTCGCTCCCACATTGTCCGCGCAAGGCCAATGACATGCCCACTGCCCTTTACCGCTTCATCCTCGCCATCGCACTGCTGTTGCCGATGGCCGCCCATGCCGGGGACGCCGAAGACTTTGTCGCGGCCAATCCGGTTCAGCAAGCCAAGCTGTTGGAAACCTGGGCTGCGCAGCCCAATCCGGCTCGCATCGAACTGATCAATGCCTTGCAGCAAGGCCAATTGACCGTCGACGGCGAAGCCAAGACCCTGCGCCTGAACAATCGCCTGCGGGGCTTGATCGACACCGCGCTGGCCAGCCACCAACTGCTCGCCGCTGACGCCAAAGTGCGTTTGAGTGCCGCACAACAACTGCAAAAAAACGCCAAACCTGCGCAGCTTGCATTCCTCGACCAGCAACTGGCGGGCGAAAAAGACCCCAGCGTTCACGCCGCCCTGAGCCTGGCGCTGGCCAATCTGCAACTGGTCGACAACGACCCGACAGTGCGCCTGGCGGCCGTGCGCTTGCTCGGTGAAACCGGTGATCCGCTGGCCCGTACCCGTCTCGAAGGTTTGCTCCAACCCGGCGTCGAAGCCGATGTCTCGGTGCACACGGCTGCCGAAACCAGTCTGGCCCAGGTCAAACGCAAGCTGCTGGTCGGTGAGCTCCTCGGTCAGGCCTTCAGTGGCATGTCGCTGGGTTCGATCCTGCTGTTGGCGGCCCTCGGTCTGGCGATCACCTTCGGCCTGCTCGGGGTGATCAACATGGCCCACGGCGAGATGCTGATGCTCGGCGCCTACTCCACGTACGTGGTGCAGTTGCTGTTCCAGCGCTTCGCCCCGCAAGCCATCGAGTTCTATCCGCTGATCGCTTTGCCGGTGGCGTTTTTTGTCACCGCCGGCGTCGGTATGGCGCTGGAGCGCACGGTGATTCGCCACCTCTACGGCCGACCGCTGGAAACCCTGCTCGCCACCTGGGGCATCAGCCTGATGCTGATACAACTGGTGCGTTTGTTGTTCGGTGCGCAGAACGTCGAAGTGGCGAACCCGGCCTGGCTTTCAGGCGGGATTCAGGTACTGCCTAATCTGGTGCTGCCATACAACCGCATCGTGATCATCGCGTTCGCGCTGTTTGTGGTGGTGCTGACGTGGCTGCTGCTGAACAAGACCCGCCTCGGTTTGAACGTGCGCGCGGTCACCCAGAATCGCAACATGGCCGCCTGCTGCGGCGTACCCACCGGACGTGTCGACATGCTCGCTTTCGGTCTCGGTTCGGGCATCGCCGGGCTTGGTGGCGTGGCCCTGAGTCAGGTCGGCAACGTCGGCCCGGATCTCGGTCAGAGCTACATCATCGACTCGTTCCTGGTGGTAGTGCTCGGCGGCGTTGGTCAGTTGGCCGGCAGTGTGCTCGCCGCGTTCGGTCTGGGGATCGCCAACAAGATTCTTGAACCACAAATCGGCGCCGTACTCGGCAAGATCCTGATCCTCGCGCTGATCATTCTGTTCATTCAGAAACGCCCGCAAGGACTCTTCGCACTCAAAGGACGGGTAATCGACTGATGAACCAGCCCCTGATGCTCACGGCCACGCAAAAGGCCGGCCCCAAAGTCACGATAGTGTTGGGTGCAGTGATTCTCGCCTTACTGCTGACGCTGCCGCTGCTTTCGCTGTTGTCGCCGGACAATGCGCTACACGTTTCCGCCTATACACTGACGCTGGTGGGCAAGATCCTCTGCTACGCCATCGTCGCCCTGGCGCTGGACCTGGTCTGGGGTTACGCCGGTTTGCTGTCCCTGGGTCATGGCCTGTTCTTCGCCCTCGGTGGCTATGCCATGGGCATGTACCTGATGCGCCAGGCGTCGGGCGATGGCCTGCCGGCGTTCATGACCTTCCTCTCGTGGACCGAACTGCCGTGGTACTGGACCGGCACCAGCAGCTTTATCTGGGCGATGTGCCTGGTGGTGCTGGCGCCGGGTTTGCTGGCGCTGGTGTTCGGTTTCTTCGCCTTCCGCTCGCGGATCAAGGGCGTGTACTTCTCGATCATGACCCAGGCCCTGACCTTCGCCGGGATGCTGCTGTTTTTCCGCAACGAAACCGGGTTTGGCGGCAACAACGGCTTCACCAATTTCCGCACGATCCTCGGCTTCGGCATCACTGAACCGGGCACACGCGCGGTGCTGTTCGTCGCCACCGTGCTGCTGTTGGTCGTCAGCCTGTTCATCGGCTGGCGTCTGGCACAAAGCAAGTTCGGCCGGGTATTGACCGCCCTGCGTGATGCGGAAAACCGCCTGATGTTCTGCGGCTACGACCCACGCGGTTTCAAGCTGTTTGTCTGGGTTTTGAGCGCGGTGTTGTGCGGCCTCGCCGGTGCGCTTTACGTGCCGCAAGTGGGGATCATCAACCCCAGCGAAATGTCGCCGACCAACTCCATCGAAGCCGCCGTGTGGGTCGCGCTCGGCGGGCGCGGCACGTTGATCGGGCCGCTGCTCGGCGCGGGTGTGGTGAATGGCATGAAGAGCTGGTTCACCGTGGCCTTTCCCGAATACTGGCTGTTCTTCCTCGGCGCGCTGTTCATCGTCGTGACCCTGTACCTGCCCAAAGGTGTGATCGGTTTGCTGAAGAAAAGGAGCGAGCAATGAGGCTTATAGAAATGAGAGCAGCACCTACAGCCGAATTCATGCTCGAACCAGTCTTTTTTCCACCGGAGCCCAACAAGGACGCCGGTAGCAGCCGCGACGCCATCGGCCTCGGCCAACGTGTCGAAAAAGGCCTGAACACCCTCCACGGCACCATCCTCACCCTTGAGGACATCAGCGTCAGCTTCGATGGTTTCAAGGCACTGAACGATTTGAACCTGTACATCGGTGTCGGCGAACTGCGCTGCATCATCGGCCCCAACGGCGCCGGCAAAACCACGCTGATGGATGTGATCACCGGCAAGACCCGGCCCAGTCACGGCAACGCCTGGTTCGGTGAAACCCTGGACCTGACACGGATGAGTGAAGTGCAGATCGCCCAGGCAGGGATCGGCCGCAAGTTCCAGAAGCCAACCGTGTTCGAAGCCTTGAGCGTGTTTGAAAACCTCGAGCTGGCGCAGAAAACCGACAAGTCGGTGTGGGCCAGCCTGCGGGCTCGCCTGAGTGGCGAACAGAAAGATCGCATCTGCGAGGTGCTGGAGACCATTCGCCTGACTACCTCGGTCAATCGCCCGGCCGGTCTGCTGTCGCACGGGCAGAAGCAGTTTCTGGAAATCGGCATGTTGCTGATGCAAGACCCGCAACTGCTGTTGCTCGATGAACCGGTAGCGGGCATGACCGACGCCGAAACCGAATTCACCGCCGAGTTGTTCAAGAACCTGGCCGGCAAGCATTCGCTGATGGTGGTGGAGCACGACATGGGCTTCGTCGGATCGATTGCCGACCACGTCACGGTGCTGCACCAGGGCAGCGTGCTGGCCGAAGGGTCGCTGGCGCAGGTGCAGGATAACGAGCGGGTGATCGAGGTGTATCTCGGCCGCTGAGTTCTATGAGCATCGCTTTTATGTGGGAGCGAGCTTGCTCGCGATGACGGCCTCATATCCAGCATCAATGTCGACAGATGCACCGCTATCGCGAGCAAGCTCGCTCCCACATGAACCACAAGGAATTTGAACATGCTGCAAGTCGACAAGCTGCACCAGTATTACGGCGGTAGCCACATCCTGCGGGGCCTGAGCTTTGAGGTGAAGGTCGGTGAAGTCACCTGCCTGCTCGGACGCAACGGCGTCGGCAAGACCACCTTGCTCAAATGCCTGATGGGGCTGTTGCCAGCCAAGGAAGGCGCGGTGAATTGGGAAGGTAAACCGATCACCTCGTTCAAGCCGCATCAACGGGTTCACGCCGGCATCGCTTACGTGCCGCAAGGCCGGGAGATTTTCGGGCGGCTGACGGTGGAAGAAAACCTGCTGATGGGCCTGTCGCGCTTCCCGGGTTCCGAGGCTAAAGAGGTCCCCGCATTCATCTACGAGCTGTTCCCGGTCTTGCTGCAAATGAAGCAACGCCGCGGTGGCGACTTGTCGGGCGGCCAGCAACAACAATTGGCCATCGGTCGCGCACTGGCCAGTCGGCCACGCTTGCTGATCCTCGACGAGCCCACCGAAGGCATTCAGCCGTCGGTGATCAAGGAGATTGGCGCGGTGATCAAAAAGCTCGCCGCACGGGGCGACATGGCGATCCTGCTGGTCGAGCAGTTCTACGACTTCGCCGCCGAGCTGGCCGATCAGTACCTGGTGATGTCCCGGGGCGAGATCGTCCAGCAAGGCCGCGGAGAAAATATGGAAGCCGAGGGTGTGCGCGGACTGGTTACGATCTAGTCTGTAGCGTCCTGACGATAAATAAAATATATGACTGTCCTTGCGCCCATTTCAATCACTGAAGCACTGTTCACGCCCAGTTGGCACGCCGAGCTAGAGCTCGGTTACGCCCGCTTCGGCGACAGCACGCGCCCGATCCAGCGCCGCCACCAAGGCCCGCTGCGGGTGCAAAAACACCTGTACGCCGAAGGCCCCGAGGTGTGCCAGCACATCATCGTCCACCCACCCGGCGGCATTGCCGGTGGTGATCGGCTGGACATCGCCGCCAGTGTCGGTGCCAACGCCTGGGCGCAGCTGACCAGCCCCGGTGCCGCAAAGTGGTATCGCGCCGCCGGGCCGGCCTATCAACGGCTCGACTTGAACGTCGCCGCCGGTGCCACGCTAGAGTGGCTGCCGCAAGAAACCATCGTGTTCAGCGCCGCCCAGGCTGAGCTCAGCACTTCGATTGAACTGCAAGGTGACGCGCGGTTGTTTTACTGGGACGTGGTGGCGCTGGGTCGCCCGGCCAGCGGAGAACGTTTCGAGCGCGGGCACTTTCAGTCACAGCTGGAAATCCGCCGCGACGGCCAGTTGCTCTGGCACGAACGCCAGCGCATTGTCGGGGACGACGGTTTGCTTGATTCGCCAATAGGGCTGGATGGCCAGCCGGTGTTTGCGACGTTGCTGGTGACGGGGGAAATTGACAGCGAACTACTGGAGGCGTGCCGCTCGTTGCCCAACCCGGTACGCGGTGACCTGACTCAGTTACCAGGGCTGCTTGTCGCTCGCTGCCTGGCCAGTGAAGCATTACTGGCACGAGGCTGGCTGATTGATTTGTGGAAGTTGCTGCGCCCGGCGCTGCTCGGCCGTCAGGCTGTGCCGCCAAGAATATGGAGCACCTGATGTGTGCTTCTTGTGGGAGCGAGCTTGCTCGCGATGGCGATCGTACAGTCAACATTTTTGCTGAATGTGATGGCCTCATCGCGAGCAAGCTCGCTCCCACAGGGTACCCATTCACAGATTCAACACCTTTTTATCTGCCCTGATGGATTTCTACGATGGACCTGACCCCACGCGAAAAAGACAAGCTGCTGATCTTCACCGCCGGCCTGGTCGCCGAGCGGCGTTTGGCCCGTGGCGTGAAACTCAATTACCCGGAAGCCATGGCCTACATCTCCGCGGCGCTGCTTGAAGGCGCGCGCGACGGCCAGACGGTCGCCGAACTGATGCACTACGGCACCACCCTGCTGAACCGCGAGCAAGTGATGGAAGGCATCCCGGAAATGATCCCGGAGATCCAGGTCGAGGCGACCTTTCCCGACGGCACCAAACTGGTCACCGTCCACCAACCCATCGTTTGAGACTGCGCCATGACTTATCACATTCGTGATGCCGTGCACGCCGACCTGCCGGCGATCCGCGACATCTACAACGACGCGGTCCTCAATACGACCGCGATCTGGAACGAACAGGCCGTGGACCTCGCCAACCGCCAGGCCTGGTTCAGCACCCGGCAATCCCAGGGCTACCCTGTTCTGGTGATTGTCGACGCCGACAACAGCGTGCTCGGTTATGCCTCGTTCGGCGACTGGCGGCCGTTCGACGGTTTCCGCCACACCGTCGAACATTCGGTGTACGTGCGCAGCGATCAGCGCGGCAATGGCCTCGGCCCACAGCTGATGGACGTGTTGATCGAACGCGCCAGGGACTGCAATAAACACGTGATGGTCGCCGCCATCGAAAGCGGTAACGCCGCCTCGATTCGCCTGCACGAACGGGTTGGTTTCACCACCACCGGGCACATGCCGCAAGTCGGTACCAAGTTCGGCCGTTGGCTCGACCTGACCTTCATGCAGCTGATCCTCAATCCGGGCGCGGAGCCGCCCGTCGCCAACAAGGAGTGATACGTCATGAACACTGCCCAACTGCGACGCGTGAACACCGAAAGCTTTGCGCACTACCGTCAGGGCTTGATCGATTTGCTGTTTGACGCCGTGCAGCACGGCGCCTCGATCGGCTTCATGGCCGACCTTGATGATGCCCAGGCCCGCGCCTACATCAACAGTGTCCAGGCCGGACTCGATGATGGCAGTCTGTTGCTGTGGGTAGTGGTTCACGATGAAAAGGTCCTGGCCAGCGTGCAACTGGCCCTGTGCCAGAAAGCCAACGGCCGCAATCGCGCCGAAGTGCAAAAGCTGCAGGTGCGCCATGACACGCGGCGACGCGGCCTGGCTCAACAACTGATGAATGCTGTGGAGCTTGCCGCGCGCCAGCACAAACGTGGCCTGCTGTACCTCGACACTGAAGCCGGCTCTGCGGCCGAAGCGTTCTATCAGTCCTTGGGTTATACCCGTGTCGGTGAGTTGCCCAACTACTGCCAAAGCCCGGACGGTCGCTACACCCCGACCGCCATCTACTACAAGACCCTGGGACAACCCGAATGATTCCTGGCGAATATCAGATCAAGCAAGGCGACATCGAGCTCAACGCCGGCCGTCGCACCCTGAGCCTGACCGTGGCCAACAGCGGCGACCGGCCGATTCAGGTCGGTTCGCACTACCACTTTTTCGAAACCAACGACGCCCTGACGTTCGACCGTGCCGCCAGCCGTGGCATGCGCCTGAACATCCCGGCCGGCACCGCCGTGCGCTTCGAACCGGGGCAGAGCCGCGAGGTCGAGCTGGTGGACCTGGCCGGGCATCGCCGGGTGTTCGGGTTTGCCGGCAGGATCATGGGCGACCTCTAAATCGTGCAGCGTCTCTACCGGCCTCATCGCGAGCAAGCTCGCTCCCACATAGGTACGCGGTCGAATGTGGGAGCGAGCTTGCTCGCGATAAGCGAGCTATGCGAGCGGTCCAAAACACAATTGAATCCCAAGGCATGCGCATGAAAATCTCAAGACAAGCCTACGCCGACATGTTCGGCCCCACCGTTGGCGACAAGGTCCGCCTGGCCGACACCGAGCTGTGGATCGAAGTCGAAAAAGACTTCACCACCTACGGTGAAGAAGTGAAGTTCGGCGGCGGCAAAGTGATCCGCGATGGCCAGGGTCAGAGCCAGTTACTGGCGGCGGAAGTGGTCGACACGCTGATCACCAACGCGCTGATCATCGACCATTGGGGCATCGTCAAAGCCGACGTCGGCCTCAAGGATGGGCGCATTGCGGCGATCGGCAAGGCCGGCAACCCGGACGTCCAGCCGAACGTGACCATCGCGGTCGGCGCCAGTACCGAAGTGATCGCCGGCGAAGGCATGATCCTTACGGCGGGTGGCGTCGACACGCACATCCACTTCATCTGCCCGCAGCAGATCGAAGAAGCATTGATGAGCGGTGTCACCACCATGATCGGCGGCGGTACGGGACCGGCGACGGGCACCAACGCCACCACCTGCACCTCCGGCCCTTGGCACCTGGCGCGCATGCTGCAAGCGGCGGATGCCTTCCCGATGAACATCGGCCTCACCGGCAAAGGCAACGCCAGCCTGCCGGAGCCGCTGATCGAGCAGGTCAAGGCCGGTGCTATCGGCCTCAAGCTGCACGAGGACTGGGGCACCACGCCAGCGAGCATCGACAACTGCCTGAACGTCGCCGACCAGTTCGATGTACAGGTGGCGATCCACACCGACACCCTCAACGAATCGGGTTTCGTTGAAACCACCCTCGCCGCTTTCAAGGGTCGGACCATCCACACCTACCACACCGAAGGGGCCGGTGGCGGCCACGCGCCGGACATCATCAAGGCCTGCGGTTTCGCCAATGTGCTGCCGAGCTCGACCAACCCGACCCGGCCGTTCACCCGCAACACCATCGACGAACACCTCGATATGCTGATGGTCTGCCATCACCTCGACCCAAGCATTGCCGAAGACGTGGCCTTCGCCGAAAGCCGTATCCGCCGCGAGACGATTGCGGCCGAAGACATCCTTCACGACCTCGGCGCGTTCTCGATGATCAGCTCCGACAGCCAGGCCATGGGCCGCGTCGGTGAAGTCATCACCCGCACCTGGCAGACTGCCGACAAGATGAAGAAGCAGCGTGGCGCACTGGCAGGTGACGGCGAGGGCAACGACAACTTCCGGGTCAAACGCTACATCGCCAAGTACACCATCAACCCGGCGATCACTCACGGCATCAGCCATGAAGTGGGCTCGATCGAAGTGGGTAAATGGGCTGATCTGGTGCTCTGGCGTCCGGCGTTTTTCGGGGTCAAACCGACGCTGATTCTCAAGGGCGGCGCGATTGCGGCCAGTCTGATGGGTGACGCAAACGCCTCGATCCCGACGCCGCAACCGGTGCACTACCGCCCGATGTTCGCCAGTTACGGTGGCTCGCTGCACGCCACCAGCCTGACATTCATCAGCCAGGCGGCGCAGGATGCGGGCCTTCCCGAAGCACTGGGGCTGAAAAAGAAAATCGCCGTGGTCAAAGGTTGCCGCGAGGTGCAGAAAACCGACCTGATCCACAACGACTATCTGCCTAACATCGATGTCGATCCGCAGACCTATCAGGTCAAGGCCGACGGCGTGCTGCTGTGGTGCGAGCCGGCGGATGTGCTGCCGATGGCACAGCGGTATTTTCTGTTCTGAGTCCGCACGCCAGGCAAAAAAAACGATGCGAAGGTTTCAGGCCTTCGCATCGGTTTAAGCATCACTCAGCGATCAGTTAACCGGTGCCACCGTAAAAGGTATTTCAACCCTCTGCAGTCTGGCCCGATCCATGGCTTGCTGGGTCAGGTCCTTGAGCAAAGTGTTTCTCTCGGTCTTGATCTCCTCGAGCTCAGCTGCATATTCCTCGCTTGTCACCAGTTGACCTGGTGCGATGTCGATTTCCGACTTACCCAGCTCAGCGGCCAGCACTCTGATCTGCTCTCTCAAACGGTCTCTCGCCTCATGTGACAAACCCGAGCCTGCCGCTCGTTCCTCCAGGGCCTCCTTGAACTCGGTAATCGCGACCTCTTTGCGATTGATGCGTCTGAAACGTGCGCCGTTCGAACGCTCTACATAGGACTTCCAGAAGGGCTCTTCGGCAATCGAATCACGCAGATAATGCCCCTCCTCCAGCCCCTGTATCCGCTGGTAGGCATCCTCGATCATCTCGGGAGTGACGCCTGCGATGTTGCGAAACTGCATGCCGCGTGCCTGCCAAGGCAGGTCAAGCCGCTCCGCCAGATCCGTCATGAAGGCCAGGTGAACCTCAACCACATCAATCGTGCCCGTCACATTACCTGCGGCATCGACCACCCGAAAGCGCTCCCCTGCCGCCAAGCGTTTAGCGATATGACGCTCGGCGATCCTCTCAATCTCATCCAGGCGCGTCTTGCCTTTGGCCAGGCTGACCAACTCGGCCTCAATCAAAGCAGGGTTGGCCAACCCATACGCCTCGTGAATCAGAATCTTTATACCCATGACGTTGAACAGTTGCGTCGCGCCATCGACGCATTGAGTGCGTTCGATCGCCTCGTTAAATAGCGTGATGCGCAGTTTCGAGTCTTCTGCCATGGCCTCCAGCATTCGCCAGACCTTCGCGGTCAGTTCTTCTCGGTAAACACCGCCTGCCCTGAAATCCGCAGACTGGGTCAACCGCCGAATCTCATTGAAGAAGGATTCGGAGTTGAACTCATCTTCGATCGCGTCCCAGATTTCCTGCCGGGCCTGCCAGTCTTTCTCGGTCATGCCTTCGGCCCATGCAGTGCTGTCCATTGTGCTTCTGGGCGGGTACGGTCGCTCGGGGTCCATACCGACCGACTCGATATACGACCTGAGCGTGTCCAGGTTTTGCGCCGATATCCATTGCGGCTCACGACTCAACAGGGTCCGCGCCAACAATTCAGCACGAAACGAACCGGGGGCAACTTCCGGGATGCGACTGATCGGGTTGTTGCGAAGGTCCAGGTAAATGTTGCGTGGACGCGCCTGGCCAAACAGACCTGTAGGCCAACTGTCGATTCCGGTCTCAGCCAGAATCAATACCTGTAACGCCGGCATCTGGCTGATGTCAGGCAGTAACCTCAACGGATTTCCTCTTAACCCCAAGGACTTGAGGCGGGTCAGGGCCCTCAAGTGCGCTACCGCCTGTTGAGTCAGCTCGATTCTGTTCTCGTTCAAAACCAGCTGTTCGAGGTAACGCATATCGCCGATGACCGGCGGAAGGCGATTCAGCAGGTTCTGTCCAAGATCCAGATAACGCAGTCGGCGAAACGTCTCGAGAAACGGCGCATGACTGCTGAGCATGTTGCAATTGCGCAGGCTCAGACTGGTGACGTGATCGAAGTTGGCTTCCAGCTTCGGCATATTCGCCAAGTGATTCATGGGCAGACCATCGAGCTTGAGCATCTGCGGGCTGACGATGCCGGGAACGTCCACTCCGGCAGGGCCGGTCCGTTGCCAGCACTGCCTGATCGCCCTGTAGAACAGCTCTTTGGATCGCAACTCCAGCATGCCCGCCGGGCTTAACCGGTGAGCAAGTGAGGACGAATCCATCCAGACCCTGAACTTGTAGTTCAGCGCGTTGAACTCCTCCTCCAGCGCACTCACTCGCTGATCGGCCGACGCCCCGAAGTCGTCCAGCATCGTACTGACCTGCTCTTCGGTAAACGCCGGATACAGGGAACTCACCCGGGTCTGCAACATCGACCTGTCGCCGAGTTGCCGGTAACCCTCCATCCCGCCGCGAAGACGCATGGTCTGCGGGTCGTAGGCCGGTTTGCGGATAGGGTACTCGGCCAGAACCGACTCGAAACGCTCGTGGTTCACGGGTGAACGTTGTATGGCCTGCCTGAGCCGTTCGCCCTCGTAAATGTCATACCCCAGAGCTTTTCGCTCGTTATCCGGCAAGGAATGCAATATCGACGCATAAAAATCATCAGCGCCATGCAGATGCTGACCCTGCTCGTCTCGCGCCTGATATCGACCCTCTCCATCGAATATCAGTACTTTGCGTACCGGCGCATCCTCAGGGCCGATGCTCGCATGCATCTCGCCGCTGAACGAAAACGCACGGATTTCGATGCGCACATTGGGCGACCAGCCTGGCAGGGTCGCCAAAGACGCCAGCTCAAGCCTGAGGGTGTCGCCGTTTTCCAGCGGCTTAAGGTAGAGCCCCTCATAAGCCCGACTCAATCGCACACGAGCTTGCGCGCTTCGCACTTGTTCACGCAGGCGCAACGGAAGGCGCTTCTTCTCTGACAAGTACCGCAGATCTTCAGCTTCTGCATCGAGTAGCAGCTCGTCGGCAACAGCACTCGGCAGCTGTGGAGATTCATTGAATAACAGCGCGGTCCTGGGATCGCCGGACACATCGCGTTGTCGGTAGAGAGCCTCGAACAAGCGTTTTTGATGCATCTCGGCCTGACTGGTCAGCTGGTTTTGCAATACCTCGATACGCGCTTGCCGGTCACTGGAGACGCCATCGCCGAGGAGTTCATGAATTTCCCGTTCACTGAAATTCTCGATGACTCGTTGTGGCAGTTGACCGGTTCGAAGCTGAGCGCGGGTAAGCTTGATGTTGCCGGAACTCTTCGCATCGATGTTGCCGTAAATGACGGGTTTACCCGTCAACCCAGGACCTTCGAACAGCTCCACAGCTCTGGACTGGGGCCAATTGGACAACTCGGTCATGAAGGCCGGAATAAAGCCCTCCAGCTCTTCGGGAGCCCGGTTGGCGAGTATCTGCCGGCTGAACTCGCCGGCATCGGCCCAGGCCTTGAAACGCTTGAAGGTGTCGACCAGCATCGCCGGAGGGGATTCGTGCTCGACATGCAGCCTGCGCAATGCATTTTCCGGCACGCCGCTAACAGTCAGCATTTGCTCGAGGGCTTCATCGGACCACGCATCCGCCGATGCCCCTAACCGGCGTAACAGCCGGATCTTGTCCCATTCAAGCGGCTGGTCGAGTTCGGTCTTCCAGCTCCCGGCGCCGTTATGCTCCAGGACAGGCTGATAGGCCCTTGGCCGGGTGGGATGCTTGAGACGGTGCTGTCCGGTCTCGGAATCCTGCGTGACCACATAGTGTTTGTCATCGAGACGCAGGACTTCCTGTCCTTCATGTGAATAAAGCCCCAGATCGCTTGCCTGCGTGTTTTCGGGCAACGCGATCGAGTGCTCGTAAGACGTCAGATCGGGATTCCAGAGACGCTCCTTGCCATTGACTTCTATGGGTTTCAGGTTATCGACGAAAGGCGAGACCTTGATCGGCGTAAGCGTCCCTCGGGGCAAAACGTGTCCAGCCCCCATCAAGGCCAACTGGGCAAAGTTGATCAGGACCCCGTTCAAGTGCGCCGCGGCCTCCTCCTTGTCGCCCTTGCTCCAGTCCTCAATGCCCTCCAGCAGTTCGGCGGCCATCTGCGCCACCATCAAGCCCAGCACGGCTTCGCCCAGCCCCGGCACCAACATCGCGCCAACGTTGAAAATGTTCCAGCCAATATCCAGATAACTGGTCAGACGCTTCCAGCGAGTCGTTGCATCTTCATCAGCGGTGGGCACCGCGATGGCCCGCGAATCGCTAATGGCCTTGTCACGTTTTTCACGGTAAAGGCCTTGCCACAGATCACCCGAGATCAGATTGGTGATGGGCTCGGCGTTGGGATTCTCGACTGCGCTCTCCCGCCACCATGGCCCCATGTCCAGTGGCTCGCGCTGCTGCCAGGTGATCCGCGTCAGACGCTCGTTGACCCGTGCGAAAAATCTTCCCTTATCTTTTTGCGCCACAAAGCGGCTGAAAAACTCCTGATAGTCCGACTGTCGTAACTGGCTGATCAGCTCTTTCATGAAATCCGCCAACGAGTCGTACTCTTTGAGCGGGTGCAACGGGTCATCCGGGATATAGGCAATCAAGGGGCCGCTCAAATGGCTTTGCTTATAGATGCCGTCCCGGCGCAGCATCTCTTCACTGACGCCGCTCGGGCCATTGGCAAAAAACGACTGCAACAGTTTGAACTTCTCGTACGGGTTACCCGACAACGCGGGCACACGTTGCGACCATGTGGTCCAGAACTTGAGCGCATCCGGTGTCAGCTCATCAATCGCTGCCTCAATCTTTGACGGCTCGCTCAGGACACTGAACAACACGATGCCGCGCAGCCTGAACCCCATCAGCGACAGCCGATGACTGTGCAACGGGCGATCATGAAACCTGATCTCGCCTTTGTTATTGCCTATTCCCCGGAGTATTCCGTACGCATACGAGCTGATGTCTTTTTTCAAATAGGCGATCAGTGCGTCCAGCTTGAACGTCGCTTTTTCGCTGGCGACTGCCGTCTGCTCCAGCGCTTGCCTTGCGCTTGGATCGGCAGGCAAAAGTATGCTTTTTATATGAGTCTGATACTGCGCACCAATGTCCAGCCGACGACACAGCGTGGCTATTTTACTGATGCTCATTACCGGTACGAGACTAAGTTCTCCTCTGGCGTTTTTCCGATACACGCCTGAGCCGCTGCCAAAATAATCGGCAGCGGTTTCAGGCTCTTCAAAGTTATGCAGCGCAGCGTCCAATAGCGAGGATTCACGCAAGCGGCTGGCGCCACTATTGATACCGAAGATGATCGTGTCCGGAATGTACAATTTCAGCGTCAGCGTGCTGACGTCTTCGTGGCTGTTGAAGTTCGAGCTGATTAACGATGAGAACAACTGTTTGGCAAACGCTTGTATGTCCTGTTGCAGGTTTTCCAGAGGGCCGTCCACTTGCCTCTGCAATCGCCAACGCTCATCAAACAACTCCTTGAGATACTGCCGTTGGATCTCGGAAGCGTTCAGATACCATTCCGGCATTTTTGTTACACTTGACTCAGCCAATAATGACAGTCGAGCCGGCGGTGCATCTTTAATGGCGGCCGGCAGCGCTTTAATAATAGTTTCATAATGAACACCTTTATTTTCCCGCAACGAGCCAGCTCTTCCTTCTACACGTTCGGACCGGTTCAACTCAGACATAATGCAATAACCAAAGATAACAGTAGGAACCGCCAGCTTAAGCAAAAGCCCGCCCAACAAAAAAACTAAAAACCTGCTCAGCAGCTTCTGAAAAAGACCTTAACCATTCGAATATTAAAGAGCCAAAACTATATATATAACGCCATTATTTTCCGTTGGTCTCATGCCGCCGTTACACACTGTTTTACTCCAGCGCCATGGCGTTATGATGGAAGTACTTTCAGTCCTCACTGCCCGAGGGCATTCGACCATGCGTTTAGCTGAGTTCATCGTGCAACACGTCGACCGTATCGTCGATGAATGGGAGCAGTTCGCCAGAACCATAGCCCCCGACCCTGACTCCATGGACCGGACACTCCTGCGCGACCACGCCACGTCGATCCTGCTGGCCGCTTCCCGTGACATGACCACCGCCCAGACCGCCCGCGAACAAGCGGCCAAAGCCAGAGGCGAAGGCCCGGAAAAAACCCCAAGCCTGGACGAGGCCGCGGCCAGTCATGGCGAGCTTCGGCATAACGTGGGTTTTGATCTGGTGCAGATGACCTCTGAGTTCCGGCATTTACGGGCCAGCGTGATCCGCCTGTGGGTCAACAGCCTGGAGTCGCCGGACGTGGCGTACTTGCAGGACATGATCCGTTTCAACGAAGCCATCGACGAAGCCCTGGCCGAGTCCACCGCAGCGTACGCCGAGCAGGTCAATCGTTCGCGGGACATCTTCCTGGCCATTCTCGGCCATGACCTGCGCACGCCTTTGCAAGCGGTGAACATGTCCACCGAGATGCTGCTGCGCAAGGCCAAACTGGACACTGACGCCCAGGCCTATGTGACGAGCATCAAGAGCAGTGCCCGGCACATGGCGGCGATGGTCAGCGATTTGCTGGAACTGGTGCGCAGCCGCCTGGGCAGCAGCCTGCCGATCGAACCGGCACCGATGGACCTGGCCTCCGCTGCAAAAGCTGCGCTGGACGAAGCCGGCGCCGGGCAGCCGGACTGCACCTCACAACTGATAGTCGAAGGCGACACCCATGGCATCTGGGACCGCACGCGCCTCGGCCAACTGCTGCAAAACCTTGTCGGTAATGCCTTGCAGCACGGGGCCAATCGACACCCTGTGACGCTGAGAATCATTGGAGAAAAAGATCAGGTGACGCTGACCATGCACAACCATGGCGACCCGATTCCCGCCGACGCACTGCCGACGATTTTCGACCCACTGGTACGCAGCTCCAACGAAGACCTCACCGGCCCGTCGACCAGCCTCGGGCTCGGCCTGTTCATCGTCAAACAAGTGGTGGACGCACACCAGGGCACGATCGAGGTCAGCTCCAGTGAGGCCGAAGGCACGACGTTCAGCGTGGTGTTGCCGAGGGTGTCGCGGGTGGTTTCGTAGGCGCAAGTGACGATCTTTAATGGTTCAACACCAGCCGGGAATTACCCGACGTGTTTTAACAGTCGTAATCAACGACGAGCAACTCCCCGGGTTCATGGCTCCATAGTCCCCCTGCATTTGCCCGAACCCCCCATGTCTGCTAGTGTCGCGCCGGTTAAACGTCTACCGGAAATTGCCGCCATGGCCCGCAAAAAAGCTGCACTGGATTTCGAACAATCCCTCGCCGACCTGCAAACGCTGGTCGAGCGCCTGGAGAACGGCGAGCTGTCGCTGGAAGACTCGTTGACCGCTTTCGAGCAAGGCATCGGTCTGACCCGTGATTGCCAGGCTGCGCTGGCGCAGGCCGAGCAGAAGGTTCAGGTGCTGCTTGAGCGTGATGGCGAGCTGACCGAGGCTCCCTTTGACGCGGAACAGCCAGAATGATCGCGGCGTATTCGGCCACCAGCCAGGCCCGGGTCAACGCGGCACTCGAAACCCTGTTCAACGCGCCGAGCCCTGAACTCGAACGCTTATATGAAGCCATGCGCTACAGCGTGATGAATGGCGGCAAACGCGTTCGTCCGTTGCTGGCCTATGCGGCCTGCGAAGCGCTGGGCGGTGAGGCTGAGCAAGCCAACGGCGCGGCCTGTGCGGTGGAGCTGATCCACGCGTACTCGCTGGTGCACGACGATTTGCCGGCGATGGACGACGACGATCTGCGTCGCGGCCAACCGACCACGCATAAAAAATTCGACGAAGCCTGCGCGATTCTCGCTGGTGACGGCCTGCAAAGCCTGGCGTTCAGCGCCCTGCTCGACCCGCGCCTGAATTCAGCCGATGCTGAAATTCGCCTGCAAATGGTCAGCGCCCTGGCGTTGGCGGCAGGCCCGGCCGGGATGGTTGGCGGTCAGGCCATCGACCTGGGGTCGGTCGGCTTGAAGCTTGATCAGAACGCTCTCGAATACATGCACCGGCACAAGACCGGCGCGCTGATCGAAGCCAGCGTCAAGCTTGGCGCCCTGGCCAGCGGCCGCGCCGAGAAAGACCAACTGAAATCCTTGCAGACCTATGCACAGGCCATCGGCCTGGCATTTCAGGTGCAGGACGACATTCTCGATGTCGAAAGCGATACCGAAACCCTCGGCAAGCGCCAGGGCGCCGATATCGCCCGGGACAAACCGACTTACCCGGCGCTGCTCGGCCTCGATGCGGCCAAGGCCTATGCCCTGGAACTGCGCGATCAGGCCCTGCACGCACTGCGACCGTTTGACGCGTCGGCCGAGCCGCTGCGTGATCTGGCGCGCTATATCGTCGAACGCCGCAGCTGATCCGGCGCCCGTTGCCCACCGTAAATCGGCCAAGTTCCGAGCTCTGCGTGGGCAGCGTGCGATGCATCAGGTAAACTGCCGCATCTTTTATACCTATAACGATTCGCCTGATGCCCACGACGTTTCATGAGATTCCCCGCAAGCGCCCGACCACGCCCCTGCTCGACCGTGCCAACACGCCGGACGGCCTGCGCCGGTTAGGCGAAGCCGAGCTGGAAACCCTGGCGAATGAGTTGCGCCTGGAATTGCTCTACACGGTCGGTCAGACCGGCGGGCATTTCGGTGCTGGCCTGGGTGTCATCGAGCTGACTATCGCATTGCATTACGTTTTCGACACCCCGGACGACCGGCTGGTGTGGGACGTAGGTCATCAGGCCTATCCGCACAAGATCCTCACCGGTCGCCGCGAGCGCATGGCCACCCTGCGCCAGAAGGACGGCCTTGCGGCCTTCCCGCGTCGTTCCGAGAGCGAGTACGACACCTTTGGCGTCGGCCACTCCAGCACCTCGATCAGCGCAGCGCTGGGCATGGCGATTGCCGCCCGCCTGCAAAACAGCGATCGCAAGGCGATCGCGGTGATCGGCGACGGCGCACTGACCGCGGGCATGGCGTTCGAAGCGCTGAACCACGCGCCGGAAGTCGACGCCAACATGCTGGTGATCCTCAACGACAACGACATGTCGATCTCGCGCAACGTCGGCGGGCTGTCGAATTACCTGGCGAAAATCCTCTCCAGCCGCACTTACGCCAGCATGCGTGAAGGCAGCAAGAAGGTCCTGTCGCGCCTGCCCGGCGCCTGGGAAATCGCCCGTCGTACCGAAGAATACGCAAAAGGCATGCTGGTGCCCGGCACCCTGTTCGAAGAACTGGGCTGGAACTACATCGGCCCGATCGACGGCCATGACCTGCCCACCCTGATCGCTACCCTGCGCAACATGCGTGACCTCAAGGGCCCGCAGTTCCTGCACGTCGTGACCAAAAAAGGCAAAGGCTTCGCCCCAGCGGAAGTCGACCCGATCGGTTACCACGCGATCACCAAGCTCGAACCGCTGGACGCTCCAGCTGCCGCGCCGAAAAAAGCCGGCGGGCCAAAGTACTCCGGCGTGTTTGGCGAGTGGCTGTGCGACATGGCTGCGGCTGACCCGCGCCTGGTCGGTATCACCCCGGCAATGAAAGAAGGCTCCGACCTGGTGGCCTTCAGCGAGCGCTTCCCGCTGCGCTACTTCGACGTGGCGATTGCCGAGCAACACGCGGTCACTTTCGCGGCCGGCATGGCCTGCGAAGGCGCCAAACCGGTGGTGGCGATCTATTCGACGTTCCTGCAACGCGGTTACGACCAACTGATCCATGACGTCGCGGTGCAAAACCTCGACGTGCTGTTCGCCATCGACCGTGCAGGCCTGGTGGGCGAAGACGGCCCGACTCACGCCGGCAGTTTCGACCTGTCGTTCCTGCGCTGCATCCCCGGCATGGTGGTGATGACCCCGAGCGACGAAAACGAATTGCGCAAAATGCTCAGCACCGGCCATCTGTACAACGGCCCGGCGGCAGTGCGTTACCCGCGCGGCACCGGCCCGAATGCTCCAATCGAGAAGAACCTCGAACCGATCGAAATCGGCAAAGGCGTGATTCGTCGCCAGGGCAGCACCGTCGCCCTGCTGGTGTTCGGCGTGCAATTGGCCGAAGCACTGAAAGTCGCTGAAAAAATCGATGCGACCGTGGTCGACATGCGCTTCGTCAAACCGCTGGATGAAGCGTTGGTGCGCGAGATCGCCGGCAGCCATGAGTTGCTGGTGACCATCGAAGAAAACGCCATCATGGGCGGCGCCGGTAGCGCGGTCAGCGAGTTCCTTGCCCGCGAGAACATCCTCAAGTCGATGCTGCACCTGGGCCTGCCGGACGTCTACGTCGAGCACGCCAAGCCAGCGCAAATGCTCGCCGAATGCGGTCTGGATGAAGCGGGTATCGAAGCGGCCATCCGCGAGCGCCTGCAACTGCTGAACCTCTAAACGCAGCCCCCTGTGGGAGCGAGCTTGCTCGCGATAGCGGACTGTCAGTCAACTTGGATGTTGCCTGACACACCGTCATCGCGAGCAAGCCCGCTCCCACATTGGTTTTCGTCACCCGCGAATTTTCATCCGCTCCAAACCGCCAATGGACTGCCCATGAAACTCCCCCGCCTCGCCCTGACGTTGAGCCTTTTGCCTGCCGGTCAGCTTTTAGCCGACACCTTCGAGCGCGAGCAAGCTCTGAAACTGCCCGACGTACTGATCAGCGCCAACCGCCAGGTCGAAGCGCGCAACGACAGCAGCGCCGCCAACACTGTGTTTACCCGTGATGACATCGACCGCCTGCAACCAAGCAGCGTGACCGACCTGCTGAGCCGGGTGCCGGGCGTACAAGTCGCGCAAAGCGGTGGCCGTGGCAGCCTGCCGGGGATCTATATTCGCGGCACCAACTCAGCGCAAACGCTGGTATTGGTCGACGGTCAGCGCATCGGCAACTCGACGTCCGGCGACAGTAATCTGCAGCACCTGAATATCCAGCAGATCGAGCGCGTGGAAGTACTGCGTGGTTCACGCTCGGTGATTTACGGCAGCGACGCGATTGGCGGAGTGATTCAGATCTTTACCCGTCGTGGCGCCGAGTCAGGCCTGCAACCGCGCTTGCACATGGGTTTTGGCAGTCACCAGACATGGGAGCGCAGCCTGGGCTTGTCCGGGGGCGACGCGCAAACCCGTTTCAACCTCGGCGCCAGCCTTGATGACACGGCTGGGATCAATCGCACTCACGCGTCCTACCCCAGCGATGACGACCACGATGCCTATCGCAACCAGTCCGTCAGCCTGAGCCTGAGCCATGCCATCAATGACGATATCGAGGCCGGCCTGAACATCCTCGATAACCGTGGCAAAAACGAGTTCGATAACCCGTTCGGTCGCTACGACATCAGCTCCGGCAACAGTGTCCAGCAAAAGCCCTACAACGATTTCACCGTGAGCAGCGTCAGCAGTTATGTCGACGCACGCATCAACGATGCGTGGAAGTCCCGCGTGGAACTGGGCCACAGCGAAAACCGCGAAGAGACCTTCGACAAACTCAGCAACGATCACAGCGTGTTCAACACTTACCGCAACTCGCTGAACTGGCAGAACGACCTGACACTCAACCCGCAGAACAGCCTGATTCTTGGCGGCGATTGGTACGAAGACCGGGTCAACAGCAGCACAGCGTTTGCCGAAGACAGTCGCTGGAACCGCGCGGTGTTTATCCAGCATCGTTTCCAGGCTGAAAGTTTCTCTACCGAACTGGGTCTGCGTCGCGACCAGAATCAGCAGTTTGGCGGACAGAACAGTTGGAGCGGCACCCTTACCGTGCCGCTGAACCCGGATAACGACGTGTTGCTGAGCTACAGCGAAGGCTTCCGCGCGCCGACTTTCAACGACCTCTACTACCCGGACTTCAGCAACCCGAACCTGAATCCCGAAACCTCGAAAAGCTACGAGGTACAGTGGCGCAGCCAGCTGAGCGAAACCAGTCGGCTGGAAACCTCGCTGTACCGCACCGACCTTGAGGATGCGATCATCTTCGGCAGCCATTCACGCCCGGAAAACATTGCGTCGGCGCGGATCAATGGTTTCGAAGCCGCCCTCAAGCAGGAGTGGTTCGGCTGGTAGAGCAACCTCGGCGTTGCGATCATCGATCCACGGGATCAAGACAGCGGCCACACCCTGGCCCGCCGTGCACGACGGACCTTGAGCCTGGATCTGGACCGTCAGTTTGATCGGCTCGGCCTCGGCGCCAGCTGGCAAGCGGTGAGTGGCAGCTATGACGACAAGGACAACCGCCAGCCGCTGGGCGGTTATGCCCTGCTCGGGTTACGCAGCCGTTGGGCGGCGAGTCACGAGGTCACGCTGGAGCTGAAAGTCGATAACCTGCTGAACAAGAACTACAGCCGCGCGCTCTACGAGCATGACGGTAGCCAGTACGGGTATCGGGAAGAAGGTCGGGCGTTAATGTTTGGGGTGACGTGGATGCCGCAGATTTAACCCCTGGAATTGGTTGTGTTTTGACTGGCCCCATCGCGAGCAAGCTCGCTCCCACAGGAGATCTATGGGCGACATAGATCCAGTGTGGGAGCGAGCTTGCTCGCGATGGCCGCACCTCGGTCTCACCGGGCAGGCGCGATCAACCGGCACAACTTGGCGGTCGCTTCGATCATCTGCCCGCTCGGCCGCTCCAGGCCTTTATCCGCCACCAACAGCAATTGCCCCTGAGCCACCGCCGTCATCTGCGGCCAGGCTTTCCAGGCGTCGAGCTGTGCCTGGCTGCCGGCGAGTATCACCTGGGGATTACGCGAAAGCACAGACTCCACACTGACCTGCGGCGCCGGCAAGGTCATGTCGGCGAACACGTTGCGCGCACCGCACACTTCAAGCGCATCGCTGATGATCTGCCCGCCGCCCACGGTGTAGAGCGGCCGATCCCAGACCTGATAAAACACCCGAAGCGGTTCTTTGCGCTGATAGCGCTGGCGTAAATCGTCGAGCTGCTTGCGCAGATCAACCGCCAGCGTGTGCCCACGCTCGGGTCGGCCGAGCTGCTTGGCGATCGCTTCGATTTGGCGGGTCAGTTGTTTGAGGTTATGCGGTTCGGCGACGTAGGTCGGGATCCCCAACCGGCTCAGTTGCTCACGCTGCGCCGGGCCGACACTGCCAGGCCAGAGCAACAGTAAATCCGGCTTGAGACTGAGCAGACGCTCCATATCCAGCTGACCGTAGCGGCCAACAGACGGGATGGCATTGAGTTCTGCAGGACGCTCGCCGGCATCGAGCACGCCTACCAGCAGGTCGGCCGAGCCCAGTTCAACGACGATTTCCGAGAGTGACGGCGCGAGGCTGACCACCCGCTCTACCGCTGCCACCGAGCCACTGATGGCCAGCAGCAGAACCGCCAGCCAGCTTCGCATCAGCCGAGTTGACGCGGAATACGGTAAAGGTAGAACAGCACCGCGGTCGACAGCGCCAGCAGGACCAAAGGCACCGCTTCGAGGCCGACGAACACCGCCAGAGCACCGATCCAGGCCGGCAAGGCCGCGACAAGGAATGCCTGACGGCGTTTAGCCGCCAGGGCAACCCAGGCAGCAGGTTCTTCCGGGGTATCGAGGGCTTTCTGGGTGGCGATCAAGGCGTGTTTGTAGCCGCCGAAAAACCGCAGGCTGACAAACATTGAGGCCACCCCGGCAATGAAAAACGGCATCGCCAGCACTGGCAAAAACGCCTCGCTCTGGCCGAACACAGCGTTGATCACCAGCAGCGGCAACAAGGCCAGCGCCAGGTATTGCCACCAGCTGACGGACAGTCGCCGCCGGACCTGGCCGCGAGTCACGCCCGGTCTGCCTCGCCCTGATGCTCGTTGCCCATCATGTGGTCGAGCTTGCTGGCCTTGGTCGCCAGGTAGAGCTTGTTGTGCGGATTGTGGCCGGTGTGCAGCGGCACGCGCTCGGCAACCACGATGCCCATATCGGTCAAGGCTTTGACCTTGCGCGGGTTGTTGGTCATCAGGCGCAAGGATTTCACGCCCAGGTGCTCGAGCATCGGCAGGCACATGGCGTAGTCGCGCTGGTCGGCGGCAAAGCCCAGACGCTCGTTGGCTTCCACGGTGTCGGCGCCGCCATCTTGCAATTCATAGGCGCGGATCTTGTTCAGCAGGCCAATGCCACGGCCTTCCTGACGCAGATAAAGCAACACGCCGCGACCTTCGCGGGCGATCGCCTGCAACGCCGCCTCGAGTTGCGAGCCGCAGTCGCAACGCTGGCTGAACAAGGCGTCGCCGGTCAGGCATTCGGAGTGCAACCGGCCGAGTACCGGGGCACCGTCGGCAACATCACCCAGGCTCAGTACGACATGCTCGCGGCCAGTGGCCTCATCGAGAAAGCCATGCATGGTGAATTGCGCAAAAGGCGTTGGCAGCTTGGAAGCGGCGACAAAAACGACAGGCACCGGTGTGCTCCTGATCTGTATGTACTGGAGATTCGCAGAGGCGGCATTGTAACAGCAGGTTCCGACAGACGCTTAGGCTGAATTATCGCCCATAACGATCAAAAAGTTTGATCACTGAGCCGCCGATACACATCCCCGTAGCAGCTGGCGCAGCCTGCGTTCGGCGGCGAAGCCGCCGCAAAACCATGCACTGCGGTGCATCATGCTGACCGAGTCGTCAGGATTTACGTGCGCTGCGCACACGAACGCAGGCTGCGCCAGCTGCTACGGGGTGGCGCCAGTAGCTACTGTGTCGAATGGATAGGGTTGTTTCCAATGCTCGAAAATCGGTTTCAACTGGCCGGTTTTGACCAACAACTCCATGCGCTTGTCATACAGCGCCATCAAGGCACGGGCCCGTGGTGTATCGGCGAAACCAAGGTACAACGGCAATTCGGTCAAGTGTGTGCGCCGGTACAGGGACGGATCCTCTGCGTCTGCAAGCACTTCATTGATTTCCGTCAGCGCGTCGATATAGAAGTCCGCCCGAGCCTGCTTGAGCATCGGCAAAATTCCGGTGCGGCGTTCGATCTGGTTATAGCGGTGGATGTTCGGCAGGTAACTTTCGTAGCGATAGCCACGCACCCAGGCCAGTCGGTACGCACCCAGAGTTGCCAGGGTCGGCTCCGGGTCGCTCGCAAGACCCAGGGCATAGATATGATCAGAGTCGAAATTCCAGTGGGGATACAGCAGCTGATCGGCCTCATTGGAATAAGAGCCAACCAGCGCGTCCACTTCACGACGCTGTGCCAGCCCCACCGAACGGGTGTAAGGCACGGTGCGAATATCCAGTTTCACCCCGGCCGGCTCGAACACGGCGCGCAAAATGTCCCAGGCCAAGCCATGACCATCGGCGGCGGTGTAGTCATCCCAGTCCTCGCTGGCCAGATGAATCACGGCCGGTGTCGTCGGCACATCCGCCGCACGGGCGAGCGAACAGAACACCGCAAAAACCAGAACCCACAGCCAGCGCCCACCCATCCCCCAGCCCCTCAATCCATCCGCCACTCAATCAGCCTATCAGGCGAAATACCGGACCAGCCCCTGCAGCGCCAACCAGGCAAACACGCCTGCCAGCACGTCATCGAGCATGATCCCGATACCGCCATGCACATGTCGGTCGATCCAGCGAATCGGCCATGGCTTGAGAATGTCGAAGAAGCGGAACAGCAGGAACCCCGCCAATAGCCAGTACCAACCTGCCGGCACCAGCCACAGGGTGATCCACATCCCGACCATTTCGTCCCAGACGATGCCTTCGTGGTCGTGCACCCGCAAATCGTCAGCAACCTTGCCGCACAGCCAGAAGCCGAACAGCATTGTGATGCCGAGCATCAGCCAGTAACCCCAGTCGGGCAACATCTGCCATAACGGAATAAAGGGCAGTGCAACCAGCGAGCCCCAGGTGCCCGGCGCCTTGGGCAAGGTGCCCGAGCCGAAACCGAAAGCCAGGAAATGCCAGGGATTACGCCAGACCGATGGCGGCACGCGTCCTGCCGGACTCTGCTTGGGATGATCTGTCACGGTGTCTCCCGAAAATGTTGATAACCCCGGGCTTGCGGGGTGATGTCTTGCCCGTTCGCGTCCAGCAGCGCCACGCCCTGCCCCGCCACGACCTGCCCGATAACGTGAATCGGCCAGCCGTCGGCGAGCAAGGCAGGCAAGTGCCCGGAAGGCAAAGTGAACGCCAGTACGTAGTCGTCGCCGCCACTCAAGGCCGCCACGCGGGCGGCATTCTCACCGAGAAAGCTCACCAGTGCAGTGGACAGCGGCAGCTTTTCGCTTTCGATCAGCAAGCCGACAGCTGAGGCCTTGGCGATATGCCCGCAATCGGCGAGCAAACCGTCAGAGATATCCAGTGCCGCGGTAGCTTTGCCGCGCAACGCCATGCCCAATTCAAGCTGCGGCTGTGGCGACCAATAATGCGCCAACAACGGCCCGGCAACATCGGCGGGCGCGACGCGCTCACCCAACACCAACGACAATGCACCGGCGGCGTTGCCCAGTTCACCGCCCACGCACACCAGATCACCGGGTTGCGCACCGCTGCGGGTCAGCGCCTTGCCTGCCGGGACCTGACCGAACACGGTCATGGTCAGGCTCAGCGGGCCGCGTGTGGTATCGCCGCCCACCAGCTGTACGCCGCAGTTTTGCGCCATGGCGTTCAAGCCTCGGGCGAAGGCGTCCAGCCAATCGGCGGTCACCGTCGGCAAGGTCAGGGCAAGGGTAAAGGCAATCGGGGTGGCGCCCATGGCAGCCAGATCGCTGACCGCCACAGCCAGCGAACGCTGACCGAGCAGAAACGGGTCGCAAGGGTCTGCGAAATGCACACCGGCCACGAGCGTGTCGGTGGAAATTGCCAGCTGCTCCCCTGCGGGAACAGCGAGCAAGGCGCAGTCGTCGCCGATCCCCAGGGCAACGCCTTCGCCGCCCTGCGCACAAGGCGCGGCGGCAAAGTAATTGCGGATCAGCTCAAACTCGCCCATGGCAATGGCAGTTCAAGCGCCGATCAGCGCTTGAACGCCTTCACTTCAGCTTCACGCAGGCGCGGGGCCAGCTTGTCGAGTACACCGTTGACGAACTTGTGGCCATCGGTGGAACCGAAGACTTTAGCCAACTCGATGCCTTCGTTGATCACCACGCGGTAAGGCACGTCGACACGCTTGAGCAGTTCCCAGGTGGACAGGCGCAGAACCGCCAGTTCAACCGGGTCCAACTCTTCGATTTCGATGTCCAGGCATGGCTTGAGCGCGGTGTCGATTTCGGTCCTGTTCGCTGGAACCCCGTGGAGGATTTCGCGGAAGTAAGCACCATCGACATCGGTGAAATCGTTATCGACCCGGAACTGCGCTTCGATCTCGTTCAGCGATTGCTTGGCCATGTGCCATTGATACAACGCCTGGGTCGCGAGCTGACGAGCTTCGCGACGCTTGACGCTTTTCGATGGTTTGCCAGCATCCGCAGGCTTTGGATCGCGCGGGTTGAAACGATCGCTTTCGTCGCTAATCACTTGGCCTCCAACTGCGCCAGCAGGCTGACCATTTCCAGAGCGGACAAGGCAGCTTCAGCACCTTTGTTGCCGGCCTTGGTGCCGGAACGTTCGATGGCTTGCTCGATCGAGTCGACGGTCAGTACGCCGAAAGCGACCGGTACGCCGAATTCCATGGACACCTGGGCCAGGCCCTTGGTGCACTCGCCAGCCACGTATTCGAAGTGCGGGGTACCGCCACGAATGACCGCGCCCAGCGCGATGATTGCCGCGAACTCGCCCTTCTGAGCGACTTTCTGCGCAACCAGCGGGATTTCGAAGGCGCCAGGGGCACGGATGATGGTGATGTCGCTTTCGCTCACGCCATGGCGAACCAGGGCATCAACAGCACCGCTTACCAGGCTTTCAACAACGAAGCTGTTGAAGCGGCCAACAACCAAAGCGTAGCGGCCTTTGGGGGCGATGAAGGTACCTTCGATGGTCTTCAGGGTCATTCGACAAATCTCTTAAAGAGCCAGAGCGCGTTCAGTACGCGCTCTTTAGTGATATTTGAACCGCGAATTCAAGACAAAAACAGCCGGTCTTTATTCGGAGGGCACGTATTCTACAACTTCCAGATCGAAACCGGATATCGCATTAAATTTCATTGGCGCACTCATCAGGCGCATTTTGCGTACGCCCAGGTCACGCAGGATCTGCGAACCGGCACCGACGATGCTGTAGGTGGTCGGTTTTTTCGGCTGCGCGTGATCGGCGGTTTCGCGGATATGCGCCAGCAACACGTCGCCGTCGAGCGGGTGACCGAGCAACAGCACCACACCGCTGCCGGCCTCGGCAACCGCGGCCATGGCGGCGCGCAGGCTCCAGCGGCCTGGCTGCTTGACCATCAACAGGTCGCGCAGCGGGTCCATGTTGTGCACGCGAACCAGGGTCGGTTCTTCGGCGCAAATGGTGCCCAGGGTCAGTGCCATGTGCACGTCGCCTTCCACCGAATCACGATAGGTCACCAGATTGAACTGGCCCAGTTCGCTGTCCAGCGGCTGCTCGGCAATCCGCTGAACGGTACGTTCATGGATCATCCGGTAGTGAATCAGGTCGGCGATGGTACCGATCTTGATGTTGTGTTCGGCGGCGAAGGTTTCCAGCTCGGCGCGACGGGACATGGTGCCGTCGTCGTTCATCACTTCGCAGATCACCCCGCTCGGCTCGAAACCGGCCATGCGCGCCAGGTCGCAAGCGGCTTCGGTGTGGCCGGCGCGGGCCAGGGTGCCGCCGGCCTGGGCCATCAGCGGGAAAATGTGGCCAGGGCTGACGATGTCTTCGGCCTTGGCGTCTTTGGCGGCGGCAGCTTGCACGGTGCGCGCACGGTCAGCCGCAGAGATGCCGGTGGTGACACCGACAGCGGCTTCGATGGACACGGTGAACTTGGTGCCGAAACCGGAACCGTTACGCGGCGCCATCAAGGGCAGCTTGAGCAGCTCGCAGCGCTCGCGGCTCATCGGCATGCAGATCAGGCCACGGGCGTGCTTGGCCATGAAGTTGATGTGTTCAGGCTGGCAGCACTCGGCGGCCATGATCAGGTCGCCTTCGTTCTCGCGGTCTTCGTCATCCATGAGGATGACCATCTTGCCTTGGCGGATGTCTTCAACCAGTTCTTCGATGCTATTGAGCGCCACGCGGCACCCCCTTGAGTCAGGATTTGAGGTAGCCGTTGGCGGCCAGAAAGCTTTCGGTAATGTTGCCCTTCGAGGATTCTGCGGCCTTGTCACCCAGCAGCAGACGCTCCAGGTAACGGGCCAGCAGATCGACCTCAAGGTTGACCCGGCGACCTGGCTGGTAAGACGCCATGATGGTTTCGCTCAGGGTGTGAGGAATGATCGTCAGCAAGAACTCGGCGCCGTCGACCGCGTTCACCGTCAGGCTGGTGCCGTCGACAGTGATCGAGCCTTTATGGGCGATGTATTTGGCCAGGTCTTTCGGCGCACGAATGCGGAACTCCACGGCACGGGCATTCTCGGTACGCGCAACCACTTCGCCGACGCCGTCGACATGGCCACTGACCAGATGTCCACCAAGACGGGTGGTCGGAGTCAGGGCTTTTTCCAGGTTCACCGGGCTGCCGCTTTTCAGGTCATTCATGGCGGTGCAGTCGAGGGTTTCGCGACTGACGTCCGCTGCAAAGCCATTGCCCGGCAGTTCAACGGCGGTCAGGCAGACGCCATTGACCGCGATACTATCGCCGAGTTTGACGTCGCTCAGGTCGAGCTTGCCGGTTTCTACGTGAACCCGCACATCGCCGCCTTTTGGGGTCAATGCACGGATGCTGCCGATGGATTCGATGATGCCGGTAAACATGGAGTCCTCCTCGAGAACAAAACCTTCGCTTGTGGCGCAGGTCGGGAATTATACGCTCGCTGGCGGAACGGGAACCGCGATGACTCGCCAGTCATCGCCCACCGCGCGGATTTCTGTGATTTTCAGCTCTGGCGCATCCTTCATTTGCGCGAGTGGCCAGTCCAGCAATGGTCGCGCCGTGGAGCCAAGGAACTTGCCCGCGATGAAGATCTGGAATTCGTCCACCAACCCTTGCTGGGCAAACGCTCCAGCCAGACGCGGGCCGGCTTCCACCAGCACTTCGTTGACGCCCCGGGCGGCGAGTTCGACCAGCAGCTTGCGCAGGTCGACCTGGCCATCGTCGCCGGGCACGATCAGGCATTCGGGGCCGTTGGCGTATTGCTCTTCCACCGCGACACAGGTGGCGACCAGCGCCGGGCCGGCCTTGAAAAACGGCGCGTCGAGCGGCACACGCAGGCGGCCGTCGATCAGCACGCGAAGCGGCGGGCGGCTCATGGCGAGTGCAGTTTGCTCGGCATCCAGGCCCAACTCATCGGCGCGCACGGTCAAGCGTGCGTCATCGGCCAGCACCGTATCGGCACCGGTCAACACGACGCTGGCCTGAGCCCGCAGACGCTGCACCGCCGAGCGGGCGGCGGGACCGGTGATCCATTGGCTTTCGCCGCTGGCCATGGCGGTGCGACCGTCGAGGCTCATCGCCAACTTGACCCGCACGAACGGCAAACCGTGTTCCATGCGCTTGAGAAAACCTTCATTGAGCTTGCGCGCCTCACCTTCGAGTACGCCGCTGCGGGTCTCGATGCCCGCCTGCTCCAGACGCTGCAGGCCGCGACCGGCAACTTCCGGGTTCGGGTCCTGCATCGCCGCAACCACCCGCGCCAGGCCGGCGTTCACCAGCGCATCGGCGCACGGCGGCGTGCGGCCATGATGGCTGCACGGTTCCAGCGTGACGTAGGCGGTGGCGCCCCGGGCGTTTTCGCCGGCAGCGCGCAGGGCGTGGACTTCGGCATGCGGTTCGCCGGCGCGCACATGCCAGCCTTCGCCGACAATCTGCCCGTCACGCACGATCACGCAGCCCACCCGAGGGTTGGGATGGGTGGTGTAGTGACCTTTGCGCGCCAGTTCCAGCGCGCGCGCCATGTAATGGGCGTCGAGAATCGCTTGTTCTGAAGAAATCGTCATGGTTTGACCGGCTCACGGGCCAGGCGATCGATCTCTTCGCGGAACTCGTTGAGGTCCTGGAAGCGGCGATACACCGAAGCGAAACGAATGTAGGCGACTTCATCGAGCTTTTGCAGCTCGGCCATCACCAGCTCACCGACCACGAGGGATTTGACCTCGCGCTCGCCGGTCGCCCGTAGTTTGTGTTTGATATGGGCCAGCGCCGCTTCCAGGCGCTCGACGCTCACCGGGCGCTTCTCCAGCGCTCGCTGCATGCCGGCGCGAAGTTTTTCTTCGTCGAACGGCTGACGGCTGCCGTCGGTTTTGATCAGGCGCGGCAACACCAGTTCGGCGGTTTCGAACGTCGTGAAACGTTCGCCGCAGGCCAGACATTCGCGCCGGCGGCGCACCTGTTCGCCCTCGGCGACCAGACGCGAGTCGATAACCTTGGTGTCGTTGGCACCGCAGAAGGGACAGTGCATGGTGGCAGGCAACAAAAAAAGGGAGGGCCATGGTAGCGCATCCCACTGGCAAGACAAGCCATAGGGTTTGCGGTATATAGACGGGCTACACTGACTGATCGATGGATTTCATTTTGCTGGAGCCGCAAATGCCGCTAAGACCGCTTGTTTTACTCAGTCTCATCGGCCTGATGGTCGCGTGTAGCAGCGCGCCCAAACCGGCGGCGCCGACCCCGGGCCCTGCACCGCAGATGGCCCAGAAGAAAGCCCAGGCCTCGGCCGACCTCGGACCGCTGCCCGCGTATCAACGGGAATTGAGCGGCACCTTGCAGGGCGTGCCGGCCGGCGCCGAGGTTGAGCTGGCGCTGCTGGTGATCGACGAACGCTCCCGGCCGCAGCAATTGCTCGCCAGCGCCAACCTGATCGGCAACAACAAGGCTCTGCCATTCCATCTGCGATTCAATCCCGACTCGTTCCCGGTCGGTGCACGCGTCGAACTGCGGGGGCGCGCCAGCCAATCCGGACAGTTGATTCTGCACCTGCCGGCGCAACGCATCTTTGAGCCGAAGACCCAGGCCTTGGGCCAGCTGCAGTTCCTCAAAGCGCCATGAATGCACCGCTCGACCTGCAACTGGCATTAACTGAACTGCTCGGCGATGCACAGCTTGTCCCGTGTCCGTTGCCCGAGACCACGCTGAAACTCTGGCTGATCGACGGCGACAACATGGACCGCGCCTTCAGCCCGGAAGAAACCCGGCGCATTCTCCACGAACCACCGTACTGGAGCTTTTGCTGGGCCAGCGGCCTGGCGATGGCCCGTTACCTGGCGGAACATCCGCAGTGGGTTGCCGGCAAGCGCGTGCTGGACTTCGGTGCCGGCTCCGGTGTCGCGGGGATTGCGGCAGTCAAGGCCGGAGCGCTGGAAGTGGTGGCCTGCGACCTAGATCCACTGGCGATTGCGGCCTGCCGGGCAAATGCCGAACTCAATGACGTCACGCTCAGCTACTCGACAGACTTTTTTGCCGAGGCCGATCGTTTTGATCTGATTCTGGTGGCCGACGTGTTGTACGACCGGGCCAACCTGCCGTTGCTCGATGAGTTTCTCAGCCGTGGCCGCGAGGCGTTGGTGGCAGACTCGCGGGTGCGGGATTTCCGTCATCCGTTGTATCAGCGGCTGGAAATGCTTGAAGCGATGACATTGCCGGATCTGGCGGAACCGGAAGAGTTTCGGCATGTGAGCCTGTACCACGCCAAACGTACATGATCGCAGTCCGTAGCAGCTGCCGAGCCTGCGAGGCTGCGTTCGAGGACGCAGTCCTCGTAAATCCCGGGTACACGGTTTGCCTGAAAGAACGTGCTGCCTGAATCCACGACTGCTTCGCAGCCGAACGCAGCCTCGCAGGCTCGACAGCTGCTACGGGCGCTGGAGCAGAAAGTTGTGTAGATACTTATGCCCATCGCCGCCAGCCCTTATAGTTCCCCCATTCACGTTTCTTCGAGATGCCTCATGAGTCAAGACACGCCGTATATCTTCGACGCCAGCACTGCCGATTTCGACCAGTCGGTGATCGAGAACTCGTTCCACAAGCCGGTGCTGGTGGATTTCTGGGCTGAATGGTGTGCGCCGTGCAAGGCGCTGATGCCGATGCTGCAATCCATCGCCGAGAGCTATCAGGGCGAGTTGCTGCTGGCCAAGGTCAACTGCGACGTCGAGCCGGACATCGTTTCGCGTTTTGGTATTCGCAGCCTGCCGACAGTGGTGCTGTTCAAGGACGGTCAGCCGGTGGATGGCTTTGCCGGCGCACAACCTGAGTCCGCTGTTCGCGCACTGCTTGAGCCACACGTGAAAATGCCACCGCCGGCTGCTACCGACCCGATCGAACAGGCTCAGGCGCTGTTCGACGAAGGTCGTTTCGCGGATGCCGAAGCCATGCTGAAAGTGCTGCTGGGCGAGGACAACACCAACGCCCGCGCGCTGATCCTTTACGCGCGTTGCCTGACCGAACGTGGCGAACTGGGTGAAGCTCAGGTCGTGCTCGATGCGGTGAAAAGCGATGAACACAAAGCGGCACTGGCCGGCGCCAAGGCGCAGATCAAGTTTCTCGGCCAGGCTGCTGACTTGCCGGATGTCGCCGATCTGAAATCCCGTCTGGCGCAAAACCAGCAGGACGATGAAGCCGTCTATCAGTTGGCGATCCAGCAACTGGCCCGTCAACAATACGAGCCGGCACTGGACTCTCTGCTCAAGCTGTTCATCCGCAACCGCAGTTACAGCGAAGGGTTGCCGCACAAGACACTGCTGCAAGTGTTCGAACTGCTGGGCAACGATCACCCGCTGGTGACCGTTTACCGCCGCAAGCTGTTTGCAGCGCTCTACTAGGCCTGCTCGATCCAACTATAGAGCGGCGTATCCCCGCCGCTCACGACCTTGACCTCCGGGCTATGGCGCAAGCGCACCAGCAGACGTTTGCCGGCGACGGTGTTGCCGGTCAAACCCTGCAGTTGCTCCAGCAGGTCCGGCCCCGTCAATTGCCCGGACTTGCGCAGCAGATCCTTGGCGAGTTGCCACAGCAGCTCATCCTGATTGACCGGTTTGACCACCGGATCGGCCACTGCTGCACTGTTTTCTGATTGGCTTGCCTGCAACTGCGCGCCAAGCCTCGCCCAATCCCCATCATCCAGCTCCAGGGTCAAATCCACCGGCCAATCGCCGATGCTTCCACGAATGCGCAACATTGGGCTTTCCTCAGGTTTATGACGAACATGCTCCCACGCGTCTTGCGCAACGCCAAGCAGACAGTCAAACTCTCGCCATTCTTGTTATAAGATTACATAACAAAGTTTTCATCTTCCTTCCCGGAGAGATTCCATGCGCCGTCTGTTACTCGCTTTGCCGTTTGCCCTGTTGCCGCTGGCTATCGCTCAGGCCGCTGAAGTTCATGATCACGAGCACGAACACGGCAGCCTGGGCGCCCACGAGCACGGCGTCGGACGTTTGAACGCAGCGCTGGACGGTCAGACGCTGGAGCTGGAGCTGGAAAGCCCGGCGATGAATCTGGTGGGCTTTGAACACGTTGCCAGCACTGATGCAGACAAGGCCAAAGTCGCCGCCGCCCGTGCGCAACTAGAGAAACCGCTGGCGCTGTTCAGCCTGCCAAAAGCCGCCAACTGCGTAGTCAGCCAGCAAGAATTGAAGAGCCCGCTGTTCGGTGACAAACCGGATGCCGATGATCATGACGACGATGACGACCACGCGACCGACGGTAAAGGCCTGGCTGCCGAAGAACATCACCACGATCACAGCGAAATCCACGCGCATTACCAATTCACCTGTGCCGCTCCTGGCGCGCTGAAGAACCTGGACTTGTCGCAAGTGTTCACGACCTTCCCCGCGACGCAGAAAATTCAGGTACAACTCATCAGCCCAAGCGGCCAGCAAGGGGTTGAAGTGACCTCGAAGGCTGCAGCGCTGAAATTCTGATACCCCCGCACATCCAATGTGGGAGCGAGCTTGCTCGCGATGAGGCCAGCACATTTAACATTGATGTGATTGTAAGACCGCTATCGCGAGCAAGCTCGCTCCCACAGGGTTCACCATCAATCCGACCGGTTTCACATGACCCAAGCACTCATCGAACTGTCAGACCTGGGCTTCAACTGGCCCGGTCATCCGCCTTTACTGGATATCCCGGCGTTTCGTCTGGAGCCCGGTGAAACGCTGTTTCTCAAAGGTCCCAGCGGCAGTGGCAAGACCACCCTGCTCGGCCTGCTCGGTGGCGTGCAGAAACCCAATCGCGGGAGCATCCGCCTGCTCGGCCAGGAGCTGACCGAACTGTCCGCCGGCGCCCGCGATCACTTTCGGGTCGACCACACGGGCTACATCTTCCAGCAGTTCAACCTGCTGCCGTTTCTCTCGGTGCGCGAGAACGTCGAGCTGCCGTGCCACTTCTCCAAGCTGCGCGCCAGCCGCGCAATTCAGCGCCACGGCAGCATTGACCAGGCGGCTGCGACCTTACTCGCGCACCTGGGGCTCAAGGATGGAAACATGCTCGGCCGCCGTGCCGATTCACTGTCCATCGGCCAACAGCAGCGGGTCGCCGCCGCCCGCGCGCTGATCGGCCAGCCGGAACTGGTGATCGCCGACGAACCGACCTCAGCGCTGGATTACGACGCCCGCGAGGCATTTATCCGTTTGCTGTTCGCCGAGTGCCGCGAAGCCGGTTCCAGCCTGCTGTTCGTCAGCCACGACCAGAGCCTGGCACCGCTGTTCGATCGCCACCTGTCGCTGGCCGAACTCAATCGCGCCGCCACGCCGCTCGAGGTCTGAAATGTATTTGTTTCGTCTAGCCATGGCCAGCCTGGCTAACCGCCGCTTCACCGCGCTCCTCACTGCATTCGCCATCGCCCTGTCGGTCTGCCTGTTGCTGGCGGTGGAACGGGTGCGCACCGAAGCCAAGGCCAGCTTCGCCAGCACCATCAGCGGCACCGACCTGATTGTCGGCGCGCGCTCGGGCTCGGTGAACCTGTTGCTGTACTCGGTGTTTCGCATCGGCAACGCCACCAACAACATCCGGTGGGACAGCTTCGAGCACTTCGCCAACAACCCGAAAGTGAAATGGGCAATCCCGATTTCCCTCGGTGACTCCCATCGCGGTTATCGAGTGATGGGCACCACCGACGCCTACTTCCAGCATTACCAGTACGGCCGTCAGCAAAACCTGCAACTGGCCAGCGGCCGGGCGTTTGCCACGGATCCGTTCGAAGTGGTGCTGGGTGCCGAAGTGGCCGATGCGCTGCATTACAAACTCGGCGACAAACTGGTACTGGCTCACGGCGTGGCAGTGATCAGCCTGGTCAAGCACGACGACAAACCGTTCACCGTGGTCGGCATCCTGAAACGCACCGGCACCCCGGTCGACCGCACGTTGCACATCAGCCTCGGCGGTATGGAGGCGATTCATATAGATTGGCACAACGGTGTGCCGGCTCAGGGCAACGGTCGTATCAGCGCCGATCAGGCGCGCAACATGGACCTCACGCCGCAAGCCATCACCGCGTTCATGCTCGGCCTGAACAACAAGATTTCGACCTTCGCCGTGCAACGCGAGATCAATGAATTCCGTGGCGAACCAATGCTGGCGATCTTGCCGGGCGTCGCCTTGCAGGAACTCTGGAGCCTGATGGGCACCGCCGAAAAAGCGCTGTTCGTGGTGTCGCTGTTCGTCGTGCTGACCGGGTTGATCGGCATGCTCACGGCGATTCTCACCAGCCTCAACGAACGTCGCCGCGAGATGGCGATCCTGCGTTCGGTCGGTGCCCGGCCTTGGCACATCGCAACACTGTTGGTGCTGGAGGCCTTTGCGTTGGCGCTGTCCGGGGTGGTTGCGGGCCTGGCGCTGCTGTATGTGTGCATCGCCGCCGCCCAGGGCTACGTGCAATCGACCTACGGCTTATACCTGCCACTGGCCTGGCCAAGCGAGTATGAATGGACACTGCTCGGTGGCATCCTGATCGCCGCGCTGCTGATGGGCAGCGTGCCGGCCTGGCGCGCCTATCGCCAATCGTTGGCCGATGGTCTGTCGATCCGTTTATGAGGACACTGAAGATGCTCCGCGCTCTGCCTGCGCTGTTGATGCTGGTCGCCCTGCCCCTGTGGGCGGCCGCACCGAAAGACCTGACCTGGGCGGAAATGATCCCGCCCGACGCACCGGCAGAAGTGCCGAACATGAAACCGCTGCACGACCTGTCGCAGATGAGCAGCGCGTTGTCCGCCGAGTCCGCGCCGGCGGCCAAGCAAGACATGCCCAATGCGCCGGTGGTGAAGAACCTCGACGGCAAGAACATCCGCTTGCCGGGTTACATCGTGCCGCTGGAAGTCAGCGAGGAAGGTCGCACCACCGATTTTCTGCTGGTGCCGTATTTCGGCGCATGCATCCACGTACCGCCTCCGCCGTCGAACCAGATCGTCCACGTCAAAAGCGCGGTTGGGGTGAAGCTCGATGAGCTGTATCAGCCGTACTGGATTGAAGGTGCAATGCAGGTCAAGGCGTCGACCAGCGAATTGGCGGATGCCGGGTATCAGATGGATGCGGACAAGATCTACGTGTACGAATTGCCGGAGTGAACCCGGTAGTTATTCGTCGTCTGCAAGATAGCCATCGCGAGCAAGCTCGCTCCCACATTCGATTTGTGCATCAACACAATCCACTGTGGGAGCGAGCTTGCTCGCGATGAGGCCATCATAGTCGCCAACGAAATCAGGGCCATCACTGTTTCATTGAGCTGAGTCAAAAGCGCCGTTCCTGACGCTTCGTACCATTGGACATAGATAATTTGAATCGTCCTTTGGAGCCCCCATGCACAAGTCATTGCTTAGCGCTTCCCTCATTGCATTCGCGCTTGCAGCCCCGTTCGCCCAGGCCCATGAAGCCGGTGACATCATCGTTCGGGCCGGTGCAATCACCGTCAACCCGACCGCTGGCAGTTCCAGCGTCAAGGTTGATCGCGGTCCATTGGCGGGTGCGGATCTGGGTGGCAAGGCGACCATGGACAGCAACACGCAGCTGGGCCTGAACTTCGCGTACATGCTCACCCCCGATATCGGCATCGAGCTGCTCGCCGCCTCGCCGTTCCAACATGACGTGAACCTCAAAGGCACCTCCCTGGGCGCGGCCAACGGTAAGCTCGGCACCCTCAAACACCTGCCGCCGACCCTGAGCGTGGTTTACTACCCGCTCAACAACAAGTCTGCATTCCAGCCGTATGTGGGCGCCGGTATCAACTACACCTGGATCTACGACGAAAAGCTCAGTAACGAAGCGCAAGCCAACGGCTTCAGCAATTTCAAGACGAAAAACTCCTGGGGCCTCGCATGGCAGGTCGGTGCCGATTACATGCTGACCGACCACATCATGCTCAACGGCCAAGTGCGCTACATCGACATCGACACCACCGGCTACGTGGACAACAACGCAGTCGCTCCCGGCACCCGCGCCAAGGTCAACATCGACGTGGACCCGTGGATCTACATGGTGGGTCTGGGTTACAAGTTCTAAACCCGAGGTAACGCGAAAGGCCCTTTTGAGGCCAATACCAGAACTTGTGGGAGCGAGCTTGCTCGCTCCCACATGGGGTTAGCCAGGTTTTCAGGCTGCGAAAAGCTTAGCGCCCCAACAGCCGCGCCAGTCCGACGCTCATCGGCGTCTGCTCGGGGAAGGTGAAACGCTGCAACAAACGCTGGTTGTTCGCCCGCGAATGGCGGATGTCACCAGAGCGCGCCGGGCCGTAGGTGATCGGTGGCAACTGCCCCACTACTTCCTCCAACGCCTGAAGCATTTGCTTGAGGGTCGTCGCCTGGTTCCAGCCGACATTCACCGCACCCACTTCAAGCGTCGGCGTTTCGATGGCCTGCACCAGCAGGTCGACCAGGTCTTCGACATAGACAAAATCGCGGGTCTGTTCGCCGTCACCGAACACGGTGATCGGCAGACCTTTCTGCGCACGCTCGCTGAAAATGCTGATCACCCCGGAGTACGGCGACGAGGGATCCTGACGCGGGCCGAAGATATTGAAGAAACGGAATATCGCCGGTTCCAGGCCGTGCTGACGACGGTAGAAGTCGAGGTAGTACTCGCCTGCCAGCTTGTCTGAGGCGTACGGCGTGAGCGGTGACTTGGCGGTCTCTTCGTCGATCGACTCGCCTTCACCGTTATTGCCGTAGACAGCTGCGCTTGAAGCGAACAGCACGCGCTTGACGCCGGCCTGACGCATCGCTTCGCAGACATTCAAGGTGCCGATGAAATTGCTCTGGTGAGTGCGCACCGGATCATCCACCGAGGCCTGAACCGACGCCACGGCGGCCAAATGCGCGACCGCGCTGCAACCGACCATCACCTTTGCCACCAGAGAGGCATCGGCCACGTCACCCTCGATCAGTTCGACCCGTGGATTATCCAGCGGCAGGTTACTGCGCTTGCCGGTAGACAGGTCGTCGAGGATACGCACCGAATACCCTTTGGCGAGCAAGGCATCAGCAAGGTGCGAACCAATGAAGCCGGCACCGCCGGTGATCAAAACAGGGCCATCAGCCATGACGATAAAACCTATCCAGTAAGCCCGGGAGCGCTGCGCGCCAGGCGCGCGGCTTGATCCCGAAGGTGTGCAGAATTTTCTTGCAGGCGAGTACCGCGTGCTGCGGTTCTTCGGCGGCATCCGGCCGTGCGGCGTGAGCCTGCGCTGTCGGTGCTTCAATCGCCAGCGGGTGCAGATTGCGCGCTTCGGCGAGGATCGCCTGCCCCAGCGCCAGCGGCGTGGTCGCCTCGTGCCCGGCGTAATGGTAAGTGCCCCACAGTGGCGCTGCGCAATCGAGTTGCTTGAGCACCGAAATGATCACCCGCGCCGCATCGTCCACCGGTGTCGGGTTGCCACGCCGGTCATCGGCCATCAGCAGTTCTTCAGGCAGTTCGGCACGCGCGAGGAAACGCCCCAGGGTGCCGTCGACGCTGTCATCGAGCAGCCAGCCAAAACGCAGCATCACGTGTTGCGGGCAAGTCGCGCGCACGCTTTGCTCGATACGCCACAAGGCCTGGCCACGCAGCCCCAGCGGTACCGGTTCGTCTTTTTCGCTGTAGGCCGTCGCCCGCGAGCCATCGAACACCCGATAGCTGGAAGGCTGCACCAGGACAATATTGTGATGCTGGCACAGTTCGGCCAGCCGCTCGATCGCCCGCTCCTGAGCAGCCAAACGCGCCTCGGCCACGCTCTCCGCCTGAAACCAGTCAAAGTAATAGGCGAGATTGATCAGCGCGTCGGGACGAGTGTCGTCGAGCAGCTGCGTCAGGCTCGCGGCGTCCCAGCCATCTTGCGGTGGACGGGGGGCGAGGAAACCGATGTCTTCCTCTGCACCGAGGCGAATCAGCGCCTGCCCAAGGGCATTTCCGCCACCCAGTAACATAAGGCGCATTCGCATAGAGTCAGCAGGCCCAGTCTGTTTGGAACGATGATTTTATCGGCACAGCCCGCAGGCTTTGCCGTTGAGAATTGCCAGAATCGTTGCATTTTGCGGGTTTAAAGCGCAACCGTCACCCGTAAAGTGTAGATACCTTGGACACAGGGTGCTGCTACTGGCCCCATCGCGAGCAAGCTCGCTCCCACAGGGGATGTGCGTAGATTACAAAACCCCGGCCCGCCGCAGCCCCCATGTGGGAGCGAGCTTGCTCGCGATGGGGCACCAAGGATCGCAGGAGATCTCAAGCGGTACTTGCAACTTCCTGCCCCCAGCCGCATAAATTACCCCATGAACCTCCCCGTATCAGCCGACAGCGCCCTGGCAGGCTTCCACCCTGCCGTCAGCGCCTGGTTCAACAGCACTTTCCCGGCGGTCACCGCCGCGCAAGCCGGCGCGTGGCCGTTGATTCGCCAGCGTCGTTCGACGCTGGTCGCCGCGCCGACCGGCTCCGGCAAAACCCTCACGGCGTTTCTTGCGGTCATTGACGATCTGGTCCATCAAGGCCTGGCCCAGGGTGGCAAATTACCTGACGAAACCCTGGTGGTTTACGTCTCGCCCCTCAAGGCGTTGTCCAACGACATTCAGATCAACTTGCAAACCCCGCTGGCCGGTATCACCGAGCAACTGCAACGCCTGGGTTTCCCCGAATTACAGATCAACACCGCCGTACGCACTGGCGACACTCCGCAAAAGGACCGCTCGGCGATGCGCAAAAGCGCGCCGCACATTCTGGTTACCACCCCGGAGTCGCTGTACGTACTGCTCGGCTCCGACTCCGGCCGGCGCATGCTCGCCAGCACCCGCACAGTGATCGTCGACGAAATCCACGCCATCGCCGGCAGCAAACGTGGCAGCCACCTGGCGCTGAGCCTGGAGCGCTTGCAGGCTTTGTGTCTGGAACCGCTGATGCGCATCGGCCTGTCCGCCACGCAGAAACCCATCGAAGCGGTTTCGCGTTTTCTGGTGGGCACCGGCCGCCCCTGCGAGATCGTCGATATCGGCCATGCCCGCCGACGGGACCTGGGCATCGAAGTGCCGCCGGTGCCACTGTCGGCGGTAATGGCCAACGATGTCTGGGAGCTGGTCTATGACCGTATCGCTGAACTCGCACGCGAGCATCGGACCACGCTGATTTTCGTCAACACTCGACGGTTGGCCGAGCGATTGAGCCGTCACCTCAGCGAGCGCTTGGGCAAGGACGCCGTCGCCGCCCACCACGGCAGCCTGGCCAAGGAGTTTCGCCTCGATGCCGAACAGCGGCTCAAGCGTGGCGACCTGCAAGTGCTGATCGCCACCGCGTCGCTGGAACTGGGCATCGACATCGGCGACGTCGACCTGGTCTGCCAGATCGCCTCGCCGCGTTCGATCGCCGGGTTTCTGCAACGGGTCGGACGCTCCGGGCACCAGGTCGGCGCCACGCCCAAGGGCCGTCTGTTTGCCACCACCCGCGACGACCTGATCGAGTGCGCCGCCCTGCTCGACTGCGTGCGCCGGGGTGAACTCGATACCCTACTGATCCCCACCGCACCGCTGGACGTACTGGCGCAGCAGGTCGTCGCCGAGGTCAGTTGCCAGGAATGGCAGGAGCAGGCGCTGCTAGAGGTACTGCGCCGCGCATCACCCTACGCCGAGCTCGACGACACACACTATCAAGCGCTGCTGCAGATGCTTGCCGAAGGCTATAACGGCCGCCAGGGAATCCGCAGCGCTTACCTGCACCGCGACGCGGTCACTCGCACATTACGTGGCCGGCGCGGTGCCAAACTGACGGCGGTGACCAGTGGCGGGACGATTCCCGACAACGCCGATTACAGCGTGCTGCTGGAGCCGCAAGGGCTGAACATCGGCAGCGTCAACGAAGACTTCGCGGTGGAAAGCATTGCTGGCGATGTCTTTCAACTGGGCAACACTTCGTACCGGATCCTGCGGGTCGAAACCGGCAAGATCCGCGTCGAAGACGCTCAAGGCCAACCGCCGACCATTCCGTTCTGGCTCGGCGAAGCGCCGGGGCGCAGTGCCGAATTGTCGCTCGCTGTAGCGCGCCTACATGCGCACCTCGATGAGCTGCTGAGCGCCACGCCCGGCGATCTACAACCGAGCATCAACTGGCTGACCGAGACCCTCGGCCTGAACCTCGCCAGCGCCGAACAACTGGTGGACTACCTCGCCCGCGCCCGGCTGACACTCGGTGCCCTGCCGTCTCAGGACTCGCTGCTGATGGAGCGCTTTTTCGACGAGTCCGGCGGTACTCAGTTGATCATTCACTCACTGTTCGGCAGCCGTATCAACCGCGCCTGGGGCCTGGCCTTGCGCAAGCGCTTTTGCCGCACCTTCAACTTCGAATTGCAGGCCGCTGCCAGCGAAGACGCCATCGTCTTGTCGCTGTCCAGCAGCCACAGTTTCGAGCTGGACGAGGTCTGGCGTTATCTGCACAGCAACAGCGCCGAACAGATCCTGATTCAAGCGGTACTCGACGCGCCGCTATTCGGTGTGCGCTGGCGCTGGAACGCCGGCGTCGCCCTCGCGTTGCCGCGGTACAGCGGCGGACGCAAAGTGCCGCCGCAGATCCAGCGGATGAAAAGCGAAGACCTGATCGCCAGCGTGTTTCCCGACCAGATCGCCTGCCTGGAAAACCTCGTCGGCGAGCGCGAAATTCCCGATCACCCGCTGGTCGAGCAAACCCTCGACGATTGCCTGCACGAAGCCATGGACTGCGACGGCTGGCTGGCGCTGTTGCGACGTATGGAACGCGGTGAAGTGCGCTTGATCAGCCGCGACTTGCCCGCGCCCTCGCCGCTGGCGGCGGAAATTCTCAGCGCCCGGCCCTACACCTTTCTCGACGATGCGCCGCTGGAAGAACGCCGTACTCAAGCGGTGCTCAATCGGCGCTGGAGCGACCCGCAATCGACCGATGACCTCGGCGCACTGGATGCCGAGGCTATTCAATCAGTGCGCGATGAGGCCTGGCCACTGCCCACCAGCGTCGATGAAATGCATGAAGCGCTGATGAGCCTGGCCGCCATCAGCGACGCCGAAGCGCAGGCCAATCCGCAGTGGCTGCACTGGCTGCAAACCCTGGCGGATGGAGGGCGCGCCAGCCGTTTGCAGATCAACGCGGACCAAGCGATATGGCTGGCACTGGAGCGCCTGACCTGCCTGCAAGCAATCTACCCACACGCCGCGTTGTTACCGCCGTTGCAGGCCTTGCCGGGTTTCGATGAAGCCTGGGACACCGACGAGGCTCTGGTCGAACTGATCCGCGCTCGCCTCGGTGCATTTGGTCCGTTGCCGATTCATGCGATTGCTCAACCGCTGGGGCTTTCGACGGCTCAAGTCACCCAGGCACTGGCGCAACTGGAGCGCGAAGGCTACGTGTTGCGCGGGCGCTTCAGCCCGGCGGCCTCGCAAGAAGAATGGTGCGAACGGCATTTGCTGGCGCGCATTCATCGCTACACGGTCAAACGCCTGCGGCGGGAAATCGAGCCCGTGGCATTGCAGGACTTCATGCGCTTTCTGTTTGACTGGCAGCATCTGTCGCCAGCCACCCAAGGCCAGGGCAGCGCGGTGTTGCCGGCGATTGTCAGTCAGTTCGAAGGCTACCCGGCGGCCGCATCTGCCTGGGACAGCGATCTTCTGCCGGCGCGGCTCAAGAACTATTCATCGACGTGGCTGGATGAGCTGTGCCGCAGCGGCAAACTGGTCTGGACCCGGCTGACGGTGCGCAACAAAGCCACTGGCGCAGCGCTGCGCAGCACGCCGATTGTGTTGCTGCCACGGGCGCAGGTCCCGCTCTGGAGCAGCCTGACCGAGCCACTGGAGGTCAGCGAACTGTCGCCCAAAACCCAGAAAGTCCATCAAGCGCTGAGCCAGCAGGGTGCGTTGTTCTTCGATGAGCTACTGCACGAAGCCCATCTGCTGCGCAGTGAACTGGAGGTCGCCTTGCAGGAGCTGGTCGGCGCCGGGCTGGTCAACGCCGACAGCTTCGCTGGCCTGCGCGCGTTGATTACACCCGCCAGCAAACGCCAGGCGCGCAGCAGCCGACGTGGACGCGGAGCGTTTGTCGGTGGAATGGACGATGCCGGGCGCTGGGCCTTGTTGCGCCGTCAATCGACGCCGCCGGTTGTGGATAACCGTGGCACCCCGAGCGAAACCCTCGAACACATCGCCCTGACCTTGCTCAGGCGTTACGGCGTGGTGTTCTGGCGGCTGCTGGAACGCGAGGCCGAGTGGCTGCCGAGCTGGCGCGAATTGCTGCGTACCTTTCACCGGCTGGAGGCGCGTGGAGAGATTCGCGGCGGACGTTTTGTCAGCGGTCTGGCGGGCGAACAATTCGCCTTGCCCGAAGCGATCCCGCTGCTGCGCGAAGTGCGCCGCCGCCCGCATGACGGCAGCCTGATCAGTGTTTGCGGCGTCGACCCGCTGAACCTCGCCGGCACCCTGCTGCCGGGCCACAAAGTCCCCGCCCTCGCCAGCAACCGGTTGGTGTATCGCGATGGCCTGCCGGCCGCCGCCGAGATCGCCGGTACGCAGCATTACTGGCTGGAACTGGATCAGCCCCATACCGCTGAGTTGCACAAAAAACTGACCCAATACAGAACCCTGTAAGAGGTCTTTGGTTACGCGCCTTTGATCTTTGCTTAAAGGTCAAATATCAAATGCCCGTCTCGCTATTTTTCCGCAAGAACCCAACCCCGACACTGCGCTCCTGAATCAAACCACCGGAGTTGCAGCCATGCCCATTGCCTTGCTCGCGCTGACCCTTAGCGCTTTTGCCATCGGGACGACCGAGTTCGTCATCGTTGGCCTGTTACCCACCATCGGTGCCGACCTTGGGGTCAGCCTGCCGTCGGCCGGTCTGCTGGTCAGCCTTTACGCGCTGGGTGTCGCCATTGGCGCGCCCGTGCTCACCGCCCTGACGGGCAAAGTCCCACGCAAATTGTTGCTGCTGTCGCTGATGGTGCTGTTCACACTCGGCAACCTGCTGGCCTGGAAAGCCCCGAGTTACGAATCGCTGGTCATTGCACGCATCGTCACCGGCCTGGCCCACGGGGTGTTCTTCTCGATTGGCTCGACCATCGCCACCAGCCTGGTGCCGAAAGAAAAAGCCGCCAGCGCGATTGCCATCATGTTCACCGGCCTGACCGTGGCCCTGGTGACCGGCGTGCCGTTGGGGACCTTTATCGGTCAACATTTCGGCTGGCGCGAAACCTTCCTCGCCGTGTCGGCGCTGGGTGTGATTGCGTTCATCGGCAGCCTGATCTATGTGCCAAAAAACATCGCCCACAGCAAACCCGCGTCGTTGTTGCAGCAATTGCAGGTACTGAAACAACCGCGTTTGCTGCTGGTGTACGCCATGACGGCAGTCGGTTACGGCGGTTCGTTTATCGCCTTCACGTTCCTGGCACCGATTCTTCAGGATATTTCCGGCTTCAGCGCCAGCACCGTCAGCCTGGTGCTGCTGGTCTACGGAGTCTCGGTGGCCATCGGCAACATCTGGGGTGGCAAACTGGCCGATAAACGCGGCCCGATCAGTGCGCTGAAACTGATCTTCGCCCTGCTCGCCGCGGTGCTGTTCGTACTGACCTTCACCGCCGGTAATCCTTGGCTGGCACTGGCCACCGTACTGGTCTGGGGCGCCGTGGCGTTCGGCAACGTGCCCGGCCTGCAAGTGTATGTGGTGCGTCAGGCTGAGCATCACACGCCGAACGCGGTGGACGTTGCGTCCGGCCTGAACATCGCCGCCTTCAACCTCGGCATCGCTGGCGGTGCCTGGGGTGGCGGGTTGATCGTCGCCCACATGGGCTTGATCCATACCGCGTGGATCGGTGGTCTGGTGGTGTTGGTCGCGTTGGCGCTGACCGCCTGGAGCGGTCGTCTCGATCGCCTCGGCCCGGTGTATGCCGAGCCGGTGCAGGGTTCGGCACAGATTGTCGCCGGGCATTGATCCTTCAAACCAACGCAGCCTAAGGGCTGCGTTTTTGTATGCTTCACGTAGCAGCTGCCGAGCCCGCGAGGCTGCGTTTCTGCATGCTTCACGTAGCAGCTGCCGAGCCTGCGAGGCTGCGTTTCTGCATGCTTCACGTAGCAGCTGCCGAGCCTGCGAGGCTGCGTTCGGCTGCGTAGCAGTCGTAAACACTAAGTGCACAATTTAACTGAAAGACCGCATAGCCTGATTTCACGACTGCTACGCAGCCGAACGCAGCCTCGCGGGCTCGGCAGCTGCTACGGGGCTACGGGGGCCGTGTTGCTTATTGCCGTGCGGGGGGCGTCACCCCGAATCGTGCGCGATAATCGCTCGGCGCCAGGCCGGTGATTTTCTTGAACGTGGAGCGAAATGCACTCGGGTCCGAATACCCCACGTTCCAGGCGATGTGATCGATGGTGCCGTTGGTGAACTCGAGCATTTCCCGGGCCTTGCCGACTCGCAGGTGCTGGCAGTATTCGGTCGGTTTCAAACCGGTCGCGGCTCGAAAGCGCCGCAGGAACGTCCGCTCTTCCAGCCCTGCCTGCTGCGACATTACGCTCAGCGACACCTCCACCGCACCATTGGCTTGCAGCCAATGCTGAACCTTGAGAATCGCTGCATCGCCATGACTCAGAATCGGTGCGAAGTTACTGCCGCATTCGCTCGCACTGTCGCTGTGTTCGATCACCAGAAAACGCGCGGTACTGGTGGCAATACTCGGCCCCATCAGACGATTGACCAGCCGCAAACCCAGCTCCGACCAGGCCATCAACCCCGCGGTGGTAATCAGGTCACCATCGTCGACGATGGGCTTGTCGGCGTTGAGCGTGACCTTCGGGTAACGCTCGGCGAATTTTTTCGCCGAGGTCCAGTGAGTAGTGGCGCGGCGACCGTCGAGCAGGCCGCTTTCGGCCAACAGAATAGAGCCTACGCAAACCCCGCCAAGGGTCGCACCGGTCGCGTGTTGCTGGCGAATCCACTGGATCAGCGCTGGCGCTGCCTGGCCTTCTGAAAATCCGCCAATCGATGGCGGGATCAACAGCGCAATCAGCGCACCGTCGGCAGCGGGATGACTGTCGTAAATGCGTTGAGGCGCATGCTCGGCATCAGCCTGCCAGTGGCTGATCCGCAACAATGGCAGTTGCGCGCTCTGATGCTCGGCGGCGATGCGATTCGCCACTCCGAACAAATCCGTCAAACCATGCACCGCCGCCATCTGCGCGCCGGGATAGATCAGCACGCCCAACTCGGCGACTGCGCGTTCTACGCCCATTGTCAGTTTTCCCCCTTTTATTGTCGGTGCGGCCAATCCTCGAACGGCCGGTGAAACCCAATACTTCGTTCCACACCAACCCTTCCGAGGAAACACCCATGGCCAAGCAAGCACTCATCGTAGTCGATATCCAGAATGACTACTTCCCCCAAGGCAAATGGCCGCTGGTCGGGGCCGACGCGGCTGCCGACAACGCCGCGCGGGTGATCCGGGCCTTCCGTGATGCCGGTGATCAGGTGGTGCATATCCGCCATGAATTCACCTCTGACACCGCGCCGTTTTTCACTCCGGGCTCAGAGGGCGCGCAGTTACACCCAAAAGTCCGCAACCACAGCCATGAACCGGTGGTGCTCAAACACTTCGTCAACGCATTCCGCGAAACCGAACTGGAGTCGATCCTTGACCAACACGGCATCGACAACCTGGTGATCGTCGGCAGCATGAGCCACATGTGCATCGATGGCGCCGCACGTGCCGCGGCCGATCTTGGCTACGGCGTCACGGTGATCCACGACGCCTGCGCCACCCGAGACCTGGAGTTCAACGGCGTGACCGTCCCGGCCGCCCAGGTGCATGCCGCGTTCATGTCGGCCCTGGGCTTTGCCTACGCAACGGTGGTTTCCACCGATGATTATCTGGCGACCAATCACTGAATCTGACCCCGGCAAGACCCGAAGGCCCGCAGCACTGACACGCTGCGGGCCTTTTTTTGTGATGAAAATCAGTCGATTAAAAATCTCACGCGTGAGTTGTTGAGAGCGCTTGAATTTATCTGTAGTGTTATCACGCGTGATACAAAAAAGCGGAGCCACTGCAATGAAACGTCGCTCTCCAGCAGCCTCAGACACAACACCCGCGAGCAGCCAGGGAGAGCGCTCGAAACCTTCCGCGAAAAAACCATCGAGCTTCTATATGAAGCAGATGCGCGGAGGACTTAGCGCCGCCGGCTATGTGAAACATGAAACTTGGGTGCTTCCCGAAAACCGGAGCCTGCTCAAGCAAATGGAGAAACAGCTACGCCAGCCGATCCTGGCTGGTTCATTCATGTTGGAGGATTACATGAGCGCAGGTAACAACTGGAACATCGATCGCCTCTTCAGCGCCCTGCAGGCCCTTGATGAGGTGGTATCCAACGAAATCACCCTGACGTTGATTCAAGGCTCCGAGCAGAGCATCAAGCTTGAAATGAACGAGTTTGGCGGGCTGCCGATTTACATCGCGGTCGTCGGCGAGCAAATCATCGTCGACACCGTGCTGGTCGATCTCGAATCCATCAAGGACGTGCAGCGCTTCAACGATGCCGTGCTGCGCAGCCGGGAAATGTTCCCGCTGTCGTCGATTGGTATCGAATCCATGCCCAACGGCCAGACCGTCTACAGCATGTTCGGTGCGCTCAGTTCCGAGTCCAGCCTGACCAACGTCGTAACCGAGATCAAAACCCTCGTCGACAACGTTCAGCGCGCCAGCGAAGCCTTCGAAGGCTTCTTCAACTAATTTTCGGGAGTACCGAGTCATGCAAAACCAATCGATCTGGAGCAAGTTGTTCACCGCACTGCGTGGCGGCGCCAGCGAAGTCGGCGAAGCCATCGCCGACCAACAGGCCCTGCGCATCCTCGATCAGGAAATCCGCGACGCCGACAGCGCCCTGGCCAACGCCAAGCGCGAACTGGTCACCATCATGGCCAAGCACAAACTCTCGGCTGAACGCGTAGCGCAGTACAACGCCAAGATCAAGGACCTGGAATCCAAGGCCATGGCCGCGCTCCAGGCCAACCGTGAAGACCTGGCACTGGAAGTGGCCGAAGCCATTTCGACCCTGACCAACGAACTCGACGGCGAACAGAAGCAAACCACCGAGTTCGGCGCCTACGCCGACAAAATGCGCAAGGACATCACCAAGGCCGAAGCCCGCATCAAGAGCCTGCGCCAGCAAGTAGACATGGCCAAGGCCCGTGAAAGCGTGCAGAAAGCGCAGGTCAGCGCCTCCATCGCCAGCGGCGGCGCCAACGGCAAACTGGAAACCGCCGTCGGCACCTTGAATCGCCTGCAAGCCAAGCAGGAACAACGGGCTGCCGAGCTGGAAGCGAGCGACGAACTGGCGGACGCGTCCACCGGCAACGATCTGGAGCGCAAGCTGCGCGAAGCCGGAATCACCCCGGACCAAGGCAGCGCAAACGCAATTCTGGACCGACTGAAAAAACAATCGGCCGAGTAACCGGCTTACGCACTCATTCAAAAGGAAGGGCACCGGTGTAATGCCAGACAGTTAAGGGACTCCGAGTGCAACGCATGACCCGTAGCAGCTGGCGAAGCCTGCGTTCGGCTGCGAAGCAGTCGTAAAATCAGGGTATGCGTTACGTCAGGCAGACAGTGCAAGTAGAGCTCACGACGGCTACGCCGCCGAACGCAGGCTTCGCCAGCTGCTACAGGTCGCGTTACGGCGTAACTGACTGGCATTCACCGGCGTGCCCTTCTTTTTGTTGATTCGAGGACAAGGATGGACAGGGTAACCGGCTTCAAGATCATCGCAGGCCTGGCCATGCTGATGGTCGCGATCCAGCTGCTGAATGTGCTGACAGGCTACGGCCTGACGATGTTCGGCCTGGTCCCCCGAACTGCCCACGGCCTTGTCGGAATTGTGACCTCACCGTTCCTGCACGTGTCCTTTGCGCACTTGATCGCCAATCTGGTGCCGTTCCTGGTGCTGGGAACCCTGGTAATCGCCGAGGGTTTCAAACGCTTTGCGGCCGTCAGCGCGATCATTATTCTGGTCGGCGGCGCGCTGGTCTGGCTGTTCGGTTTCAACGGCGTTCATGTAGGCGCCAGCGCCTGGGTCTTTGGCCTCTGGGCGTACCTTCTGGCGCGTGCCTGGTTCCATCGCAGCTGGAGCAACGTACTGATCGCCGGCATTGTCGCATTCATCTATGCAAGCCTGATTTTTGGCTTTATTCCGCGCCAGGGTACCTCATTTGAAGGGCATATTAGCGGCGCATTCGCTGGATTTATTGCAGCACGGCTACTTCTCTCCAGGCCGCGCAGCAGGTCTAATGCAACCCGGTAAACAAGCGGGCACCAAAATGGTCCACGGCGGGTTTATTCGTCAAGGACGCGTCACCCCAGGGAGCCAGGGACAAATGTCGATTTTCCTCTTGTTACGCATGTACGCAGCGTCGCCCTTCCACAAGTCTGGATGGGCCGGCCTTGCCATTGCCTTGGGCGTACACGCTGCCACCGCCTGCCTGGGCGAGTTGGCGCTCCTCATCGGTCAACAGCCTTCGATCAACCCGCCCGGCGCCACCCGCGTCCCGGGTGGCGAACGTATCTATATCCCTTCCACCCGCCTGAAGGAAATCACCCATGGGATGGTTTAAACAGTTGATGGGCCTCGAAGCCCCGACACCCAAGGACAGTGCACCGGTTGCCGGCCCCCTCGGGCTCGGCCAGGGAAAAGCGCTGATGTTCGACACCACGCTCAAGCTGTTGCTTGACGAAAAAACCAGCGTAGTCATTCCCGGCACCCAGCAGATCTGGAGCGTCGGCACTGTCGACCTCGGCCAGTCGACCTGGCTCTCGCGCTACTACATGGACGACGAAGACTTCTGGCTGCAGGTCCACACCACCGGCGCCATCGCCGGCCAGGTCGAGTCGGTGATCCTGTTCAATTACCTAAGCTACGTCACCCTCAACAGTGAAGCCGAACTGCGCAGGCTCGCAGGGCCGGACAGCCTGATCGGCCTGCCGACCTATACCCATGACGGCGTCGAATACACCCGCGAATGGGGCTCCGAGGCCGGGCAGACCGAGCTGGTGGCCTTCACCGAGCAGGTCAGCAATCCGGATCAGTCCTACGTCGTGGAACATCGCTCGATGCTCTACGCCCGCGAGACCGGCCTGACCGACCGCCGCGAATTCCTGCTGTTCTCGGTGGAAGAAGACGCCGAAGGCAGCATCAGCTTGAGCACCTCACTGGGTATCTCGCTGTACACCACCGACCTCACTACTCTTTAAAAAGGAACAGCCCATGCTAGAAGCACTCTCCGTCTCGCTGAACAAAGCCGCCGTCCTGGGATTTGTTTCGTACATCATCGGCGCCGCCCTGCTGTTCGCGATTTTCCAGTTCGTCTACACCCGCATCACGCCGCACAAAGAGTTCGAACTGATTCGCTCCGGCAACACCGCGGCCGCCATCGCCCTGTCCGGTGCCATCATCGGTTTCGCTATCCCGGCGAGCAATGTGATTGCCTACTCGGTCAGCCTGCTGGACTTCGCGGTATGGGCACTGATTGCCGCAGTGGTGCAACTGCTGGCATTCCTGATGACCAGCCTGGTGCTCAAAGGCACCTCCGAACGCATCCGTAATGGTGAAATCGCTGCCGCCATCTACGTCGCAGCCGTCGCCATCAGCGTTGGCCTGCTCAATGCTGCGTGCATGACCCCTTCGCAGAACTGATCGCGCCACGGAGGCAATGATGAAACGAAGCAAGTACGTTCAACTGTCCCTGGCAGCATCGGTCGCCGTCGCGATATCAGGTTGCGGGCCGACAGAAAAAACCTACGCAGTGAATCAGAAGTTCAACTTTCAATCCGTGCAGCAGTGCGTGGATCAAAAGCTTCCGGTGAGTGTCTGCTCCAATGCCTACATGACCGCCCTCACCGAACACCGTCGCATTGCGCCGCTGTACGACAGCCAGGCCGATTGCGACGCCGACTTTGTCGCCGACTGGTGCCAGCAGGACTCCACCGGCAAGTTCATTCCTAAGCTCGGCGGCTTCGAGCTGGCAGCCAATGGCGAGGTCACCCAGACCCAGCTGGACGCCGCCAGAGCCCAACTGCCCGCCTCCGAAGTGAGCTCAGGCGGTTCAGGAGGAATGGTTAACGGTCTTCTGGCCGGCATGCTGATCAGCAACATGCTGAACAGCAACCGGGGCAGCTACAACTCCGAACCGGTTTACCGCTACCGCGACTCACGTGGCGATTACTCATCGTCGACGCTCAGCCAGCGCATCGCCACCGGATCGAGCTTCACCAAATCGGACCAGGCGAAATACGGTAGTGGCTACAGCAGCTCCACGTTCAAGTCGAGCAGCTCCAAGCCAATCTCGGTATCCTCATCCACTTCCCGGGGCGGTTTTGGTAGTCAGGCCAGCGCCCGCAGCGGCTGGGGCGGCTCGAGCAGTTTCGGTCGATCGAGCAGTTAAGGAGCGAGCGCCATGAAGAAAATCCTCTGCCAGGAACGTCACGACTGGAAGCAGACCGCCGAAAACCTCGGCTTCATGTTTCACACCATCGACGACGAACCCTACTGGGACGAGAGCGCGTATTACCAATTCACGCTCAAGCAGATCGAGAACGATCTCGAAGACCCGACTACCGAGATCCATGAGATGTGCATGGACCTGGTCGACCGGGTGGTGCAGAGCGAAGAACTGCTGGAGCGCCTGAGCATTCCGGCGCCCTTCTTCGATATGATTCGCACTTCATGGCGCGAAGGCCATCCGCACCTTTACGGTCGCCTGGACTTCTCCTACAACGGCACCAGCCCCGCCAAATTGCTGGAACTCAACTACGACACGCCCACCAGTTTGTACGAGGCCTCGGCGTTTCAGTGGGGCTGGCTGGAGCAATGCATCGAGCGCGGCTTGCTGCCCAGCCATGCCGACCAGTTCAACAGCATCGACACCAAGCTGCATCAGGCCTTTGCGCAGCTGCAGATCAAACAGCCTTTCTACTTCGCCTCGATGAAACAATCGGTCGAAGACAAGGGCACCACCGACTACTTGCGGCTGATCGCGGAAAAAGTCGGGATCGAGTCACGCCACATCGATATCGAAGACATCGGCCTCAACAGCGAAGGACGCTTCGTCGATCTCGAAGAACGCTGGATCCCTCACCTGTTCAAACTGCACGCCTGGGAATTCATTTTCCACGAGCCATTTGGTGAGGCCATCGCCCAGAGTGACACGCAGTTTTTCGAGCCGGCCTGGAAATCGATCATCTCGAACAAAGGCATCCTGCCCCTGCTGTGGGAGTTCAACAAAGGGCACCCGAACCTGCTCGCCACGCACCTGGATCCCGAGCCCGGCAAAGCGGTGCCAAAGGGCTGGGTGCGCAAGCCGTTCTTCTCCCGCGAAGGCGCCAACATCGAACTGCAGACCCCGGAGGGTCTGGTCGTGAAGGAAGACGGGCCGTACACCGATGCACCGTTCATCCTCCAGGAGTTCGCCCCGCTGCCGAAGTTCGGTGACAGCTACACGCTGATCGGCTCCTGGGTGATTGGCGATCAGGCCGCGGGCATTGGTGTGCGCGAGGACAACAGCCTGATCACCAAAGACTCAAGCCGGTTTTTGCCGCACCTGATACTCGACTGAAAAACCTCGCCCAGCAGGCAAATGCCAGTCAGTTAAGCGCAATCCATGTGGGAGCGAGCCTGCTCGCGATAGCGGTGGGTCAGTCAACATTGATGTTGAATGTTATGCCGTCATCGCGAGCAAGCTCGCTCCCACAAAAAAGGCCCATCGCATCAAGCGACGGGCCTTTTTATTTAGAACGGATTCAGCGACAAATCAGAACGGAATATCGTCATCAAAGCTGTCGAAATCCGGAGCTGGCTGCGGTGCGGCCTGCTGTGGCGCCGGAGCCGAACGCTGTTGCGGAGCCGACTGCTGCGGACGCGGAGCTTGCTGACGCGGAGCGGATTGCTGGTAGTTGTTACCGCCGCCCTGGCCCTGTTGGTCGCCCTGTGGACGGCCGCCCAGCAGTTGCATGGTGCCTTGCATGTCGACCACGATTTCAGTGGTGTAACGCTTGATACCGTCTTTTTCCCACTCGCGGGTTTGCAGCTTGCCTTCGATGTAGACCTGCGAACCTTTACGCAGGTATTCGCCGGCGATTTCCGCAACCTTGCCGAACATCGATACACGGTGCCATTCGGTCTTTTCGACTTTCTGGCCGGTTTGCTTGTCGGTCCATTGTTCGCTGGTCGCCAGACTCAGGTTGGTCACGGCGTTACCGTTAGGCAAGTAGCGAACTTCGGGATCCTGGCCGCAAGTGCCGACCAATATGACTTTGTTAACCCCACGGGCCATAACGTTCTCCTAGGCTTCGCACGCGGTCGGGGCCGGGTTGTTGACCAGGCTCTCGAGGGTCGTGCGATCCAATAGTTCGGTGTCCAATTTGATGTAAATGGCCGCTTCATCAGCAACCACCACTGCATCTGTTACCCCAACGACGGCCAGCAGGCGCTCGACCAAACCAGCTTCGCGGATCGCTTCAGGCGATAACGGCAAGCGCAGGCTCGTCACATAGGGAGGTTCACGCATGGTAACAGCAAAGGCCAACCAGAGGGCAGCCAGTCCTGCGCATCCAAGGAACACAGCCGACAGACCGCCATGCTGGAACATCCAGCCGCCCATGATCCCGCCCAGTGCCGAACCGAGGAACTGACTGGTGGAATAAACCCCCATCGCCGTACCCTTGCCGCCTGCCGGTGAAACCTTGCTGATCAGCGACGGCAACGAAGCTTCGAGCAGATTGAACGCGGTGAAGAACACCACCGTACCAATCACCAGAGCCCGCAAACTGTCGCCGAACTGCCAGAAGAATAGCTCAGTGAGCATCAGCGTACTGACCGCACCAAGTAAAACTCGTTTCATTTTGCGTTTCTTCTCGCCGTAGATAATGAACGGGATCATGGCGAAGAACGAAATCAGCAGCGCGGTCAGGTACACCCACCAGTGCTGCTCCTTGGGCAGCCCGGCCTTTTCGACCAGCGCCAATGGCAACGCGACGAAGCTCGACATCAACATCGCGTGCAACACAAAAATACCGAGGTCCAGGCGCAGCAGGTCCGGATGCTTGAGTGTCGGGATCAGCGCCTGACGGGCAACGCCGGATTCGCGGTGATGCAACGGGCTGGTGGCGCGCGGCACCATGAACATCACGATCACGATGCCAAACAGCGCCATGCCGCCCGTCGCCAGGAACAAACCGGACAGACCAAAGGCGCGGGTCAGCAACGGCCCGACCACCATGGCCACGGCGAACGACAGACCGATGGTCATGCCGATCATGGCCATGGCTTTGGTGCGGTGCTGTTCGCGGGTCAGGTCCGACAGCAAGGCCATGACCGCCGCGGAAATCGCCCCGGCGCCTTGCAGGACGCGTCCGGCGATCACACCCCAGATCGAGTCGGCATTGGCGGCCAAAACGCTACCGAGGGCGAAGACGATCAGCCCCAGGTAAATCACCGGGCGACGACCGATACGGTCGGAAATGATCCCGAACGGAATCTGAAAAATCGCCTGAGTCAGGCCGTAAGCGCCAATCGCCAGACCGATGAGGGCCGGGGTCGCTCCTGCGAGATCCATTCCATAGGTCGCCAACACCGGCAACACCATAAACATGCCAAGCATACGGAAGGCGAACACCAGGGCCAGACCGCTTGCTGCGCGGGTCTCGCCACCACTCATGCGTTCGCTGTGGGGATCGTGCATGGAATAACCTCATGTGAACCGGCGGCGATTCTACCAGTCCCATCGGTTGACGGGGTATAGGGCGACGCTTTGTCGCGAGCCTGCCTCGTGCCGTTGTCAGGCGCCGTTCAGCAAGCGTCATTTGATAGTGTGCATCCATCCAGTATTTGCCCGTATACTCCTACGTTTTCGACGCCCGCCAAGCGAGGCCACCTTGGACAAGATCCTGATTCGTGGGGCTCGAACCCACAACCTGAAGAACATCGACCTGACCCTGCCACGGGACAAACTGATCGTCATCACCGGTTTGTCCGGGTCCGGCAAGTCTTCCCTGGCATTCGACACGCTGTATGCCGAGGGTCAGCGACGCTATGTCGAGTCGCTGTCGGCCTATGCCCGGCAGTTCCTGTCGATGATGGAAAAGCCTGACGTCGACACCATCGAAGGTCTGTCGCCGGCCATCTCCATCGAACAGAAGTCGACCTCGCACAACCCGCGCTCGACGGTCGGCACCATTACCGAAATCTACGACTACCTGCGCCTGCTTTATGCTCGCGTGGGTATTCCGCGCTGCCCGGATCACGACATTCCGCTGGAAGCGCAGACCGTCAGCCAGATGGTCGACCTGGTCCTCGCCGAGCCCGAAGGCAGCAAGTTGATGCTGCTGGCACCGGTAATCCGCGAGCGCAAGGGCGAACACCTTTCGGTCTTCGAAGAGCTGCGCGCCCAAGGCTTTGTCCGGGCCCGGGTCAACGGCAAGCTCTTCGAACTGGACGAATTGCCGAAGCTGGATAAACAGAAGAAGCACTCGATCGATGTCGTGGTCGACCGCTTCAAGGTCCGCGCCGATCTGCAACAGCGGCTGGCCGAGTCGTTCGAGACGGCGCTGAAACTGGCCGACGGAATTGCGCTGGTCGCGCCAATGGACGACGAACCGGGCGAAGAAATGATCTTCTCCGCGCGCTTCGCTTGCCCGATCTGCGGCCACGCCATCAGCGAACTGGAACCCAAGCTGTTCTCCTTCAACAACCCGGCCGGCGCCTGCCCGACCTGCGACGGCTTGGGAGTTAAACAGTTCTTCGACATCAAGCGCCTGGTCAATGGCGAGCTGACCCTGGCTGAAGGGGCGATTCGCGGCTGGGACAGGCGCAACGTCTACTACTTCCAGATGCTCGGCTCACTGGCCTCGCATTACGGCTTCAGCCTGGAAGTGCCGTTCAACCAGCTCCCGGCCGATCAGCAGAAGATCATCCTGCATGGCAGCGGCACACAGAACGTCGATTTCAAATATTTGAACGACCGTGGCGACATCGTCAAACGCTCACACCCGTTCGAAGGCATCGTGCCGAACCTGGACCGTCGCTACCGTGAAACCGAGTCCGCGTCAGTACGCGAAGAACTGGCCAAGTTCCTCAGCACCCAGCCTTGCCCGGATTGCCGCGGTACTCGCCTGCGCCGCGAAGCGCGGCATGTGTGGGTCGGCGAGAAGACACTGCCGGCGGTGACCAACCTGCCGATTGGCGATGCGTCCGATTACTTCGGCACGCTGAAACTGACCGGTCGACGCGGTGAAATTGCCGACAAGATTCTCAAGGAAATCCGAGAGCGCTTGCAGTTCCTGGTCAACGTCGGTCTCGACTATCTGTCGCTGGACCGCAGTGCCGACACCCTGTCTGGCGGTGAAGCGCAACGTATTCGTCTGGCCAGCCAAATCGGCGCCGGCCTGGTGGGCGTGCTGTACATTCTCGACGAACCGTCGATTGGCTTGCACCAGCGCGACAACGATCGACTGCTGGGAACGCTCAAGCATCTGCGCGATATCGGCAACACGGTAATCGTGGTCGAGCACGACGAAGATGCGATTCGTCTGGCCGACTATGTGGTGGACATCGGTCCGGGTGCTGGCGTGCACGGTGGTCATATTGTCGCTGAAGGCACCCCGGCCGAAGTCATGGCGCACCCTGACTCGCTGACCGGCAAATACCTGTCCGGCCGCGTGAAGATCGAAGTCCCGGCCAAACGCACAGCGCGCAACAAGAAGCTCTCGCTGTCGCTCAAGGGCGCCCGAGGCAACAACTTGCGCGACGTCGACCTGGAGATTCCGATTGGTTTGCTGACCTGCGTGACCGGCGTATCCGGCTCGGGCAAGTCGACGCTGATCAACAACACTCTGTTCCCGCTCAGCGCCACCGCACTGAACGGCGCGACCACCCTGGAAGCCGCAGCCCACGACAGCATCAAGGGCCTTGAGCATCTGGACAAAGTCGTCGACATCGACCAAAGCCCGATCGGCCGTACGCCACGCTCCAACCCGGCGACCTACACCGGGCTGTTCACACCGATTCGTGAATTGTTTGCCGGCGTGCCGGAATCCCGCTCACGTGGCTATGGTCCGGGGCGTTTCTCCTTCAACGTGAAGGGCGGGCGCTGCGAGGCCTGTCAGGGCGACGGCCTGATCAAGGTGGAAATGCACTTTCTGCCGGACATCTATGTCCCGTGCGACGTCTGCAAGAGCAAGCGCTACAACCGCGAAACCCTGGAGATCAAGTACAAGGGCAAGAGCATCCACGAAACGCTGGAAATGACCATCGAAGAAGCCCGGGTGTTTTTCGATGCGGTTCCAGCGCTGGCGCGCAAGCTGCAGACGTTAATGGATGTGGGCCTGTCGTACATCAAACTGGGGCAATCGGCGACCACCCTGTCGGGCGGTGAAGCCCAGCGGGTCAAGCTGTCCCGCGAGCTGTCCAAGCGCGATACCGGCAAAACCCTGTACATCCTCGATGAGCCGACCACTGGCCTGCACTTCGCGGATATCCAGCAGTTGCTTGATGTACTCCATCGCCTGCGCGATCACGGCAACACCGTGGTGGTGATCGAGCACAATCTGGATGTGATCAAGACCGCTGACTGGCTGGTGGACCTTGGGCCGGAAGGCGGTTCCAAGGGCGGGCAGATCATTGCAGTGGGTACGCCGGAGGAAGTTGCCGAGATGAAGCAGTCGCATACCGGCTTCTACCTCAAGCCGTTGCTGGAACGCGATCGGGCTTAACGTCCACGCATGAAAAAGCCCCGGTCACTTCATCAGTGACCGGGGCTTTTTGCTTTTGTGGGAGCGAGCTTGCTCGCGATAGCAGAGTAATAGTCGACATCAATGTCGAATGTCATGACCTCATCGAGAGCAAGCTCGCTCCCACATTCAATCGCAGTTAGAACTGCGATTGCAGGTAGTTTTCCAGGCCTACCAATTTGATCAGACCCAACTGCTTCTCCAGCCAGTACGTGTGATCTTCTTCGGTGTCAGCCAATTGAACCCGCAGGATCTCGCGACTGACGTAATCCTTGTGCAGCTCGCAGAGCTCGATGCCCTTGCAGAGTGCGGCACGGACTTTATATTCCAGGCGCAAGTCGGCAGCGAGCATCTCGGGCACCGTGGCGCCGATGTCCAGATCGTCTGGACGCATACGCGGCGTGCCTTCGAGCATGAGGATCCGACGCATCAATGCATCTGCGTGCTGGGCCTCTTCTTCCATCTCGTGGTTGATGCGCTCGTAGAGCTCGGTAAAACCCCAGTCCTCATACATCCGCGAATGGATGAAATATTGATCACGTGCTGCCAGTTCGCCTGTGAGCAACGTGTTGAGGTAATCGATTACGTCTGGGTGGCCTTGCATCGCCCTACATCTCCCTGCTTGAAAGTCTGTAGTTTGAACCAAGCGGACTGATTGGTCACTCGAATAGCGCGATAAAAGCGAAGATACTCCGAGAAAAGTAGCTTAAATAACGCAAAAACCGCCAAAATGAGGGCGGTTCTGCTTATCGTTTAGACTTAGTTAAGCTGTACACCCAAGGCCTTTGCGATGCCTTCTCCGTAAGCAGCATCTGCCTTGTAGAAGTGCTGCAGCTGACGCTGAACCACATCACTGGAAACGCCCGACATAGCACCGGCAATGTTGTTGATCAGCAGGGTTTTCTGCTCATCGTTCATCAAGCGAAACAACGCACCGGCGTGGCTGTAGTAATCCGTATCTTCACGGTGATCGTAACGATCAGCCGCGCCGCTCAGGGCCAGTGCTGGCTCTGCGTATTGTGGAGCTTGCTTCGGTGCACCGGCGTAGCTGTTAGGCTCATAGTTCGGTGCACTGCCACCGTTGCTGCCAAATGCCATCGAGCCGTCGCGCTGGTAGCTGTTGACCGGGCTGCGCGGCGCATTCACCGGCAACTGCTGGTGATTGGTACCGACACGGTAGCGGTGCGCATCGGCGTAGGCGAATACCCGACCTTGCAGCATACGGTCTGGCGACAAGCCCACACCCGGCACCATGTTGCTTGGACCAAATGCCGCCTGCTCGACTTCAGCGAAGTAGTTTTGCGGATTGCGATTAAGCTCAAGCTCACCGACCTCGATCAGCGGGAATTCCTTCTGCGACCAGGTTTTGGTCACGTCGAACGGGTTCTCGTAATGCGCCGCGGCCTGGGTCTCGGTCATGACCTGAATGCACACGCGCCATTTCGGGAAATCACCGCGCTCGATCGCACCAAACAGGTCACGTTGAGCGTAATCAGGATCAGTACCGGCCAGGCGTGCAGCTTCTGCCGGCGCCAGGTTCTTGATGCCCTGTTTGGTCTTGTAGTGCCACTTCACCCAGTGACGCTCGCCTTTGGCGCTGATCAGGCTGTAGGTGTGGCTGCCAAAGCCGTGCATGTGCCGGTAGCCGTCAGGGATGCCGCGATCCGAAAACAGGATGGTGACCTGGTGCAGCGCCTCAGGCGAATGCGACCAGAAGTCCCACATCATTTGTGCGCTTTTCAGGTTGCTTTGCGGCAAACGTTTTTGGGTATGGATAAAGTCCGGAAACTTCAGAGGATCACGAATGAAGAACACTGGCGTGTTGTTACCCACGATGTCCCAGTTGCCTTCTTCGGTGTAGAACTTCAGCGCAAAACCACGCGGGTCGCGTTCGGTATCTGCAGAGCCGCGTTCGCCGCCCACGGTGGAGAAACGCAGGAAGGTCGGGGTTTGCTTGCCAACGGACTCAAACAGCTTGGCACTGGTGTATTGGGTAATGTCGCGGGTAACGGTGAACGTACCGTAAGCACCCGAGCCTTTGGCGTGTACGCGGCGCTCAGGGATGTTTTCACGGTTGAAGTGGGCAAGCTTCTCGATCAGGTGAAAGTCGTCGAGCAGCAGCGGGCCACGAGGGCCAGCGGAACGGGAATTCTGGTTGTCGGCGACGGGCGCGCCACTGGCAGTGGTAAGCGTTTTATTCTGGCTCATGCGATCTCTTCCTGTGTCAGTCTTGGAACTGCCGGCTAATCGGCTTGGAGGGAAGTATTAATCATCAATATGACAGCCACAAATTCATTAACTTGCAGACATCGATAGATAAATACTAATTACCAACCCACGCCTATAGTGCAGACAGGAAAAGGCTTGAAGCTTGTATGTAGAGCGCATTTCTTACAGGCACAAAAAACCGGGCACTAGGCCCGGTTCTTCGTTTCAGACTGACGTCTTACTCAGCGGATACAGCTTCACCGCCGACAGCACGATCAACCAACTCGACGTACGCCATAGGCGCGTTGTCGCCAGCGCGGAAACCGCACTTGAGGATGCGCAGGTAGCCACCCTCACGGGTAGCGTAACGCTTGCCCAGGTCGTTGAAGAGCTTACCGACGATAGCTTTCGAACGAGTACGGTCGAAAGCCAGACGGCGGTTAGCCAGGCTGTCTGTCTTGGCCAAAGTGATCAGCGGCTCAGCAACGCGACGCAGTTCTTTAGCTTTTGGCAGTGTAGTTTTGATCAGCTCGTGCTCGAACAGCGACACCGCCATGTTTTGAAACATGGCCTTGCGGTGCGAGCTGGTGCGGCTCAGGTGACGACCACTTTTACGATGACGCATGGTTCATTCCTTACCAAACACAACGTTCGGTGATTACGACGATCAGGCAGTCGCCTTGTCGTCCTTCTTAAGACTTGCAGGCGGCCAGTTGTCGAGGCGCATGCCGAGGGACAGACCGCGGGAGGCCAGAACGTCCTTGATTTCAGTCAAGGATTTCTTGCCAAGGTTCGGAGTCTTCAACAGTTCTACTTCGGTACGCTGAATCAGGTCACCGATGTAGTAAATGTTTTCCGCCTTAAGGCAGTTAGCCGAACGTACAGTCAGTTCCAGATCGTCAACCGGGCGAAGCAGGATCGGATCGATCTCGTCTTCTTGCTCGATTACCACTGGTTCGCTGTCACCTTTGAGGTCGACGAACGCAGCCAACTGCTGTTGCAGAATGGTTGCAGCGCGGCGGATAGCCTCTTCAGGATCCAGAGTACCGTTGGTTTCCAGATCAATAACCAGCTTGTCCAGGTTAGTACGCTGTTCGACACGGGCGTTTTCCACCACGTATGCGATACGGCGAACCGGGCTGAACGAAGAGTCAAGCTGCAAGCGACCGATGCTGCGGCTTTCGTCTTCATCGCTCTGACGCGAGTCGGCCGGTTCATAACCACGACCACGAGCTACTACTAGCTTCATGTTCAGGGCGCCGTTAGACGCCAGGTTAGCGATTACGTGATCGGGATTAACGATCTCGACATCATGATCCAGCTGAATATCGGCAGCGGTAACCACCCCCGAACCCTTCTTCGACAAGGTCAGCGTAACTTCGTCACGGCCGTGCAGCTTGATAGCCAGACCTTTAAGGTTCAACAGGATTTCAATTACGTCTTCCTGTACACCTTCGATGGCGCTGTACTCGTGGAGCACACCGTCAATCTCGGCCTCGACTACTGCACAGCCGGGCATTGAGGACAACAGGATGCGGCGCAGCGCGTTGCCCAGGGTGTGGCCAAAACCACGCTCGAGAGGCTCGAGAGTGATCTTGGCGCGGGTTGGACTGACAACCTGCACATCAATATGGCGGGGTGTCAGGAACTCATTTACCGAAATCTGCATGGATGCACCTATTTTCTAGCCCTTACTTGGAGTAGAGCTCGACAATCAGGCTTTCGTTGATGTCGGCGGACAGATCACTGCGAGCTGGAACGTTCTTGAAAACGCCCGACTTCTTCTCAGTGTCTACTTCTACCCATTCTACGCGGCCACGTTGGGCACACAGATCGAGAGCTTGGACAATGCGAAGTTGGTTCTTTGCTTTCTCGCGAATCGCGACCACGTCACCAGCACGAACCTGGTAGGACGGAACGTTTACGGTCTGACCGTTAACGCTGACGGATTTGTGCGATACCAGCTGACGGGATTCGGCACGAGTCGAACCAAAGCCCATACGGTATACAACGTTGTCCAGACGGCATTCGAGCAGCTGCAACAGGTTTTCGCCAGTTGCGCCTTTCTTGCCAGCAGCTTCTTTGTAGTAGCCGCTGAATTGACGCTCGAGAACGCCGTAGATACGACGGACCTTCTGCTTTTCACGCAGTTGGGTGCCGTAATCGGACTGGCGACCGCGGCGTTGGCCGTGGATACCAGGTGCTGCTTCAATGTTGCACTTCGATTCGATCGCGCGCACGCCGCTCTTCAGGAAGAGATCGGTGCCTTCGCGACGAGCGAGTTTGCATTTTGGACCAATGTAACGAGCCATTCTTTACAATCTCCTGGATTACACGCGGCGCTTCTTCGGCGGACGGCACCCGTTGTGCGGGATTGGCGTCACGTCGGTGATGCTGGCGATCTTATAGCCACAGCCGTTCAAAGCACGGACAGCGGACTCACGACCTGGACCTGGACCTTTGACGTTAACGTCGAGGTTTTTCAGGCCATATTCCAGCGCAGCTTGACCAGCACGTTCAGCAGCTACTTGAGCAGCAAACGGGGTGGACTTGCGGGAACCGCGGAAACCCGAACCACCGGAGGTAGCCCAGGAAAGAGCGTTACCTTGACGGTCGGTGATGGTCACGATTGTGTTGTTAAAAGACGCGTGGATGTGGGCGATGCCATCAACCACTGTCTTTTTGACTTTTTTACGAGGACGAGCAGCAGGTTTTGCCATGATTAAATTCCTGTCGATTCGCTGGGGCGATTACTTGCGGATCGGCTTACGCGGACCTTTACGGGTACGCGCGTTGGTCTTGGTACGCTGACCGCGTACTGGCAGACCACGACGATGACGCAGACCGCGATAGCAACCGAGGTCCATCAAGCGCTTGATTTTCATGTTGATTTCGCGACGCAGGTCACCTTCAGTGGTGAACTTCGCCACTTCGCCACGCAGCTGTTCAATCTGCTCGTCGCTCAGATCCTTGATCTTTGCGGCTGGGTTTACCCCAGTCACTGCACAGATCTTCTGTGCAGTTGTGCGACCAACACCATAGATGTAGGTCAGCGAGATAACAGTATGCTTGTTATCTGGAATGTTGACGCCTGCAATACGGGCCATTCAGTGGGACTCCAATTGACAGCTACCTACGCCCCGGAAGCCAAGAAATAGGGCGCGAGATAATATCGCTGTAATAACAAATAATCAACCCAGCAGCGCACTAGCTGCTGGGCTTGAAGCACAATCACACTCAGCCTTGGCGCTGTTTGTGACGCGGTTCCGCGCTGCAAATTACTCGAACAACACCTTCGCGGCGAATAATCTTGCAGTTACGGCACAGCTTTTTCACCGATGCACGAACTTTCATCACCAACTCCTCGAACCTTATGGGTCAGCGCAGCATGCCGCTGCCGTAACCCTTCAGGTTGGCTTTCTTCATCAGGGATTCGTACTGGTGCGAAACGAGGTGCGATTGTACTTGGGACATGAAGTCCATCACAACCACGACCACGATCAGCAACGAGGTCCCGCCAAGGTAGAACGGAACGTTTGCTGCAACCACCAGGAACTGGGGCAACAGGCACACGGCCGTCATATAAAGAGCACCGAACATGGTCAAGCGAGTCAGAACGCCATCAATATAGCGCGCAGACTGCTCACCTGGACGGATACCCGGAATAAAGGCACCGGACTTCTTCAGGTTTTCCGCTACGTCTTTCGGATTGAACATCAACGCCGTATAGAAGAAGCAGAAGAAAATAATCCCTGCACTAAACAGCAGAATATTCAACGGCTGACCAGGAGCGATCGACTGCGAGATGTCCTGCAACCAGCCCATACCTTCAGACTGACCAAACCAGGCACCCAACGAAGCCGGGAACAGCAAAATGCTGCTCGCGAAAATAGCCGGAATAACACCGGCCATGTTCACTTTCAGCGGCAAGTGGCTAGTCTGCGCAGCAAACACCTTGCGGCCCTGCTGACGCTTGGCGTAGTGAACAGCAATACGACGCTGACCACGCTCAATGAACACCACGAAACCGATAATCGCTACTGCCAGCAAACCGATGGCAACCAAGGCGAAGATGTTGATATCACCCTGACGCGCAGACTCGAAAGACTGCCCGATTGCTCTCGGAAGACCGGCGACGATACCCGAAAAAATCAACATCGAGATACCGTTGCCAACACCACGCTCAGTAATCTGCTCACCCAGCCACATCATGAACATCGCACCAGCCACAAACGTGGATACCGCGACGAAATGGAAGCCAAAGTCACCAGTGAACGCAACGCCCTGCCCCGCCAGGCCAATGGACATGCCAATAGCCTGAACGAGAGCGAGGACGACAGTGCCGTAGCGGGTGTACTGGCTGATCTTGCGACGGCCAGCTTCACCTTCCTTCTTCAACTGCTCCAGCTGCGGGCTGACGGCTGTCATCAGTTGCATGATGATCGATGCCGAAATGTACGGCATGATCCCCAGTGCAAAGATGCTCATCCGCTCCAGCGCGCCGCCGGAAAACATGTTGAACAAGCTAAGAATGGTCCCCTCATTCTGTCGAAACAGGTCTGCGAGTCGGTCCGGGTTGATACCTGGAACCGGGATGTGTGCGCCTATTCGGTAGACGATAATCGCCAGGAACAGAAAACGCAGACGAGCCCAGAGTTCAGACATACCGCCTTTGCCGAGCGCAGAGAGAGCACCTTGCTTAGCCATTTATTCCTCGAACTTGCCGCCAGCTGCTTCGATAGCCGCACGCGCACCTTTGGTGGCGCCGATTCCCTTTCCGATGGTGACAGCGCGAGTAACTTCGCCGGACAGCATGATTTTCACACGCTGAACGTTGACGTTGATCACGTTGGCATCTTTCAGGGACTGCACGGTGACGATGTCGCCTTCCACTTTAGCCAGCTCGGACAGACGCACTTCTGCGCGGTCCATGGCCTTCAGGGAAACGAAACCGAACTTCGGCAGGCGACGATGCAGCGGCTGTTGACCGCCTTCAAAGCCTGGAGCAATGGTGCCACCGGAGCGGGAGGTTTGACCTTTGTGACCACGGCCACCAGTCTTACCCAAACCACTACCGATACCACGGCCCGGACGATGCTTTTCGCGACGGGAACCCGGCGCTGGACTCAGATCATTGAGTTTCATCGATTAACCCTCGACACGCAGCATGTAGTAAGCCTTGTTGATCATCCCGCGATTCTCGGGAGTATCCTGGACTTCTACAGTGTGACCGATGCGACGCAGACCCAGACCCTTAACGCACAGTTTGTGGTTAGGGATGCGGCCGGTCATGCTTTTGATCAGCGTAACTTTAACGGTAGCCATGATCAGAAGATCTCCTTGACGCTTTTGCCACGCTTGGCGGCAATGGATTCAGGAGACTGCATAGCTTTCAAACCTTTGAAAGTGGCGTGAACCACGTTTACCGGGTTAGTCGAGCCGTAGCACTTGGCCAGAACGTTCTGAACGCCAGCAACTTCGAGGACAGCACGCATAGCGCCGCCAGCGATGATACCGGTACCTTCAGAAGCAGGCTGCATGTACACCTTCGAAGCGCCGTGAGCGGACTTCATTGCGTACTGCAGAGTGGTGCCGTTCAGATCAACTTGGATCATGTTGCGGCGAGCAGCTTCCATTGCCTTCTGGATCGCAGCAGGCACTTCACGCGACTTGCCACGGCCGAAGCCAACACGCCCTTTACCATCACCAACCACGGTCAACGCGGTGAAAGTGAAGATACGGCCGCCTTTAACGGTTTTGGCTACGCGGTTAACTTGAACCAGCTTCTCGATGTAGCCTTCGTCGCGCTTTTGGTCGTTATTTGACATAACTTAGAACTCCAGCCCAGCTTCACGAGCAGCATCAGCCAGCGCCTTGACGCGACCGTGGTACTTGAAGCCAGAGCGGTCGAAAGCCACCTGCGAGACGCCAGCGGCTTTAGCACGCGTAGCGACCAGCTGGCCAACCTTAGTGGCCGCGTCGATGTTGCCAGTGGCGCCATCACGCAGTTCTTTATCCAAAGTCGAGGCACTTGCCAGGACTTTGTTGCCGTCGGCCGAAATGACCTGGGCGTAGATGTGCTGCGACGAGCGGAACACGCAGAGACGCACGACTTCGAGTTCGTGCATTTTCAGGCGTGCTTTGCGAGCGCGACGCAGTCGAGTAACTTTTTTGTCGGTCATTTGCTATGCCCTACTTCTTCTTGGCTTCTTTACGACGGACGACTTCGTCCGCGTAGCGCACACCTTTGCCTTTGTACGGCTCTGGTGGACGGAAGTCGCGGATCTCGGCGGCCACTTGACCTACCAGCTGCTTGTCGATGCCCTTGATCAGGATATCGGTCTGGCTAGGAGTCTCAGCGGTGATGCCTTCCGGCAGTTCATAATCCACTGGGTGCGAGAAGCCAAGAGCCAGGTTCAGCACTGTGCCTTTTGCTTGCGCTTTGTAACCAACACCGACCAGCTGGAGCTTGCGCTCGAAGCCTTGGCTTACGCCTTGGACCATGTTGTTTACCAACGCACGAGTGGTACCAGCCATTGCGCGAGTTTGTTGATCGCCATTGCGAGCAGCGAAACGCAGCTCACCAGCTTCTTCAACGATCTCAACGGACGAATGGATGTTCAGTTCGAGAGTGCCCTTGGCACCCTTCACCGAAAGCTGTTGGCCTGCGAATTTAACTTCGACACCGGCTGGCAGCTTAACGGGGTTCTTAGCGACGCGAGACATGCTTATCCCCCCTTAGAACACAGTGCAAAGAACTTCGCCGCCGACACCGGCAGCGCGCGCAGCACGATCCGTCATCACACCTTTGTTGGTGGAGACGATAGACACACCGAGACCGCCACGAACTTTTGGCAGATCATCGACGGACTTGTACTGACGCAGGCCTGGACGGCTAACGCGCTTCACTTCCTCGATGACCGGACGGCCTTCGAAGTACTTCAGCTCGATGGACAGCAGTGGTTTGATTTCGCTGCTGATCTGATAACCCGCGATGTAACCTTCGTCCTTCAGGACTTTAGCTACAGCCACCTTCAACGTGGAAGACGGCATGCTTACGACGGACTTTTCAGCCATCTGGGCATTACGGATTCGAGTTAGCATGTCCGCTAACGGGTCCTGCATACTCATGGGCTAGACGCTCCTAATACAAAAAAATAAGCCTTGCGGCTACTACCTTCGCCGAGAAACTCCGCGCGAAAAAAGCACGGGCTCAGGCGAGCCGGGTATTCTAGACACACCCCACAAATGAATCAAGCCCCAATAGGGGCTTGATTCAAGTTCAAGGTCACCGGTGGTCAGGATCTTGCGACCCTGAGCACCGAGACTTTGATAGTGCTTACCAGCTGGCTTTAACCAGACCAGGTACGTCACCACGCATTGCCGCTTCACGCAGTTTGTTACGGCCCAGGCCGAACTTGCGGTAAACGCCGTGTGGACGACCGGTCAGGCGGCAGCGGTTACGCATGCGCGAAGCGCTTGCGTCACGTGGCTGCTTCTGCAGAGCTACTGTAGCTTCCCAACGCGCTTCTGGACTTGCGTTCAGATCAACGATGATAGCTTTCAGTGCTGCACGCTTCTTGGCGTACTTGGCAACCGTGAGCTGACGCTTCAGCTCGCGGTTTTTCATGCTCATCTTGGCCATTTTCCTACTCCAATCAGTTGCGGAACGGGAATTTGAAAGCACGCAGCAATGCGCGACCTTCATCATCGTTCTTGGCAGTGGTGGTCAGGGTAATGTCCAGACCGCGGAGAGCATCGATCTTGTCGTAATCGATTTCCGGGAAAATGATCTGCTCTTTTACGCCCATGCTGTAGTTACCACGACCATCGAAGGACTTGGCATTCAGGCCGCGGAAGTCGCGAACCCGAGGCAGGGAGATCGACAGCAGACGATCCAGGAACTCATACATACGCTCACGGCGCAGGGTCACTTTGACGCCGATCGGCCAACCTTCACGGACTTTAAAGCCAGCGATGGATTTCCGAGCGTAGGTCACAACGACTTTCTGGCCGGTGATCTTTTCCAGGTCAGCAACAGCGTGCTCGATGACTTTTTTGTCGCCGATCGCTTCGCCCAGACCCATGTTCAGGGTGATTTTGGTAACGCGCGGAACTTCCATCACGTTCGAAAGCTTAAGTTCTTCCTTAAGTTTCGGTGCGATTTCCTTCCGGTAAATCTCTTTTAGTCGTGCCATGGTCTTCTACCTAGCAGTGTTCAAGCATCAACCGCTTTTTGGGTCGACTTGAAGACACGAATTTTCTTGCCGTCTTCTACTTTGAAACCAACGCGGTCAGCCTTGTTGGTTTCGCCGTTGAAAATGGCGACGTTGGAAGCGTGCAGTGGCGCTTCTTTTTCGACGATACCGCCTTGTACGCCCGACATCGGGTTAGGCTTGGTATGACGCTTAACCAGGTTCAGACCACCAATGACCAGACGGTCGTCAGCGAGAACCTTAAGCACCTTACCGCGCTTACCTTTGTCTTTGCCGGCGATCACGATGATCTCGTCGTCACGACGAATCTTTTGCATGTCGGATCTCCTTACAGCACTTCTGGGGCGAGCGAGACGATCTTCATGAACTTCTCAGTACGAAGTTCACGGGTCACTGGCCCAAAGATACGGGTGCCGATCGGCTCTTGCTTGTTGTTCAGAAGAACAGCAGCGTTGCCATCAAAGCGGATAATGGAGCCGTCAGCACGACGAACGCCGTGACGAGTGCGGACTACAACAGCAGTCATCACTTGGCCTTTTTTCACTTTACCGCGAGGAATTGCTTCCTTGACGGTAACTTTGATGATGTCACCGATACCAGCGTAACGACGATGGGAGCCACCCAGCACCTTGATGCACATAACACGGCGAGCGCCGCTGTTATCGGCCACATCGAGCATGGATTGAGTCTGAATCATATAATTTCTCCGACCCCTAGTCCTTAGACTTCCACAGCGCGTTCGAGAACATCAACCAGCGCCCAAGACTTGGTCTTGGCCAAAGGACGAGTTTCACGAATAGTGACTTTGTCGCCGATGTGGCACTGATTGGTTTCGTCGTGCGCGTGCAGCTTAGTCGAACGCTTAACGTATTTACCGTAGATCGGGTGCTTTACGCGACGCTCGATCAGAACGGTGATGGTCTTGTCCATTTTGTCGCTGACAACACGGCCAGTCAGCGTACGGACGGTTTTTTCGGCTTCAGCCATGATTACTTACCTGCCTGCTGTTTGAGCACAGTCTTCACGCGAGCGATGTCACGCTTAACTTGCCGGAGCAGGTGAGACTGCCCCAACTGGCCAGTTGCTTTCTGCATACGCAGATTGAACTGGTCGCGCAACAGGCCGAGCAGTTGCTCGTTTAGCTGTGGCGCGTCTTTTTCACGAAGTTCATTCGCTTTCATCACATCACCGTCCGTTTAACAAAGGAGGTGGCGAGCGGCAGCTTTGCAGCAGCCAGGGCGAAAGCCTCACGCGCCAGCTCTTCAGAAACGCCCTCGATTTCATACAGGACTTTGCCTGGCTGAATCTGGGCAACCCAGTACTCCACGTTACCCTTACCTTTACCCATCCGAACTTCGAGTGGCTTTTTGGTGACAGGCTTGTCCGGGAATACACGGATCCAGATCTTGCCGCCACGTTTTACGTGACGGGTCAGAGCACGACGCGCTGACTCGATCTGACGAGCGGTGAGACGACCACGAGCAACAGACTTCAGCGCGAACTCGCCGAAGCTGACTTTGCTACCGCGCAATGCCAGACCACGGTTGTGGCCAGTCATCTGCTTGCGGAACTTCGTACGCTTTGGTTGCAACATTTGGCGTACCCCTTACTTAGCAGCTTTTTTACGAGGCGCTGGTGCTTGTGGTTTCAGCTCTTCTTGGCGACCACCAATTACTTCGCCTTTGAAGATCCAAACCTTTACACCGATCACACCGTAGGTGGTGTGAGCTTCGTAGTTGGCATAGTCGATGTCGGCACGCAGGGTGTGCAATGGCACACGACCTTCGCGATACCATTCAGTACGTGCGATTTCAGCACCGCCGAGACGACCGCTCACTTGGATTTTGATGCCTTTGGCACCAATGCGCATGGCGTTTTGTACAGCGCGCTTCATAGCGCGACGGAACATAACGCGACGCTCCAGCTGCTGAGCTACGCTCTGCGCAACCAGCATACCGTCGAGTTCCGGCTTGCGGATCTCTTCGATATTGATGTGCACAGGCACACCCATTTGCTTGGTCAGGTCCTGACGCAGTTTCTCAACATCTTCACCTTTCTTCCCGATAACGATACCTGGACGAGCGGTGTGGATGGTGATACGTGCAGTTTGGGCCGGACGATGGATATCGATACGGCTTACGGACGCGCTTTTTAGTTTGTCTTGGAGATACTCACGCACCTTCAGATCAGCGAACAAATAGTCCGCATAAGTCCGACCGTCTGCGTACCAGACGGAGGTGTGCTCCTTGACGATTCCCAGGCGAATGCCAATGGGATGTACTTTCTGACCCATCTCTTCGACTCCGTTACTTGTCAGCAACCTTGACAGTGATATGGCAAGACCGCTTGACGATGCGATCAGCACGGCCTTTGGCACGTGGCATGATGCGCTTCAGCGAACGCCCTTCGTTGACGAAAACGGTGCTGACTTTAAGGTCATCAACGTCTGCGCCTTCGTTATGCTCGGCGTTGGCTACGGCCGACTCCAGCACTTTCTTCATGATCTCGGCGGCTTTCTTACTGCTGAAAGCCAACAGGTTGAGCGCTTCGCCCACCTTCTTCCCGCGGATCTGGTCGGCGACCAAGCGGGCTTTCTGGGCGGAGATTCGAGCGCCCGACAACTTAGCGGCTACTTCCATTTCCTAACCCCTTAACGCTTGGCTTTCTTGTCTGCCACGTGCCCACGATATGTGCGGGTACCGGCGAACTCGCCCAGTTTGTGGCCGACCATGTCTTCGTTAACGAGAACTGGGACGTGTTGACGACCGTTGTGTACTGCGATGGTCAGACCGACCATTTGTGGCAGGATCATGGAACGGCGCGACCAGGTCTTAACTGGTTTGCGATCGTTCTTTTCCGCCGCCACTTCGATCTTCTTCAGTAGGTGAAGATCGATAAAAGGACCTTTTTTCAGAGAACGTGGCACTGTCGTATCCCTCTATTTACTTGCGACGACGGACGATCATTTTGTCGGTACGCTTATTACCACGAGTCTTCGCGCCCTTAGTCGGGAAGCCCCATGGCGATACCGGATGACGACCACCAGAGGTACGACCTTCACCACCACCATGTGGGTGGTCAACCGGGTTCATGGCAACACCACGAACGGTTGGGCGAACGCCACGCCAGCGTTTGGCACCAGCTTTACCCAGCGAACGCAGGCTGTGCTCGGAGTTCGAGACTTCGCCCAGGGTCGCACGGCATTCAGCCAGCACTTTACGCATCTCACCAGAACGCAGACGCAGGGTCACGTAGACGCCTTCACGAGCGATCAGCTGAGCCGAAGCACCAGCGGAACGAGCGATTTGCGCGCCTTTACCTGGCTTCAATTCGATGCCGTGTACGGTGCTACCAACTGGAATGTTACGCAGTTGCAGAGCGTTGCCCGGCTTGATCGGCGCCAGAGCACCTGCGATCAGCTGGTCGCCAGCGCTCACGCCTTTAGGGGCGATGATGTAGCGACGCTCGCCATCTGCGTACAGCAGCAAAGCGATGTGAGCAGTACGGTTTGGATCGTATTCGATACGCTCGACAGTGGCAGCGATGCCATCTTTGTCGTTACGACGGAAGTCGACCAGACGATAATGCTGCTTATGACCACCACCGATGTGACGAGTGGTAATACGACCATTGTTGTTACGACCACCAGACTTCGATTTTTTCTCGAGCAGCGGTGCGTGAGGAGCGCCTTTATGCAGCTCCTGGTTGACCACCTTGACCACAAAACGGCGGCCAGGGGAAGTCGGTTTGCATTTAACGATTGCCATGATGCACCCCTTCCTTACTCAGCACTGCTGCTGAAATCGAGATCTTGGCCTGGCTGAAGGGAGATAACTGCCTTCTTCCAGTCATTACGCTTGCCCAGACCGCGAGCAGTGCGCTTGCTCTTACCCAGAACATTCAGGGTAGTAACACGCTCTACTTTCACGCTGAACAGGCTTTCGACGGCCTTCTTGATTTCCAGCTTGGTTGCATCAGTAGCAACCTTGAAAACGAACTGGCCTTTCTTGTCTGCCAGAACCGTAGCCTTCTCGGAAACGTGCGGGCCAAGCAGAACTTTAAATACGCGTTCCTGGTTCATCCCAGCAGCTCCTCGAATTTCTTCACGGCCGACACGGTGATCAACACCTTGTCGTATGCGATCAGACTAACTGGATCGGAACCTTGCACGTCACGTACATCAACGTGTGGCAGGTTACGAGCAGCCAGGTACAGGTTCTGATCAACAGCATCGGACACGATCAGGACATCAGTCAGACCCATGCCATTCAGCTTGTTCAGCAGATCTTTGGTTTTCGGTGCTTCAACAGCGAAGTCCTGAACCACGACCAGACGATCAGTACGCACCAGCTCAGCAAGGATGGAACGCATTGCTGCGCGGTACATCTTCTTGTTCAGCTTTTGGGAGTGATCCTGTGGACGAGCTGCGAAAGTGGTACCGCCGCCGCGCCAGATTGGGCTACGGATAGTACCAGCACGAGCACGGCCAGTACCTTTCTGACGCCATGGGCGCTTACCGCCACCAGAAACGTCGGAACGGGTCTTTTGCTGCTTGCTACCTTGACGGCCGCCAGCCATGTAGGCCACGACTGCTTGGTGAACCAGCGTCTCGTTGAACTCGCCGCCAAATGTCAGTTCGGAAACTTCGATCGCTTGAGCGTCATTTACATTTAATTGCATGTCAGCTTCCCCTTAACCGCGAGCCTTGGCTGCTGGACGTACAACCAGGTTGCCGCCAGTAGCGCCAGGAACAGCGCCCTTGACCAACAACAGATTGCGTTCAGCGTCCACGCGCACTACTTCCAGGGACTGCACGGTCACGCGCTCAGCGCCCATATGACCGGACATTTTTTTGCCCTTGAATACACGACCAGGAGTCTGGCACTGGCCGATAGAGCCTGGGACGCGGTGGGATACGGAGTTACCGTGGGTGTTATCTTGCCCGCGGAAATTCCAACGCTTGATCGTACCCTGGAAGCCTTTACCTTTGGACTGACCGGTTACATCAACCAGTTGACCAGCAGCGAAGATTTCAGCGTTGATCAGATCGCCGGCTTGGTACTCGCCTTCTTCAAGGCGGAATTCCATTACGGTACGACCAGCGGCAACGTTCGCCTTAGCGAAGTGGCCAGCTTGAGCAGCTGTTACACGCGAAGCACGACGCTCGCCGACAGTGACTTGCACTGCACGATAGCCATCGGTCTCTTCAGTTTTGAACTGGGTGACGCGATTCGGCTCGATCTCAATGACCGTGACCGGAATGGAGACACCTTCTTCGGTGAAAATACGGGTCATACCGCATTTACGACCGACTACACCAATAGTCATGTTGTAAACCTCATGAGTGTACGGGGCTTTCACCCGCTATGGCCGCCCATTTCAGAGCGTTACACGACTAAGACCGAGTCTTAGCCGAGGCTGATCTGCACTTCCACACCGGCCGCAAGATCAAGCTTCATAAGTGCATCAACGGTTTTATCCGTTGGCTGGACGATGTCCAGAACGCGCTTATGAGTACGGATCTCGTACTGGTCACGCGCGTCTTTGTTGACGTGCGGGGAGACCAGAACGGTGAACCGCTCTTTACGGGTAGGCAGTGGAATTGGACCACGCACTTGAGCACCAGTACGTTTCGCGGTTTCCACGATTTCCTGGGTGGATTGGTCGATCAGGCGATGGTCAAAAGCCTTCAACCTGATACGGATTTGCTGATTTTGCATTGGATTTCAGACTCCGGCTGCTATTCCCAGCGGGCGCAATACGCCCGTTAAAAGGAGGCGCAATTCTATAGACGCCCCAGATAGGTGTCAACCCAATAAAAAAGCCCCCGCTGAGCGGAGGCTTTTTCAAAGCATCAAAGCTAACTCAACGAAGAGCTTACTCGATGATTTTGGCTACGACGCCAGCGCCGACGGTACGACCGCCTTCACGGATAGCGAAACGCAGACCGTCTTCCATTGCGATGGTTTTGATCAGGGTAACAGTCATCTGAATGTTGTCACCTGGCATTACCATTTCAACGCCTT
>NZ_JBFTMN010000012.1:0-159241 GCF_056397005.1 Pseudomonas sp. 05N431
CAAGCGTACGGCACCTCGCCTAGGCTCGGCGTCCCCTCACTCCGGTGTCCATCAGGGGGCATCGCCTACGGTCTGCTTCGCGACGACCTCCTCTCGATGTGTCCGGCTGCGCCGTACGGCGCTGCGCGCCCACCCCCTGATGAACACCTGCGTTCGGCCTCCCGATAGGGGCGGGTGGATCAAGATCAACAGCAAAGCACGGCGGCCTACCGGCCGGCCTGAGTGGTTGGGGTGTGTGCGGCTTCAGATGCTGATCGTTCCCACGCGCAGCAAAGGAATGCATCCTGTGACGCTCTGCGTCACGCTTTGAAACAACGGGAAACGATCATCAAATCCTTGCAAATCCTGCAGGCATAAAAAAAGCGCGACCTCCGGGAGGGCGCGCTTTTTTTGTACGGCGGTGGATCAGCTGCCGAGAGCCTTCGATGCCAGCCAGAACAGGCCGGCCGACAGGGCCACCGTTGCCGGCAGGGTCAGGACCCAGGCCAGCAGGATAGTTTTCACGGTGCCGCCTTGCAGGCCGCTTTTGTTGGCGATCATGGTCCCGGCCACACCCGAAGACAGCACGTGGGTGGTCGATACCGGCAGGCTGAAGATGTTCGCCAGGCCGATCATGCCCGCCGTGGTGATTTGTGCCGACATGCCTTGAGCGTATGTCATGCCTTGCTTGCCGATTTTCTCGCCGATGGTCAGTACCACGCGTTTCCAGCCAACCATGGTGCCCAGGCCGAGTGCCAGGGCGACCGCCAGAATCACCCAGAACGGGGCATATTCGGTGGTGGTGGTCAGGTCTTTGCGCAGTTTGTCCAGGTCAGCCTTTTCGCGAGCATCGAGGCCAGGCAACTTGCCGACCTTTTTCGCCGTGTCGTCCAGGCAGAGCAGGTAACGACGCACTTCAATGCGGCTTTCTTGCGACAGCGAGTGGTAGTCCGCTACACCCTTGAGGGTGCCGAGCAGGGCGGTGATGGTCGGCTCGGTCTGTTGCGGGTTGCAGCGGAATTTCTCCGGCAAATCGCCATCCAGGCTTTTGCCCAAGGCCAGGAACTCGCCCAGGGTATCGGCATTGCGCTTATAGAACTGGCTCAGGTGCAGGGTCGCATCGCGAGTCCGTTCGATCTGGTAGGTGGTGCTGCTCAGGTCGAGTACGAACTGGGCCGGCACGATACCGATCAATACCAGCATGATCAGGCCGATGCCTTTCTGGCCATCGTTGGAGCCGTGAACAAAGCTGACAGCCATTGCCGAGATCACCAGAACCAGGCGGTTCCAGAACGGCGGGTGTTTCTTGTCGTCAAGCTTGCGGCGCTGCTCCGGTGTCTTGTGCATCTTGGACAGCGGACGCCACCATTTCAGGCCAATCAGCACCAGCGCGGCTACCAGGAAGCCGGCTAATGGCGAGAACACCAGCGAGGCGCCGATATCGATCGCTTTCTGCCAGTTGACACCGTCAGCCAATGGGATGTCGTTGATCAGGGCGTTCGCCAGACCCACACCGAGGATCGAACCGATCAGGGTATGAGAGCTGGAGGCCGGGATACCGAAGTACCAGGTCCCCAGGTTCCAGGTGATGGCCGCAGCGAGCAACGAGAACACCATCGCCAGCCCGTGGCCGGTATTCACATTGATCAGCAACTCCACCGGCAACAGGTGGACGATGGCATACGCCACGCCAACGCCGCCCAGCAACACGCCGAGGAAATTGAACACACCGGAAAAGAACACGGCCAGATGAGGCGGCATGGCTTTGGTGTAGATAACAGTGGCTACCGCGTTAGCGGTGTCATGAAAGCCGTTGATGAACTCGAAGGCGAGGACAAAGGCCAGGGCGAGCAAGAGGCTCACAAGCACCCAAGCATCCAGTCCGCTGAATAAATCGATCATGAAGGTTTTCTGACCCGGTCATAAGGGGGCGCGATTATGCCAGAAAACCCCGCAAATCAATGCACTTGCTGCTCATCGGTTACATTCTTCAACGATTTAGTGTGTAACAAGGCCCTAAGTCCCAGCGTTGCCGTAGGTTTTTCAAGCCTTTGATTTCATTGGGTGTTGTGGCGCACGCCGGCATTTCAGCGACTTCGATGGGAGGCTGAACGGGGTGTGTGAAATATCTGTAAGGAGGGCCAGCCAAGCGCCAATAACCTCATCCGGTAGGAGTGAGGTGGCAATCGCCGGCTTTTAGCAGGCGCGATATGGGACGCCAATTCATTCAGCGTGTAGCTGAAGGCGACGCAGGCCCTGAAAACTCAAACCTTCGCAATTATGGCTCTTCGGCTTTGAGTTCCTTTTCCATCTTCTGCAGTTCCTGGGTAAAGGCCTGATCGAGGATGCTGGCGCGTTTACGCCAAGGTTTGCGTTCCGGGTCGGGCTGAGCGGCGTAGGTGGTGACTTCCCCGCCGTAAACTTCCTTGTAACGTTGTTCCTGGCGCTCAAGTTCCGCGCGCAGTTCTTCTTTCGTCACAGTGTTACCTAATTGAGTTGAGATAAATTCTGGTGATACGCACTGCATTCGTTGTGTCGGTCACACGCCTCTCGAACAGAGTGTCCGGGAAGACACCCATTGCGACAGCGTTGTGCTTGACAGCTTCCTTCGTGCAGGCGGCCACGGCACCAGAGCAGAACCACTGACGTAGCATCAGTTCTTTGTTTTTTGCAAACGCATGGGTCGGGCATTCGAAATGAGCGTCAGGCGTTTGCCAGCAGGAAGCGGGGTTGAAACCTCGCGCTGCCTGAGTGATTGGATCCCGTGGTTACCAAGAAACACGGTCATCACTGAGTCGCATTATAGCGGCCGATCGGCAGAACACTATCTCGAATAACTTAAAAGTGCTTCGTTCTGTGAATTTGTTTTGTTACCCGCAAGTCGTCTGTGCAGTGCACTTTTGGGTAACGTCTTTAACAAGCTCATTTCCTGGCGCCATTAAGTCATACAAGTTGAGTGGATTAGAACCTGGTTGTTATTCAGTGTCAGCTAAAGTGTCAAAATCTGTAATGAACGGTTCCCGGTCTTATCGGAAAATGTACTGCAGTCCTCATGCCATTTGGTCGTGCACCAGTTGATTTCGATTATCGATTAATGGTTCGATAATCGCCCAGCCTTGGCTGCCGATGCTTGTGCGCAAGCTCCGGAGCAGCTTGTAATAGCTATCGAATTCTGGGGAATGACCTGACATGAACGATCAATTGCGCAATTCCTTTGCTTCAGTGGCGCCGCCGATCGTCGCTTCACCGGCCAAGCGGATTCAGGCATTCACTGGCGATCCGGACTTCATGACCTCCCTGGCCCGTGGCCTGGCAGTGGTCCAGGCCTTTCAGGAGCGCAAGCGGCATCTGACCATCGCGCAAATCAGCCACCGTACGGAAATTCCCCGCGCCGCCGTACGCCGTTGCCTGCATACATTGATCAAGCTCGGCTACGCGACCACTGACGGTCGAACCTATTCGCTGCTACCCAAAGTCCTGACCCTCGGCCATGCCTATCTGTCCTCGACGCCGCTGGCGGTATCGGCCCAGCCTTATCTGGACCGCATGAGCGAACAACTGCACGAGGCTTGCAACATGGCCACGCTGGAAGGTGATGACATCTTGTACATCGCCCGTTCGGCTACGACCCAACGTTTGATCTCGGTCGATCTGTCGGTGGGCGGGCGTTTACCGGCTTATTGCACCTCCATGGGTCGGATTCTTCTGGCTGCGCTGGACGATGCATCGCTGCACGATTACCTCGAACATGCCGAATTGCAGGCCAAGACCAGCCGCACCCTGCATACGCGCGAGTCGTTGCTCGAATGTCTCCAGGAAGTTCGGCAGCAAGGCTGGTGCATTGTCGACCAGGAACTCGAGCAAGGCCTGCGCTCGATTGCCGTTCCGGTGTACGACGCATCCGGTCAGGTGCTGGCTGCGCTGAATGTCAGCACACATGCCGGGCGGGTCAGCCGCAACGAACTGGAGCAACGCTTTTTGCCCGGGTTGTTGAGTGCCAGCCGTGAGTTGAGTGCCCAGCTGTTTGCGTAAGCTGTTCGGTAAACGCACAGAGTCGCGTTTGGCGAATTGACGCTGTTTCCCTTGCCTCATTAATGTCGCGGCAGCGTCATCCGCTGCTGTTGGCCACCGTGCCAAGCACCGGAAGACGACCGAATAATAATGAAGAGGCGATTGCCCGCGCGTATTCGCCTGCGCTTCTTGCCTGGAATAAAAATAATGAACCAGCCTCAATCCGCTGTCGGGAACTGCCTCGATGTGCAGTCCTTTATCAATGCCCAACCGCTGTCGCGCTATCAATGGCGGGTGGTGATCCTGTGTTTCCTGATTGTGTTTCTCGATGGCCTGGACACAGCGGCCATGGGTTTTATCGCACCGGCGCTGTCTCAGGATTGGGGGATCGACCGCGCCAGCCTCGGCCCGGTGATGAGTGCGGCGCTGATCGGCATGGTCTTTGGCGCACTGGGTTCAGGACCATTGGCTGACCGTTTTGGACGGAAAATCGTACTGGTCGGCGCGGTGCTGTTATTCGGCGCCTTCAGTCTGGCCTCGGCTTACAGCACGAATGTTGAGCAGTTGCTGGTGCTGCGTTTCCTGACCGGGCTTGGCCTGGGCGCCGGCATGCCGAACGCCACCACGCTGCTGTCGGAGTACACCCCGGAGCGCAAAAAATCCCTGCTGGTGACCAGCATGTTCTGCGGCTTCAACCTGGGCATGGCCGGTGGCGGTTTCATCTCCGCCAAGCTGATCCCGGCGTTTGGCTGGCACAGCCTGTTGCTGATCGGCGGGATTCTGCCGTTGATTCTCGGCGTGGTGCTGTTGCTGTGGCTGCCGGAGTCGGCGCGTTACCTGGTGGTGCGCAATCGCGGCACTGACAAGGTGCGCAAGGCACTCGCGCCGATTGATCCGGCGACTATCGCCCAGGCGTCGAGTTTCAGCGTGCCCGAACAAAAAACCGTGAAGGCCCGCAATGTGTTCGCGGTGATTTTCTCCGGCACTTACAGCACTGGTACGTTATTGCTGTGGCTGACCTATTTCATGGGATTGGTCATCGTCTACCTGTTGACCAGTTGGCTGCCGACCCTGATGCGTGACAGCGGCGCGAGCATGGAGCAGGCGGCCTTCATTGGTGCGTTGTTCCAGTTTGGCGGCGTGCTGAGTGCCGTGGCGGTGGGGTGGGCGATGGACCGGTTCAATCCGCACAAGGTGATCGGCACTTTCTACTTGTTGGCCGGGGTGTTTGCCTACGCTGTAGGGCAAAGCCTGGGCAACATCACGCTGCTGGCAACGTTGGTGCTGGTCGCGGGGATGTGTGTCAACGGTGCGCAATCGGCGATGCCGTCGCTGGCGGCGCGCTTCTATCCGACTCAAGGTCGGGCCACGGGCGTGTCGTGGATGCTCGGGATCGGTCGTTTCGGGGCGATTCTTGGTGCCTGGATGGGGGCGACATTGTTGGGCCTGGGCTGGAATTTCGAACAGGTGCTGACAGCCTTGGTGATTCCGGCGGCGTTGGCCACCACGGCGGTGGTGATCAAAGGCATGGTTAGCCATGCGGATGCGACCTGAGGGCAGGACTCAGATTTTTTAGCGAGTTTGATGGCCTCTTCGCGAGCAAACCCGCTCCCACAGGGATCACCCATCACCTGTGGGAGCGAGCCTGCTCGCGAAGCTTTTGATTCGATCAGTAGGAAGACAACAATCTGTTCGATAAACGAACACTTAGTCGATTATCGGATTGTTTGGGTTTTTTCGGCGGCTTAATCTTCAGTCATTCCGGCGCTGCTCATCGCGCCTTGTCCTCCACATCGGTTTACTGAGAATCGGGAGTCCAACCCCATGGCTGAAATCCTTTCGCTGCACGACGCGGTGAAGCAATTCGTCAACGACAGCGATACCGTCGCGCTTGAAGGCTTCACGCACTTGATTCCGACCGCAGCGGGTCATGAAATCATTCGTCAGGGCAAGAAAGACCTGACGCTGGTGCGCATGACTCCTGACCTGGTCTACGACCAACTGATCGGTGCCGGTTGCGCTCGCAAGCTGATTTTCTCCTGGGGCGGAAACCCGGGTGTGGGTTCGCTGCACCGTCTGCGCGATGCCGTCGAGAAGCAGTGGCCGCATGCGCTGGAAATCGAAGAACACAGCCACGCCGACCTGGCCAATGCCTACGTTGCGGGCGCCTCCGGCCTGCCGTTCGCAGTGCTGCGCGCCTACGCCGGCTCCGACTTGCCGAAGGTCAACCCGCTGATCAAAAGCGTGACCTGCCCGTTCACCGGTGAAGTGCTGGCGGCAGTGCCTTCGGTGCGCCCGGACGTCACGGTGATCCATGCGCAGAAGGCCGATCGCAAGGGTAACGTCTTGCTCTGGGGGATTCTTGGGGTGCAGAAGGAAGCCGCATTGGCTGCCAAGCGCTGCATCGTCACCGTTGAAGAAATCGTCGACGACCTGAAAGCGCCGATGAACGCCTGTGTCTTGCCGACCTGGGCCTTGAGCGCGGTTTGCCATGTGCCCGGTGGAGCGCATCCGTCCTACGCCCACGGTTATACCGAGCGCGACAACCGCTTCTATCAGGCCTGGGACCCGATTGCCCGCGACCGTGAAACCTTCACCGCGTGGATCAACGAATACATCCACGGCAGTGCTGACTTCAGTGAATTCCAGGCCAAGCTGGCCGCTGCAATGGAGGCTCAATAATGGCTTACTCCACCAATGAAATGATGACCGTCGCCGCCGCTCGCCGCCTGAAGAATGGCTCGGTGTGCTTCGTCGGCATCGGCCTGCCGTCGAAAGCGGCCAACCTGGCGCGTCTGACTTCCTCTCCAGATGTAGTCCTGATCTATGAATCGGGTCCGATCGGTGCCAAGCCGACGGTATTGCCGCTGTCGATCGGTGACGGTGAGCTGGCGGAAACCGCCGACACCGTCGTCCCGACCGGTGAGATTTTTCGCTACTGGTTGCAAGGCGGGCGCATTGACGTCGGCTTTCTCGGTGCCGCTCAGGTCGACCGCTTTGGCAACATCAACACCACCGTGGTCGGCGATTACCATCAGCCGAAAGTCCGCCTGCCGGGTGCCGGCGGTGCGCCGGAGATTGCCGGCTCGGCGAAAAGCGTGTTGATCATCCTTAAACAGTCGGCTCGCTCGTTTGTCGACAAACTCGACTTTATTACCTCGGTCGGCCACGGCGAAGGCGGCGACTCGCGCAAGCGTCTCGGCCTGCCGGGCGCCGGTCCCGTGGGGATCATTACTGACCTGTGCATCATGGAACCGGAAGCCGGCAGCAATGAATTCGTGGTCACCGCGCTGCACCCGGGCGTGACCCGCGAGCAAGTGATCGCCGCCACCGGTTGGGCTGTCCGCTTTGCCGATCAGCTGGAGCAGACCGCCGAACCGACCGACATCGAATTGGCTGCGCTGCGCGATCTTGAAGCGCGTACTGCTGCCGCCCATGGCCAAGCACCGGGAGAAGCCTGATGCGCGAGGTTTATATCTGCGATGCGATTCGCACACCGATCGGCCGTTTTGGCGGTGGTTTGTCGACGGTTCGCGCTGACGATCTGGCTGCCGTACCGATCAAGGCGCTGATGGAGCGCAACCCGAGTGTCGATTGGAGCGCTGTGGACGAAGTGTTCCTCGGTTGCGCCAACCAGGCCGGCGAAGACAACCGCAACGTGGCGCGCATGGCATTGCTGCTGGCCGGGTTGCCGGACAGCATTCCCGGCGTGACCCTCAATCGCCTGTGCGCCTCGGGCATGGACGCCATCGGCACTGCGTTCCGGGCAATTGCCAGCGGTGAGATGGAGCTGGCGATTGCCGGCGGCGTCGAGTCGATGTCCCGCGCACCGTTCGTGATGGGCAAGGCCGATGCGGCGTTCTCGCGCAACATGAAACTGGAAGACACCACCATCGGCTGGCGCTTCATCAACCCGTTGATGAAGGCCCAGTATGGCGTCGATGCGATGCCGCAAACCGCTGACAACGTGGCCGATGATTACGCGGTTTCCCGTGCTGATCAGGATGCTTTCGCAATGCGCAGTCAGCAACGAACGGCGGCCGCGCAAGCTGCCGGCTATTTCGCCGAAGAAATCGTTCCGGTGCGCATTGCCCACAAGAAGGGCGAAAGCGTGGTCGAGCAGGACGAGCATCCGCGCGCTGACACCACCCTGGAAACCCTGAGCAAACTCAAACCGGTCAATGGCCCGGACAAAACCGTCACCGCTGGCAACGCCTCGGGCGTGAATGACGGTGCCGCGGCGCTGATTCTCGCGTCTGCCGAAGCGGTGAAAAAACACGGTCTGACCGCCCGTGCTCGGGTATTGGGCATGGCCAGCGCCGGCGTCGCGCCACGGGTGATGGGCATCGGTCCGGTGCCGGCGGTGCGTAAGTTGACCGAGCGCCTGGGCGTGGCGGTCAGCGATTTCGATGTGATCGAACTCAATGAAGCTTTTGCCAGTCAGGGCCTGGCGGTGTTGCGTGAACTCGGTCTGGCCGACGACGCAACGCAGGTCAACCCGAACGGTGGTGCCATCGCTTTGGGGCATCCGCTGGGCATGAGCGGTGCGCGGCTGGTACTGACGGCGCTGCATCAGTTGGAAAAAACCGGCGGCAAGAAAGCGCTGGCGACCATGTGCGTTGGCGTTGGCCAAGGCCTGGCACTGGCCATCGAACGGGTCTGATGCGCCGCCGCGCTATCGAACAAGAAAAGAGGATGTTTCATGACTGACAAGCCTGGTTACCGTCGCCCGCAAGCGGGCACCCAGCCGGAATATTTGCACCCGGCCTATCAATCGACCAACCGCCGTTCTCCGTCGAAGCCGTTGGTGTTTTTGCCTCACTCATTGTCGGAAATTACCGGTCCGACTATCGGCGCCGAGTCTCTGCAAGAACGGGACAATGACCTGACCGCCCAGCATCAGGGCGCGCCATTGGGTGAGCGGATCATCATTCACGGCCGCGTGCTGGATGAGAATGGCTTGCCGGTGCCGGGGATTTTGCTGGAGATCTGGCAGGCCAACGCCGCTGGCCGCTACAACCATGACCGCGACCTGCATGACGCGCCGCTGGACCCGAACTTCACCGGTACTGGCCGCACCGTGACCGACGCCGATGGCTGGTACCAGTTCCAGACCATCAAGCCTGGCGCTTACCCGTGGGGCAACCACCACAACGCCTGGCGCCCGGCGCATATCCATTTCTCGCTGTTTGGGCCGAGCATTCTGACGCGACTGGTGACGCAGATGTACTTCCCCGGTGATCCGTTGCTGGCCTACGACCCGATCTACAACTGCGTACCCGACACCAGCGCCAAAGAGCGCTTGATCGCCAGTTTCGACCTGGAAAAAACCATCCCGTCCTACGCCCTCGGTTATCGCTGGGATATCGTTTTGCGCGGCCGCGATGCCACGCCGATGGAGAAATAAGATGACGCTGAACGCGACGACGTCCCACACGGTCGGGCCGTATTACCACATCGGCCTGACCTGGTTGAACCGTGAAAACCTGACCGTTGAACAAACCCTCGGCGAGCGTGTGACGATCACCGGGCAAGTGGTCGATGGCAACGGCGATTTCGTCAACGACGCGATGCTGGAAGTCTGGCAGGCCAATGCCGCCGGCAAGTATGACCATCCAGAAGACGAGCAAGACAAACCGCTGGACCCGAATTTCGAAGGGTTTGGCCGAGTGCCGGTGGACGCAGAAGGGCGATTCCGTTTCACCACCATCAAACCGGGGACTGTGCCGGGGCTCAAGGGCAGCACACAGGCGCCGCACCTGGTGGTACTGGTGTTTGCCCGAGGCCTGGTCAAGCACTTGCTGACGCGAATCTATTTTGACGGCGAACCGGCCAACGCCGGCGACCCGCTGCTGGCCTGCGTACCTGAAGAGCGCCGCACGACCTTGATGGCGAAAGCCAACGGGACGGGCACGTTGCAGTGGAACGTGATCCTGCAGGGCACCGATGCCGAGACGGTGTTTTTCGATTACTGAGTTACCGCACTTCTGTGGCGAGGGAGCAAGTCCTAATACCGGTAAGTTAAGCCCTTACACGATTCGTAGCAGCTGGCGAAGCCTGCGTTCGGCTGCGAAGCAGTCGTAAAATCAGACACCACGTTTTTTCAGGTTAACCGTGGAGGCAGGATTTACGGCCGCTGCGCAGCCGAACGCAGGCTTCGCCAGCTGCTACGAGGAATATGCCGAACCTGAAATCCTTTTACTTACCGGTATTAGGGCTGCCCCCTCGCCACAGGGATGTGCACCTGTGGAGCGGGGCTGTTGCAAAGTATGTCTAGACTCTCACTGTCCCCATCGAGTGAAAAACCATGACAACAATAACCAGTCTCTACACCGCTGAAGAGCGTGGCAAAAGGATCTTTGCAATTGTCGGGGCTTCTTCCGGCAACCTGGTCGAGTGGTTCGACTTCTATGTTTACGCCTTCTGCGCGATCTATTTTGCCCCGGCGTTTTTCCCCTCCGACAACCCCACGGTGCAATTGGTTAACACCGCCGGGGTGTTCGCCGCAGGGTTTTTGATGCGTCCCATCGGCGGCTGGCTGTTTGGCCGGGTGGCCGACAAGCACGGGCGCAAGAACTCCATGATGATTTCGGTGCTGATGATGTGCGCCGGCTCATTGCTGATCGCTTGCCTGCCGACCTACAAGGACATCGGCGTCTGGGCACCGCTCCTGCTGCTGGTGGCGCGCCTGGTTCAAGGCGTGTCGGTGGGCGGTGAATACGGCACCACCGCGACCTACATGAGTGAAGTTGCACTCAAGGGCCAGCGCGGTTTCTTCGCCTCGTTCCAGTACGTGACCTTGATCGGCGGCCAATTGTTGGCCGTGTCCTTGGTGGTGATCCTGCAACAGTTCCTGACCGAGGACGACCTGCGTGCCTGGGGCTGGCGGATTCCGTTCGTGGTCGGTGCGGCAGCGGCATTGATTTCGCTGTTCCTGCGTCGTTCGCTGAAAGAAACCACCAGCAAGGAAATGCGTGCAGACAAAGATGCCGGCAGCATGGCCGCGTTGTTCAAGCACAACACCGCAGCCTTTATTACCGTGCTCGGCTTCACCGCCGGCGGTTCGCTGATTTTCTACACCTTCACCACCTATATGCAGAAGTACCTGGTGAACACCGCCGGGATGCCTGCCAAGACCGCCAGTTACATCATGACCGGCGCACTCTTCCTTTATATGTGCATGCAGCCGTTGTTCGGCACGCTTGCCGACAAGATCGGCCGGCGTAACTCGATGCTTTGGTTCGGTGCCCTGGGGACACTGTTCACCGTGCCGATCCTGCTGACCTTGAAGTCGGTGACCAATCCGTTCCTGGCGTTTGGGCTGATCACCGTGGCATTGGCCATCGTCAGTTTCTACACCTCGATCAGCGGTCTGGTAAAAGCCGAAATGTTCCCGCCGCAAGTCCGTGCGCTGGGGGTGGGCCTGGCTTACGCGGTGGCCAACGCAATCTTTGGCGGTTCGGCCGAGTACGTGGCCTTGAGCCTGAAATCGGTGGGTATCGAAAACTCCTTCTACTGGTACGTGACCGCGATGATGGCGGTCGCCTTCCTGTTCAGCCTGCGTTTGCCGAGAGAGGCAGCGTACCTGGAACACGATCTTTGACTTGTCGGCGCGCGCCTCAAGCGGGCGCGCGCCGCGTAAGGAATTCCCTATGCAACGACCGGGCAATCAATTGTTCGATGCCTATTTCACGGCTCGAAATATGCGCGAGGTGTTCAGCGATCAGGGCCGGGTTCAGGCCATGCTCGATTTTGAAGCTGCATTGGCTCGGGCCGAGGCGCGGGTCGGGCTGATTCCGGCATCTGCCGTTGCCCCGATCGCGGCGGCTTGCCGGGCCGAGCACTACGACTTTGCGGCCCTTGGCGAGGCGATTGCGATTGCCGGTAACTCGGCGATTCCGTTGGTCAAGGCGTTGGGCAAGCAGATCGCCGCACATGATCAGGACGCCGAACGTTACGTGCATCTGGGCGCAACCAGTCAGGATGTGATGGACACCGGGCTGGTGCTGCAACTGCGCCAGGCACTGCACTTGATCGACAGCGATCTGGCGCGACTCGGCGAAGCGTTGGCGATCCAGGCCCGACGGCATGTGGTCACGCCACTGGCCGGACGTACTTGGCTGCAACATGCGACGCCGGTCACGCTGGGGATGAAAATCGCCGGTTGGTTGGGGGCGGTGACGCGCAGTCGGCAACGTCTGCACGCACTCAAGCCGCGCCTGCTGGTGCTGCAATTTGGTGGTGCCAGCGGAACACTCGCAGCCCTCGGCGAGCAGGCCATGCCGATTGCCGAAGCGCTGGCGCAGGAGCTGCAACTCACATTGCCGGAACAACCCTGGCACACCCAGCGCGACCGGCTGGTGGAGTTCGGCGCGGCGCTGGGCCTGATTGCCGGCAGCCTCGGCAAACTCGGCCGTGACATCAGCCTGCTGATGCAGACCGAAGCGGTGGAAGTCTTCGAACCTTCGGCACCGGGCAAGGGCGGCTCCTCGACCATGCCGCACAAACGCAACCCGGTGGGCGCGGCGGTACTGATCGGTGCTGCTACGCGCATTCCCGGGTTGCTGTCGACACTGTTCAGCGCCATGCCGCAAGAGCACGAACGCAGCCTGGGGTTGTGGCATGCCGAGTGGGAAACCCTGCCGGAAATCTGCTGCGTGGTGTCCGGTGCCTTGCAGCAAGCGCTGTTGATAACAGAAGGGCTGGAAGTCGACGCCGAGCGCATGGCGCAGAACCTCGATTTGACCCAAGGTCTGGTGCTGGCCGAAGCGGTCAGCATCGTTCTCGCTCAACGGATCGGTCGCGATAAAGCCCACCATCTGCTGGAGCTGTGCTGCAAACGCGCAGTGGCCGAGCAGCGACATTTACGTGCGGTGCTCGGTGATGAGCCGCACGTGACTGCAGAGCTTTCGAGTGCTGAACTCGATCAATTGATGAACCCTGCGCACTACCTCGGTCAGGCTCAGACCTGGGTTGAGCGTGCGTTGGCCGAACATGTTGCCCTGACTGTCTGAAGGAGAATTTCTGTGGGATTCGTACAACTCGCCGACGGCGAACTGAACTACCAACTCGACGGTCCGGAACACGCTCCGGTGCTGGTGCTGTCGAACTCGCTGGGCACCGACCTGCACATGTGGGACGTACAGATTCCGGCGTTCACCAAGCACTTTCGCGTCCTGCGTTTCGACACTCGCGGTCACGGCCATTCGCTGGTGACGCCGGGGCCGTACAGCATCGAGCAATTGGGCCGTGACGTACTGGCGATGCTGGATGCCTTGCACATCGAGCGCGCCCATTTTTGCGGTTTGTCCATGGGCGGGCTGATCGGTCAGTGGCTGGGGATCAACGCCGGCGAGCGTCTGCACAAACTGGTGGTGTGCAATACCGCGGCAAAGATCGGTGATCCTTCTGTGTGGAACCCGCGCATCGAAACCGTACTGCGCGACGGTCCGGCGGCGATGGTCGCATTGCGCGATGCATCGATTGCCCGTTGGTTTACCCCGGACTTTGCCCAAGCCAATCCAGCGGTGGCGAAGCAGATCACCGACATGCTCGCCGCCACTTCACCGCAAGGTTATGCAGCCAATTGCGCGGCGGTACGCGATGCCGATTTCCGCGAGCAACTGGTTTCGATCACGGTGCCGACCCTGGTCATCGCTGGCACCGAAGACGCGGTCACGCCACCTTCCGGCGGGCACTTTATTCAAGAGCGGGTGAGAGGCGCCGAGTACGCCGAGTTCTACGCCGCCCATTTGTCCAACGTTCAGGCCGGTAGCGCGTTCAGTGACCGGGTGCTGAGTTTTTTGTTGGCTGAACAGTCTATCTGAGGAGCGATTTGTGGACGAGAAACAACGTTACGCCGACGGCATGCAAGTGCGTCGCGCGGTGCTCGGCGATGCCCATGTCGATCGCAGCCTGGCGACCCTGACCGAGTTCAATGCAGAGTTTCAGGACATGATCACTCGCCACGCCTGGGGTGACATCTGGACCCGCCCTGGCTTGCCACGCCATACCCGCAGCCTGATCACCATTGCCATGCTGATCGGTATGAATCGCAACGAAGAGCTGAAAATGCACCTGCGTTGCGCGGCGAACAATGGCGTCAGCCGTGCCGAAATCAAGGAAGTGCTGATGCAGAGCGCGATCTACTGCGGCATCCCGGCGGCCAATGCAACCTTCCATCTGGCCGAGTCGGTGTGGGATGAGTTGGGTGTCGAATCGCGCGAGTAGTCGCGACCTCAGGCCCTGACATGGCTGTCAGGGCCGCACTGCCTCAATGAGAGTTGCTGTCCCAGAACCAACTCCACACACCAGGCAAATGCACCGGTTGGTTGGCATCGCGCACGGTGCGGGCCATGGCGGCCCGTTGCACGGCTGCCTGGTCGTCGTAAAACGGTTTGGCGGCAGTTGTCACACCGGTCTCGCGGGCGCTGTCGAGCAGAATCTGTAGATACTCCCCCATATGCCAGGACGTGTAGCGATTGAGGTCGTGAAACGTCACCACCACCGGAATAACACCGTCGACCGTCGGCAGTTCGCCGGCCGCAATCCGTTCGCGCACCTCGGACATTTGCCTGAGCATGTTGGAGCGCCGGCGCGGGCTGCCATTGAAGCCCCATATTTTGCCGTCATTGGCGCTCAGGTCGGTCAGCAACACGTGCAAGCCATGTTGTTGATAGGCGGCGAACGTGCGTTTGTCGTAATTCCAGAACGGCGGCCGCAGCAGTACCGGCGTGCTGCCGGTGATCGCAGCAATGTCCGCAGAGCCTTGGGTGAGCGACTGTTCGAGTTCTTCCGGGGAGAGCGAGCGGTGATTGGTATGCCACTGTGTGGCGGTGTGGAAGCCCAGGGTCTGGCCCTCGGCATGTTCACGCTGCATGATTGTTTTGCCCAGTTCGCTGCCACCGGCCCGGGGGGCTTGTGTCTGCACGAAGAACACCGCCTTGATACCCGGCTCAATCGGGTTGTTGGCGAGTACATCGAGAACGGCACTGGTCGGATTGAAAAAACTGGACGCGCTTGGACCATCATCGAAGGTCAGCAGAAAGCGGATCGGCGGGGTCGAGCGCAGAATCTGCTCGGTCTTCGGGGTCAGTTCGATCGGTGGGCCGATACAGCCACTGAGGCCGACTGTAACGGCAAGGACTGATAAGACAGCAGCGATCAGTTTCATGTTTTTGCTTTGGCCTACGACAGATCAGGACGAATGCAGACTGTCGGCGCGCAGTTATTCACCACGCCGCCAACCGTCGCTCCTATGGAAGTCTCCATAGGAGCATAACGGTGCTGAACGGTTCATGTCCTCGCGGTATTTTTATCGCATCAGAGCAGGCTGATCGGATAGCTGACGATCAGGCGGTTTTCGTCGAACTCGTTGTTGCTGTAGTCCCGACGCATGGTCGAGTTACGCCATCTGACGTTGAGGTTTTTCAGGCTGCCGCTTTGCACGGTGTAGCCGATTTCGCTCTCGCGACCCCATTCCTTGCCGTTGGTGACGGTCCCGGTGTGCACGTTGTCGCCGCTGATGTAGCGGTTCATCAGGGTCAGACCTGGAATGCCGAGGGCAGCGAAGTTGTAGTCGTGGCGCAGTTGCCAGGATTTCTCCCGGGCGTTGTCATAGCTTGAGTTGTAACTGTCGTTGGCCAGCGTTCCGCCGCTGGTGCCGTTGACCCGCATCCAGGCATTGTCGCCGGTGAGTTTCTGCAAGCCGACATAGAAGGTGTTGCCGCCATATTTGGCCGAGAACAGCCCGGACCAGGTTTTGTTATCGAGGTCGCCGGCCCGTGCGCTGCCATCTTCCTTGCCATAGAAGAAGCCAAGGTTGGCGCCCAGCGTCCAGTCGCCCAGTGGCTGGGTGTGGACCAGGTTGATGAATTGCTGGCTGTAGATGTCCTTGAGCTGGGCATTCCACACCCCGATTTGCGTGCGCTTGTCGTTAAAGCTGTATTCGGCGCCCTCAAAGTTGAAGCGGTCGGAGGTGACGGCGGGTTTGCCGGTCATCGACATGTCACTCATGCTGCTGTCGTCACGCGGGCTGTTAGCGCGCATCTGACCGCCGTAGAGCGTCAGGCCGTCGATTTCCTTCGAGGTGATCTGACCACCGCGGAATGTTTGCGGCAACGAACGCCCATCGTCCGAACGCAGGATCGGCAGCACCGGCATCCATTCACCGACTTTCAACTCGGTCTTGGAAAGCTTCGCCTTGAACGCCACGCCCAGACGTCCGAAGTTATCGGCGGGGCGACCATCGTGGTCCAGCGGCAACAGCTGCGTCCCACCAGTGCCGCGTCCACCATCGAGTTTCACCGAGTACAGGCCCAATACGTCCATGCCGAAACCGACGGTGCCCTGGGTGAACCCGGATTTGGCATCGAGGATGAAGCTTTGCGTCCATTCTGCCGCCGTGCCCTGCGCATGGGTCGGGTTGGTGAAGTTGCGGTTGAAGTAGAAGTTGCGCAGGTTGAGGTTGGCCTGGGCGCCGTCTAGAAAACCTGACTCTTCGGCTAACGCCGGTAAGGCCGTGCTGACCAGTGTGGCGGTCAATAGAGTCGGCAAGAGCTGTTTTGCACAGGTGGAAGGCTTCATGAAGTCAGGTCTCTCTAATTGTTAGGGATGAAGCAGGACGCAGCCGCAACCAGGGGTTGCAGACAAAAATTCGAATCCGGGGCAACGAACGGGCGAGATCAGCCGGAGCGGGTAGGGTGCGCAGTCATGGTGCCGGACCTGTTGTTATGGGTTCTTGTAGGTGAGGGAATGGTGCGGGGGATCAATGGCGGGATTCAATCGGGCGTACCGGGTTTTGGGCGATAATCGAACGCTAATCAGCGCCTGTCGGATCACCAGCGGTATGAAGCATTGTTAATTAAATCCCATAGTTATTCGGGTCGATAATGGGCGTCCGACGTTGTGTTCTATTAATGACGCATTGCTGTCTAGTGGCTATTAAATAGAAGTGCCTATTGCTTTAGTTGTAAGAGGTTTCCTACAGTTCTTGTTGTCATTAAAGCATTATCCATCATCGCCAGTTAACCTTAAGAAACGGTGTTATCGATTATCGTGAAACGGTTTAAAGGGAGTTGTGGGTATGGCTGGAAAAGAGCAGTGGCCTTGCTATATTCAAAGTCCCCAGGGCGGGCGAAGGAAAGTTTCATGCGTCGTCAGGGGGGCATTTTCCGTCATGCCGGAATAACAAGGAGAAGTACCATGAGCAATAAAGTCAATCAGCAGACCCTGGCCACGGTGGTTGGACGTGCTGTGCTGGATCAGGGGTTTGCCGATGCACTTCACAATGATCCTGCTTCGGCAGCTAAAAATATTGGTGTGCATCTAAGTGCTGATGAAATTGCGGCGGTTAAAGGCATTGATGCTGCAAAACTGTCAGCTGCCTCTGCCGGTATTCGAAGTAATCTGGGGACGCGTGCCATATTTGATACCCAGCAACAGCAAGCGCGCATGGATTAACGACCGGTGATGCCATTTGGCGTGCCCCGAAAGGTGGGTCTTTCACGGTGGTACGCCGAATGGCTTTATAAACTGTCATGAGGCACAGCGGTCGAGCGCGGAGTGAATGACTCATGTCTGTCACCTTGGCTCCAATGGATAACGCGGACTTTGCAACGTTCGCCGAAAGAGCCGTTGCGGAATATGGCAACGGTATGGTCGTCGCGGGGGAGTGGGCCCATGAGGAGGCCGGACAAAGGGCACGCAGTGTCTTCGAGCAGTTGTTGCCGCAAGGGCGATCGACTGAAAAAAACCAACTCTGGGTGATCAAGGATCAAGAACGTCGCATTGGCGAGTTGTGGGTCGCCGAGCGACACACCGGTGCCGGCAAGAGTGCCTTCATTCTGGACATTTACATTGACCCCGGAGAGCGCCGCCAGGGTTATGCAAAACAATCACTGTTGGCCCTCGAGTCATGGGCACGCCAGGCGGGATGCGAAGAAGTGCGACTGCATGTCTTTGGTCGCAACGATGCGGCGCGTCGTCTTTATGAACAATCAGGGTATGGCATCGCCAGTCTGACGATGGCGAAGCCGTTGCCGCCTACCTAAGGGAAGGTTGAAAAATGGAAATCGGGAACAGTGGTCTGCGTGAGCTATCCGATGACGAGTTGTTTCAGGGCACGACATTTCTGCCGGACACGGAGCCTTCGCGATTTGACGTATTGCTGGAACGTGTCAGTCGAAATCGCTACACAAGCTTTGTTGCGCTGTACACCGAACTTTTTCAACTGTTTCCCAATGCTCCGCAGTTGGCGGAGTTTTTCGAGCAGGCATTCAATCTTATCGTGCCGCCGAGCCGCGAGCAGCGCGTGATTATCAATGATCCGGTGTTTCAAGTGTGGAGTGTATTGACGGCTCATTATGCCAACCTGGTCATCACGAAAAAGGCAGCGAATACCGATGAGTTAGAGCACATGTTGGTCGAGTTTCCACTGATGCTGGCGCGGGTGAAAAAGAACGACAGTGTTCACATGAATGATTACTGCCCACCCGTGTATCGTTTTAATGTTGATCCGTTGGTGACGAAAGTGGCACCGCCCAGTTATGAGTTTCCGCAAGATGAAGCGACCCGTAAGCAATTGGAGCGTCATGGTCATTCCGTGAGTTTCTTTTGCGATGTGGTGAATATTGCGTTGTTGCGGATAGAGCACTCGTGGCCCGCCTGTCGTGAACAGTTTAGAAAACTGGTCAAGTCCATCTGTTATTTGCCCGATGGCTCATTTCGAAGCTGCTCGGCTTCGCGCTTCACCGGGATCATCCTCATCTCGAACCGGGATGATTCGATACTCGACCTCGAAGAGTCGCTGGTGCATGAGGCCACTCATCAGTTGCTCTACAACATTGTCGAAGTGTGCCCGGTCGTCAGGGATGAGACCTCGCGGGAGGCACTGTTCACCTTGCCGTGGTCGGGGCAGAAGCGTGACCTCTATGGCTATTTCCATGCATTTTTCGTGTACGTCGCGTTGGTCAAATACCTGGAGCGGGTTCGTTCGCGCTCGTCCCAAGAACTGCAGCGGGCGCAAAAACGCCTGGTGTTCATCCTGCAAGGCTTGATCAAGGCGTTACCCGATTTCGAAGCGTGCGCGGATTTCACCCCTCAAGGCCGCCAACTGCTGGAAAGCCTGATCAAAGAAGTCAGGGCGCTGGAAACTCAACACGCCGCGTTGTTGGCGATATCGGGCGCTGCGGCGGGGGCTAAACGCATGCTGGGCCTGACCGGTTGACGCCAGGGAGGCGGACATGGCGATGTTTGATGCTTCGCAGTTTCCCGAGGCCGGCGTCGGGCTGGAATACCATTTGCCACGGCACACGCCTCAGGATGAATTATCGGAGGAGGGGCTCGACCCGACCATAGAACGGATTCTTGCCGAGGGCTTGCCGCACTTCGATTACGTTGAGTTTCAGCCGACGCACTGCATTCTGGAACCGCGTCTGCTTGAGCTCGGTGCGCAAGTACCGAGCTTGCTGCATTCTTCCAGTTTGTCCCTGGGCAGCGTGGGCATCGCGATGGACCGCGAATTTCTGCAAATGACTCGGCGGCTGTGCGAAAAAACCCGCTCGCCTTGGCTGGCCGAGCATATTTCCTGGTCGCGGTTTCACGGTGGCGACACTCAGCACTTCATTTTGCCGACCCTGGCCCAAGAGGTGGCTGACACGGTGGTAGCCAACGCCATCGAATTGCGTGACCTCACGGCAACGCTGCTGGTGCTGGAAAACGCACCACGGTTGTTTTCGTTGCACGACGCACAAGACCAATCTGAAGGCGCGTTCATCTCCAGAGTGGTGGAGCGCAGTGACTCGGGCTTTCTGCTGGACCTCGACAGCGCGATCGCGACCGCCAGAACCCTGGGTTATGACCTGAACACCTACTTGCGTTCGTTGCCGCTGGACCGGCTGATTGAAATACATACCGGCCATCCACAGCGGGATTGGGACATCTTGCGTCACTTGTTTGATTCATCGCCGGTGAAAGCGATCACCCTTGAGTGGGATATTTCCCGCAAAGCCGATGATGCAGAACTGTTGACGTTGATCACGGCCATCAAGTCCCTTCGGCCCAAAGCCTTGTTCTGGCAGGGTTTTTCCCGGCAAGAGCCGCAAACGCAACTCGAGCAGGGTGCGCAAACCCTGTTGAAACTCAGGGAAAGCACCTGGCTCAGCGTCGGCTCGGCATCGTTTTTTATCCGCGATCGGCAGTGGGACCTGAGTCTGGAATTCGGTGTAATGTTTCTGCCGTTGCTGCGCCACTTCCTGACTCCCCAGACACTGGGCAGTGCCTTGTTGCTGCCGGGTGTTTTGCAGAGTCCCGAGCAAGACGACCACCTGGCGTTCCTGCGGGAGCTGATCAGCCAGGGTGTTCTGCAGCCGGTCGAGACGTCATCTGACACTGGCGCTTCTATTGAGCGCAGCCATCCGACCAGCCTTTGGGCCCATTGGGACGCGGCGCTGGAGTTTTACCTGAGCACTCGGACTGGGTCGCACACGCCCTACATCAGTGTCAACGATCTAGAAATGCAGCTTGAGCAAAAGGCCTCGGCGCGACGTCAGCCGTCGGCGTTCAAGGATTATTTCTCCCATCCTTTCGTTGCCCTGGAAAACCCGCTGCTGGCGCCTTCCGGCGCGATTGCCCAATCGACATTGCTCGATTCGCTGTGCGAGCGCCGCACGTCGCGAACCTTCAGTGACCAGCCGCTGAGCGCGCAGCAATTGTCCCTGTTGCTCTACTACACGTGGGGCGCGACGGTCATGGAGCAGAACCGCATGGGCGATTATTTCCTGAAGAAAACCTCACCGGCCGGCGGTTCGCTGCAGGGCACCGAGGTGTATGCGGTGCTGATGAATGTGCAAGGTTTCGAACGCGGTCTTTACCACTATTCGGTACGCCGCCACGGGCTCGAGCTGCTGTCACGGGAAGACCCGCGAATCTGGATCAGCGACGCCTGTGGCGAACAGCCGTGGATCAAGGGCGCAGCGGCAGTGTTTGTGTCCACGGCGCGGGTCGAGCGGATGGCCTGGAAATATGAGTTCAGCCGGGCGCTGCGGGTGGCATTGATGGATGCCGGGCATCTGAGTCAGACCTTTTCACTGGTGGCCACCGCCCTGGGGCTGGGTTGTTTCACCACGGCGGCATTACGCGATGAAGTGTTCGAAAACCGGCTGGGGCTGCACTATCTGGAAGAGCCGGTGTTTCTGGTCAACGGGGTTGGGGGGGGAGACGTTCTGTCATTTGAAATTGGCTCCCCAAAAAACCGGTTATGAAGGCTAGTGAATCCGTAGCAGCTGCCGAGCCCGCGAGGCTGCGTTCGGCCGCGAAGCGGTCGTAAAATCAGGCAACACGTTCGTTCAGGAAAACCACGTACGCAGGGTTGGCGAGGACTACGTCCTCGAACGCAGCCTCGCGGGCTCGGCAGCTGCTACGACGGGTGTTTAAGCTTGCCCACGCTGTGCCCATCGGAGGCTACAACGCCTTGCGTCACGGCCTACACCTGCGCCAGAATCCGCCAGCTTGTGCGCCTTGGTCGTCGCCTCTATTGTTTCCGTGTCACTGCCCATCAGTGATCGGGTTTAGTAGCCCGCGTTAACTTTCCAACGGCTGCATGAGTGTCATCCAGTCAGGGTTTCCCTGCACTTGATGGTAGCTGTGCGCATGGCGCCCTCGGGCGCGCCGGCTTTGGTGGGTTACCCGGTCTACTAACTTGCGCACAGCTGCCACCCTTTCGTTTAGTAGCGCAATGGTTGCAGCCCTACTAATGGATGACCCCCAATGTTCAAACCTACGCCGAATCCTCCCGAAACCGACCCTGTTTCCCCCTACGCCTCCCTCGACTCAAAAGAACTCCACGCCGCCGCACACCGTGCACTCGATCATTACCTGGTGCTGCCCGAAACCAAACAACTGTTAGCCGATCGACGTCCCGGCTGCATTTTTGTGATCGCCCCTGACGTCGACAGCGAAACCCTGCTGGCCCACGCCTGCGAAACCCTCGCCTCAGCCAATGTCATGGCCAGCGATCTGGCGTTCGACCTCGACGGTCCCAAACGCAATACCGCACTGGCGATTCAACAGATGATTTCCCTGGCCGAGTTGGCGGTGAATCGAGCACTGGACCACCTCGATCCACCGGAGTAACAGATAAGAACGCGGCTCCCGCGTAGCAGCTGTCGAGCCCGCGAGGCTGCGTTCGAGGACGCAGTCCTCGCCAATCCTGCACACGCGGTTTGCCTGAAAGAACGCGCTGCCTGATTTCACGACCGCTTCGCGGCCGAACGCAGCCTCGCGGGCTCGACAGCTGCTACGGTTTGCGTAACGGCTTGCGTAAACATTGATCGTTCACCCGCACGAACATCATCAATCAAATCGGCGTTCTTGTTTCTGTGTTTCCCGGGATTCCGTGAAGAACCAAAAAAAAGCCCACCAAATGGTGGGCTTCGTTTTTACGGGTGTTATCAGAACATCTTCAGCTTCGGTGCTTCTTCTTTCACCGGCTCGTTCTTCGCGGTTTGCGCGTTCCAGCCACCACCGAGAGCCTTGTACAGGTTCACTTCGCTGACCAGTTGCGACAGGCGGTCGGTGATCAACGATTGCTGCGCGCTGAACAACTGACGCTGGGCGTCGAGGAAGGTCAGGTTGCTGTCGACACCGATGCGGTAGCGACGCTCGGCCAGGCGGTAGTAATTCTGGTTGGCGGCCACCAGATCACGCTGGGCCTGCAACTGTTCGTTGAAGGTCAGGCGTGCGGCGAGGCCGTCGGAGACTTCCTGGAAGGCGGTCTGAATCGACTTCTCGTACTGCGCGATCGTGATGTCCTTCTGGATTTTCGAGTAATCCAGGCTGGCGCTCAGGCTGCCGGCATTGAAGATCGGCAGGTTGATTTGTGGCTGGAACAGCCAGGTCCCCGAACCACCCTTGAACAGACCGGAGAGGTCCGGGCTCAGGGTGCCGGCATTGGCGGTCAGGCTGATGCTCGGGAAGAACGCTGCCCGTGCCGCGCCGATGTTGGCGTTGGCAGCCTTGAGCTTGTGTTCGGCTTCAAGGATGTCCGGGCGACGTTGCAGCAGGTCGGACGGCAGACCGGCCGGCACTTCACTGAGCAGGTCATCGGACAACGGCTGGCCCGCTGCCAGGTTGGCCGGTAAACCGGTGCCCAACAGCAGCGCCAGGCTGTTTTCATCCTGGGCCACCAGGCGAGTGAATTTCGCCTGTTGGACCCGGGCGGTTTCCACGGCCGTACGCGACTGGCTCAGGTCCAGCGCCGACGCCACGCCGACTTCGTTGCTGCGGGCGGTGAGCCGGTAGCTTTCTTCGAAGGTGGCGAGGGTGTCCTGGGACAGTTTCAGCTGTTCCTTGTCGGCCTGCCAGGTCAGGTAGGCGTTGGCCACGCTGGCCACCAGGCTGATCTGGGTGCTGCGGCGTGCCTCTTCAGTGGCGAAGTAGTTTTGCAGCGCTTGTTCGTTCAGGCTGCGAACGCGACCGAACAGGTCGAGCTCATAGGCGCTGACGCCCACGGTGGCCGAGTAGCTGGCGTTGATGCTCTCTTTACCGGTCTGCGATGCTCGCGCCGGAATCCGCTGGCGGCTGCCGGTGCCGGTCGCCGAGACGGCCGGGAACAGGTCGGCGCGCGAGATGCGGTATTGAGCCGCAAAGGCGTCGATGTTCAGTGCCGCGACACGCAGGTCGCGGTTGTTCTCCAGAGCGGTCTGGATCAGCTGTTGCAGCGCCGGGTCACGGAAAAACTGCTTCCAGCCTTGTTCGGCTGCAGCCTGGTTTGCGGCCTGGGCCGGCGAGTACGCCGGACCTTGTGGGTATTGCGACGCAATCGGTGCGGCAGGCTGCTGATAATCCGGTATCAGCGAGCAGCCACCGAGCACGAACGCGGCGATGGCTAGGGAGAGTAGCGACTTGCTCATTGGCCAGCCTCTTTAGAAGTTTCTATAGCGACGTCATCCTGATCAGCAGTCTTGCGTTGACCCATCGACGACACAGTGACAAAGAACAGTGGGACCCAGAAGATCGCCAGTACGGTGGCCGTCAGCATACCGCCGATCACCCCGGTACCGATCGCATGCTGGCTACCCGAACCTGCGCCGGTGGAAATGGCCAGCGGTACCACGCCAAGGACGAACGCCAGCGAGGTCATGATGATCGGTCGCAAACGCATCCGACAGGCTTCGATGGCTGCGTCAGTCAGGCTGCGCCCTTGTTCATGCAGTTCCTTGGCGAATTCGACAATCAGAATGGCGTTTTTCGCCGCCAGACCGATGGTGGTCAACAGACCCACCTGGAAGTACACGTCGTTGGACAGTCCGCGCAGGCTGGTGGCGAGCAGGGCACCGATGATCCCCAGCGGTACAACCAGCATTACCGCAATCGGAATCGACCAGCTTTCGTACAGCGCCGCCAGACAGAGGAAGACCATCAGCAACGACAAGGCGTACAGCGCCGGAGCTTGCGAGCCGGACAGACGTTCCTCATACGACAGACCGGTCCAGGAAATACCCACGCCCGCCGGCAGTTTCTGGGCCAGGGCCTCGACTTCGGCCATGGCTTCACCCGTACTGTAACCAGGCGCTGGCGCCCCGAGGATTTCTATCGCTTCTACGCCGTTGTAACGCGCCAGCTTCGGCGAGCCGTAGATCCACTCGCCCCTGGCGAACGCGGAGAACGGAACCATGGTGCCCTGGCTGTTGCGTACGTACCATTTCTTCAGGTCTTCAGGGCTCATGCGAGCACCCGGCTGGCCTTGTATGTAAACCTTTTTCACTCGACCACGGTCGATGAAGTCGTTGACGTAGCTACTGCCCAGCGCAATCGACAGAGTGCTGTTGATGTCGGTCATCGTGATGCCCAAGGCACTGGCCTTTTCATCGTCGATTTCCAGCTGGTATTGCGGTTCGTCGTTCAGACCGTTTGGACGGACCTGCGACAGCACCTTGCTCTGCGCCGCCATACCGAGGAACTGGTTGCGGGCAGCCATCAACTTCTCGTGACCGATGCCGGCGCGATCCTGCAGGTACACGTCGAAACCAGTGGCGTTACCCAATTCCAGTACCGCCGGTGGCGCGAAGGCGAACACCATGGCGTCACGGAAGGTGAAGAAGTGCTGTTGGGCGCGGGCCGCAACCTTGAACACGCTGTTGTCGGCGTTCCGCTCGTGCCATGGCCTGAGCATGATGAACGCCATACCCGAACTCTGGCCACGGCCGGCGAAGTTGAAGCCGGTCACGGTAAACACCGAGTTCACCGCGTCGCCTTCACCGCCATCCTTGCCTGGACGCAGCAGGAATTCGCGCATTTCATCCACAACCACTTGCGTACGCTGGGAGGTGGAGCCGGCCGGGGTTTGGACCTGGGCGAAGAGTACACCCTGGTCTTCTTCCGGCAGGAACGCCGTCGGAATGCGGGTGAACAGCCAGATCATGCCGACCACGATGATGACGTAGGCCAGCAGGTACGGGGCCTTTTGCTTGAGTATGTTACCGACACCGCGCTCGTAGCTTCTTACGCCGCGGTCGAAGTTGCGGTTGAACCAGCCAAAGAAGCCGCGTTTCGGCGCGCCGTGCTCACCGTGGGGAATAGCCTTGAGCATGGTGGCGCAGAGCGCCGGGGTGAATATCAGGGCAACCAGTACCGACAGGGCCATGGCCGAGACAATGGTGATCGAGAACTGCTTGTAGATCACACCCGTAGAGCCGCTGAAGAACGCCATCGGCAGCAGTACCGCCGAGAGTACCAGGGCGATACCGACCAGTGCGCCCTGGATCTGGCCCATGGATTTCTTGGTGGCTTCCTTGGGCGACAGGCCTTCTTCGCTCATCACCCGTTCGACGTTTTCCACCACGACGATGGCATCGTCCACCAGCAAGCCGATGGCGAGCACCATACCGAACATGGTCAGGGTGTTGATGCTGAAACCGAACGCCGCGAGGATCCCGAACGTACCCAGCAACACCACAGGCACAGTCATGGTAGTGATGACTGTGGCGCGGAAGTTTTGCAGGAACAGGAACATCACCAGGAACACCAGCACGATCGCTTCAACCAGGGTTTCAACCACACCCTTGATCGACTCGGTCACCACCGGAGTGGTGTCGTACGGGAACACCACTTCCATCCCTTCCGGGAAGAATGGCTTGAGGTTGTCGATGGTCTTGCGCAGGGCTTTGGCGGTGTCGAGGGCGTTGGCGCCGGTGGCCAGTTTTACCGCCAGACCGGAGGCCGGGGCGCCGTTGAACTGGGCGTTGATGCTGTAGTTCTCACCACCCAGCGCGACATCGGCGACGTCTTTCAGGCGAACCTGAGAGCCGTCCTTATTGACCTTGAGCAGGATTTCCTTGAATTGCTCTGCGGTCTGCAGGCGGGTCTTGCCGATGATGGTAGCGTTGAGCTGAGTGTCGGGCTGGGCAGGCAAACCGCCGAGCTGACCGGAAGATACCTGCACGTTTTGTGCAGCAACGGCAGCTTTGACGTCCACCGGGGTCAAGTTGAAGTTGTTCAACTTGGCCGGGTCCAGCCAGATACGCATGGCGTACTGGGCACCGAACACCTGGAAGTCGCCTACACCGGCTGTCCGCGAGATCGGGTCCTGCATGTTGGACACGATGTAGTTGGACAGGTCGTCCTTGGTCATGCTGCCGTCACGCGAGACCACGCCAATCACCAGCAGGAAGTTTTTCACTGCCTTGGTCACGCGGATACCCTGTTGCTGCACTTCTTGCGGCAGCAACGGGGTGGCCAGGTTCAGTTTGTTCTGGACCTGGACCTGCGCGGTATCGGAGTTGGTGCCTTGCTCGAAGGTGGCAGTGATGGTCATGGTGCCGTCGGAGTTACTTTCCGAGGACACATAACGCAGGTTATCGATACCGTTGAGCTGCTGTTCGATCACCTGAACCACGGTGTCCTGCACGGTTTGTGCGGAAGCGCCTGGGTAGGTAACGGAAATGGCGATCGCCGGCGGGGCGATGCTCGGGTATTGGTTGATCGGCAACTTGAGGATCGATAAAGCCCCGACCAGCATGATCACCAGGGCAATAACCCAGGCGAAAATCGGACGGTCGATAAAAAATTTCGACATGGTTTACTCCCCTTTACCGCCAGCGGCAGTGTTAGCTGCCTGTGCGGGGGCTGGGTTCTTTGCGCCTACGTTAGTTGCTTCAGTGGCTTTGACTACGACGCCAGGTTTGACGAATTGCAGTCCTTCGGTGATCAGGCGATCGCCGGCCTTGAGGCCATCTTCAATCAGCCATTGGCTGCCGACCGTGCGGTTGGCCTTGAGCTGACGCAATTCGACCTTGTTGTCTGCACCGACCACCAGAGCGGTTGGCGCGCCTTTGAGGTCACGGGTCACGCCCTGTTGCGGCGCGAGAATCGCGGCGGCGTTCACCCCGGCTTGCAGTTGTGCATGAACGAACATGCCCGGCAGCAGGGTGTGGTCCGGGTTGGGGAACACGGCGCGCAAGGTCACGGAACCGGTGGTCTGGTCGACCGACACTTCAGAGAACTCAAGCTTGCCCTGTTGCTTGTACTGGCTGCCGTCTTCAAGGGTCAGCTTGACCATGGCGGCATTCTCGCCGGCCTTTTGCAGACGACCGCTTTCCAGTTCGCGGCGCAGTTCAAGCAGCTCGACCGAGGACTGGGTAACGTCGACGTAGATCGGGTCCAGTTGCTGGATCACGGCCATGGCGTCGGCCTGGCCATTGTTGACCAGCGCGCCTTCGGTGACCGAAGAGCGGCCGATGCGACCGGAAATCGGTGCGTAGACCTTGGTGTAGCGCACATTGATCTCTGCGCTTTTCAAGGCGGCTTCCGATTGCAGGCGGTTGGCCACGGCGGTGTCGTATTCCTGACGGCTTACGGCTTGCTCGTTGACCAGTTGCTTGTAGCGATCGGAAATCGACTTGGTCGATTGCAGGTTGGCTTGTGCGCTGTTCAGGGTGGCCTGATAGACCGAAGGATCGATCTGGTAAAGCTGCTGGCCTTCCTTCACTTCGCCGCCTTCCTTGAACAGGCGCTTGAGAATGATGCCATTGACCTGTGGGCGAACTTCCGCGATGCGGTAGGCCGTTGTGCGACCCGGCAGCTCGGATGTCAGGGTAAAGGCTTGCGGTTGAAGGGTTACGACGCCGACCTGAGGGGCTGGAGGGGCAGGGGGCGCCTCTTCCTTTTTACATCCGCTGAGCAGCGATGCCAGGGCGACGGCAGTAACCAGAGCGGTAACAGCTGGCTTGAATTGCATGAAGATCCTCGGGTCAGGCGCGCAACACGCGCACAAGAAAAGTGTAAAGGTAAAAAATTATGCCGGGTGGATAAGTAGCTTGCTAAGGAATATACTTACGTTCATGGTTGTTTGTAAATAGCCTGGCTCAGTACCCATCCGGTTACAAAAGTCGATGCAAGGTGAGAATTGTAGGCTGGGGATGAGACTTCAGAGAGCTCGCCCCACATTTGTTCAGACGGTGTACAGACATCGCTGAAGCATTCCTGATTGAGGTTTTACTGCCATGGTCCGTCGCACCAAAGAGGAAGCTCAAGAAACCCGTAGCCAGATACTCGAAGCGGCAGAAAAGGCCTTTTACGAAAGGGGCGTAGCGCGCACGACACTGGCGGACATCGCTACCCTGGCCGGTGTTACGCGTGGGGCTATCTACTGGCATTTCAGCAACAAGGCCGATCTGGTTCAGGCGATGCTCGACAGCTTGCATGAGCCGCTGGATGAGATGGCCAGGGCGAGCGAAAGTGCAGAGGAAGAGGATCCGCTGGGATGCATGCGCAAACTGCTGATTCATTTGTTTCATCAAGTTGCCCTGGACCCGAAGACCCGACGCATCAATGAGATTCTGTTCCACAAGTGCGAATTCACTGATGAAATGTGTGATCTGCGCCAGCAGCGCCGCACCGTGAGTCTGGAGTGCAATGTGCGTATCGAACTGGCATTGCGTAATGCAGTGAAACGGGGCCAGTTGCCGGAGAATCTCGACACGGCCCGCGCTGCGATCAGCATTCACGCTTATGTTGACGGCATTCTGTATCAGTGGCTGCTCGCTCCCGACAGCTTTCAGCTACACATTGAAGCTGCGCGCTGGGTCGACACGGGTCTGGACATGCTGCGCTTGAGCCCCAGCCTACGCAATTGAAACAAAATGCGTAATTGGATCCCATTGTGTCAATGCCCGATTCGGGTGAAGGGTGCTTTTATATACGTACGCTCGCCAGGTTGATAGGTAGCGAGCTACGTATTTTGTAGGGAATTTGTTGCGGGTTTGTGAATGAGTGTGAGGAAGCTACGGCCCTGCAATGTTCGCAAAACAAAATCTATGGTCACCCCCGTTTTTGCAATACTGATTAATGGGTGAAGTGGTTGGCTTGCTTAAATCTATCCGGCGTCTGTTTGGGGCATGCCCCGCGCCACGATGAGAGTCGCGCCTGACGATCCTTAAAAAGCCCTCGGCTTCAGGAGCCGATTTGTTTTACAGGTTCTTCGTCAGGCCGGTGGGCCGTTCACGTCATCCGTTGTTCAGCTATCGCAAAACCTGAAGGGTGGTTCGTGGTACTGCAACAACCGCAGGGTCAGGCGTTCAGCGCGTCTGGCCCTGCTTCATATTGCGTATGGTGAGCCGCTAGCGCCCAAGCGATTCGCGCCAGCTTGTTGGCCAAAGCACAGGCCACCACATTGGAGTGGCGTCGCGTCAGCATTGAGCGTACCCAGTCGGCCAAACGGCCACGCTGGTAGTCCAGCCTTTGCATGTAGACCCGAGCACACTGCACCAGTAATTGCCGCAGGTGCTTGTCACCGCGCTTGCTGATGCCGAGCAAATTCGCCTTGCCACCGGTGCTGTACTGTCTGGGCACCAGCCCCACAGACGCGGCGAAGTCGCGACTGCACTTGTACTGTTGACCGTCGCCCATTTCGACCGCCAGCAGGCTGGCGGTGATCGGGCCGACACACGGCATGCTCAGCAGGCGACTGCACAGATCATCGGCGGCCAGCTGGCTTGCCAGCTCTTTATCCAGGTCCTTGATCTGCTCATCCAGGTAAACGAAGTGATCGTGCAGTCGTTGCAACTGCCCGATGAGCCGAACCGGCAACTCATGCTCAGCCAGGATACTCGCCAAACGTTTCATGATCGCCAGACCTTTGGGCAGGCTGATACCAAACTCCAACAGGAAACCGTGCATCTGATTGGCGGCTTTGGTGCGGTCGTGCACCAGCGATTCGCGCAGGCGGTGCAGAACGGAAAGCGTCTGCTGTGCCTCTGTTTTAGGCGAAACGAAGCGCATCGATGGACGCGAGGCCGCTTCGCAAATGGCCTCGGCGTCGACGAAGTCGTTTTTGTTGCCCTTGACGAAGGGCCGGACGAACTGCGGAGAAATCAGTTTGGCCTGATGCCCCATGGCGATCAGCTGACGAGCGACAAAATGTGCGCCGGCACACGCCTCCATCACCACGACACAGGCCGGCAGGTTGCCGAAGAACTGCATCATCTGTGGACGCGAGAGCTTCTTGCGAAACACCTCGCGACCCGATTTGTCCTGGCCGTGCAGATGAAAACTGTGTTTACCGAGATCGATCCCGACCAGTGCAGACTCGCTCATGATGATGGCCTCCGAAAACAAAACACCCTGCGAAAGCGTAGCCCTCGCAGGGTGTGGGGGTGACCATCTCATTAAGCCCCGATTCGCGAGAGTCGGGGCTTTTGTTTGTAGAGCGATTTATTACAGCGTCGGATAGTCGATGTAGCCGACCGGACCTTTGCCATAGAACAGCTCCGGACGCGCTTCGTTCAGCGGTGCATCGGCCTTCAAGCGTGCAGGCAAGTCCGGGTTGGCAATGAACGGCACGCCGAAGGCGACCGCATCGGCCTTGCCGCTGGCCAGCCAGGCGTTGGCGCTGTCCTTGGTGAAACGTTCGTTGGCAATGTACGGGCCGCCGAAGGCTTCTTTCAACTGCGGGCCCAGGCTGTCGCCGGCTTCTTTCTCGCGGGAGCAAATGAACGCGATGCCGCGTTTACCCAGTTCGCGAGCGACGTAGGTAAAGGTCTCGGACAGGTTGTCGTCACCCATGTCGTGGGAGTCGGCGCGCGGTGCCAGGTGCACACCGACGCGACCTGCGCCCCAGACTTCGATGGCGGCGTCGGTCACTTCCAGCAACAGGCGAGCACGGTTTTCCAGGGAGCCACCGTAATTGTCGGTGCGCTGGTTGGTGCTGCTTTGCAGGAATTGGTCGAGCAGGTAGCCGTTGGCACCGTGGATTTCCACGCCGTCGAAACCGGCAGCCTTGGCGTTTTCCGCACCAACGCGGTAAGCGTCGATGATATCGGCGATTTCAGCGGTTTCCAGTGCGCGTGGCGTTGGGTAGTCGGCCAGTGGGCGAACCAGGCTGACATGACCTTTTGGCTGGATGGCGCTCGGTGCAACCGGTGCTTCGCCGTTCAGGTAGGACGGGTGGGAAACCCGGCCCACATGCCACAGTTGCAGGAAGATCTTGCCGCCGGCACCGTGCACCGCTTTGGTCACGTTGCTCCAGCCGCGCACCTGGTCGTTGGACCAGATGCCCGGGGTGTCCGGGTAGCCGACGCCCATCGGCGAGACCGAGGTGGCCTCGCTGAGGATCAGGCCGGCGGACGCGCGCTGCACGTAGTATTCAGCCATCAGTGCGTTCGGTACGCGGCCTTCGTCAGCGCGGCAGCGGGTCAGTGGCGCCATGATGATGCGGTTCGCCAGTTGCAGGTCGCCAAGCTTGATTGGATCGAAAATAGTCGTCATTTAATACAACCCTCGTGAGGTATCAGTTGGTAGCAGGGGCCAGTTCGGGATTACCGCTCTGACGGAAAGTAATCAGGGTTACCAGCAGCGCCAGGATCGCCAGTGCAGCGGCTGCGAGGGGCACGCTGGTCAGGCCGAAACCGTGGGCGATGACGCTGCCGCCAACCCAGGCACCGAGTGCGTTGCCGACATTGAAAGCGCCGATGTTCAGGGTCGACACCAGGTTCGGTGCCGCCTTGCCGAAGGTCACTACGTTCACTTGCAGGGCGGGGACGGCGGCAAAGCACGCCGTGGCCCAGAGGAACAGGGTGATTTCGGTCGGGATCAATGCAACGCTGGTCCAGGTCAGCACGGTGGAGACCACCGCCATGCTGATGAACACGCCAATCAGCGTCGCCGCCATGCCTTTGTCAGCCAGCTTGCCGCCGATGATGTTGCCGACCGTCAGGCCCAGGCCGATGAGCACCAGGGTCCAGGTCACGCCGCGTGGCGAGACACCGGTGACTTCGCCCAACAGCGGTGCGACATAGGTGAACAAGGTGAAGACCGATGCGGCGAACAGTGCGGTCATGCTCAACGACAGCCAGATCCCGGCGCCTTTGAGGGCAGCCAGTTCGGCGCGCATGTCGAGTTTTTCTTCGTCGCGTTTGGCCGGCAGGAAGCGGATCAGGCCGATCAGCGCAATCACGCCGATCACGGTCACTGCCCAGAAGGTCGAACGCCAGCCGGCTTCCTGACCCAACGCAGTGCCCAGCGGTACGCCCAGCACATTGGCCAGGGTCAGGCCGGTGAACATCAGTGCAACGGCCGAAGCCCGCTTGTTGGCAGGCACCAGACCTGCGGCCACCACTGAGCCGATACCAAAGAACGCGCCATGGCACAGGGCGGTGACGACACGGGCAAACATCAGCACGTTGTAGTCACTGGCCAATGCACAGAGCAGGTTGCCGACAATGAAAATGCCCATCAACACGACCAGCGCAGCCTTGCGTGGCAGCCTGGCGGTGGCCAGTGCCATGAACGGCGCGCCGATGGCCACGCCCAGGGCGTAACCGGTCACCAGCCAGCCGGCGCCAGGGATCGACACACCAAGGTCGGCCGCCACGTCGGGCAGCAAGCCCATGATGACGAACTCGGTGGTGCCGATGGCGAAGGCGCTCAGGGCCAGAATGAGGAGCGAGAGGGGCATTGTTGATTCCTTATCGGCGTACTGACGTTAGGGGGCGTTCTCAATTAGTTTCCCCGCCGCGTTGTTCCTTAAAGCGGGCCAGGCAAGGCGCAGGCCGCTGGGAATGGTTGTTCCCTTTCCAAGGCCTGCAACGCAGCATGGCCCGCTTTAAGGCTCAACCCGAAGGGCCGGGCCTGCTGTTGTGCAGGGCTGTGTTGCTCGAAGCTTATTTGGAACGACCAAACCACGCTTCTCGCGCCTTGCCCTGCACAACAGCAGACCCGGCGCGGTGTGGAAACTAATTGAGAACGCCCCCTAAGGGTCAGAGCTCTTTGCTGAAGGTGCGGAGGAATTCCTGAATGGTTTCCTCGTTGCGTTTGAAAAAATGCCACTGGCCGACTTTACGGCTGCTGATCAGGCCAGCGCGTTGCAAGGTCGCCAGATGGGCGGAAACCGTGGACTGCGACAAACCGCAACGTTGATCGATCTGCCCGGCACAGACGCCGTGCTCGTTGCTGTGGGATTGGTCGGGGAATTCGACGGTCGGGTCTTTGAGCCAGTGCAGGATTTCTCGCCGTACCGGGTGCGCCAGGGCTTTTATTATTTCGTCGAGGTCAATGGTGGACATGGCAGTGCTCGGGTTGGGTAAAACGTTATATCGCGATGAGGCGAACTTTAAATCGGTATTTCGCGATATACCAATATGATTTTGATCTGATGACAGCCTAAATCGGTATATCGGGTTATAACGATATGTTGATTGTAAAAATACAAGGGGGCAGTGCTAAGCTGCGCCCATGAACTATCTCGCACATCTTCATCTCGGTGGCCAGCGCCCCGGTCAATTGCTCGGCAGTTTGTATGGCGATTTCGTCAAAGGTCGGCTGCAAGGGCAGTTCAATCCGGAGATCGAAGCGGCCATTCAGCTGCATCGCAGCATCGACGTGTTTACCGACCGCCATCCATTGGTCGACCTGGCGTTGTCGCGCTTTACGCTGACACGACGGCGGTATGCCGGGATCGTGCTCGATGTGTTTTTCGACCATTGCCTGGCGCGGGACTGGAGGCTTTACGCTGACCAGCCGCTGGAACGGTTCACTTCGGATGTGTACCGGGTGCTGGCTGCCGAACCGCAGTTGCCAGGGCGACTGGCGCAGATCGCCCCGCACATGGCGGCAAATGACTGGCTGGGTTCTTATCGGGAGTTTGCGGTGCTGGACCAGGTGCTGCGGGGGATTTCACGGCGCCTGTCGCGACCTGAAGAACTGGCTGCGGCGATGGAGGAGTTGCGACGGTTGTATGAGCCGTTGAGTGATGATTTCCGGTTGTTCTATCCGCAGCTTCAGAGGTTTGCGCAAGACCACCTCATAGCGCAAATCTAATGTGGGAGCGAGCTTGCTCGCGATGGCGGTGTGTCAGTCAACATCATCGTTGAATGATAAAGCGCTATCGCGAGCAAGCTCGCTCCCACAGGGGGCTTTTGTTCCTGCAGGGGATTTGTTTCAAGCCGCTATCGCTGGACGCAAAGGACGCTGCTGCGTTTCCGGGATTGTTCCAAACAACGCCTTCTGCACCGCTTGCTGCGCCGCAAAGGCCAGTGCTGCGCGTTCCTGGCCGTGGCAGGCAATCGGTTTGAGCAGATGGATCTCGACGTCGCCCCGATCGTTGGCGAACAAGCGCATCAAGTGCGAAAGCAAGTCGTCATCGCCAATGAACGGGGCGAGCGGGTCGATCTGGCCATCGCGCAGATAACGAACGGCCACCGGTTGCAGCGCCACGTCCGCGTCGATGGCAGCCGACAGCAAGCGACCATGAAAGGTGCGCAACGAACGGCCATCGGTGGTGGTGCCTTCCGGGAACATCAGCAACGGATGGGCTTGCTCAAGGTGACGGCTCATCTGTTTGCGGATCAGTTGGCTGTCACCCGAACCCCGACGAATGAACAGGCTGCCAGCCTTGGCCGCCAACCAGCCGGCGACCGGCCAGGTACGCACTTCGGCCTTGGACAGGAAGGACAAGGGAGTAAGCATGCCCAGCAGCGGAATGTCGGTCCAGGACACATGGTTGCTGACCCAGAGCATCGGCTTTTGCGGCAGTTCGCCGTGGACCGTTACGCGAAAGGGCAGGGCGTTGCTCAGCCGGGTCATGAAAAACCGCGACCAGCGTTGGCGCCGCACCATCGAGTTGGCCACCCCCATGCGCTCGAACAGCCCGAACACGCTGGCCATGCTCAAGCCGAGCGCGACCACCAGCAGCACTCGCGCGATTCGCGCGTACACCCGTAACCGGCGCATTACACGGCCGCCTTGAAGTGCTTGGCGTAACGCGGGCACAGCTCGTCGCGCTTGAGCAGGATGAACACGTCGGCGACCTGGAAGTCTTCGTCCCAGCACGGCTCACCGCAGATCTTCGCGCCCAGGCGCATGTAGGCCTTGAGCAGTGGCGGCATTTCGGCGATCACGTTGGACGGGATGTCGAGAGCCGGCAGCGGTTTCTTCGGTTCGGCGCGCAGGTGCTCGGTGCACAGATAGCGTTCACGCAAACGCTGCATGATCGCCTGGGCCTGAATGCCGCCGTCCTGCATCGGAATGCTCGCGCAGCCCATCAGGTAGCTGTAGCCGCCCTGATTCAGTACTTCGGCCAACTCGCCCCAGAGCACGGCGATGGTGCCGCCGTTACGGTAGGCCGGGTCGACGCAGGTGCGACCGATTTCCAGGATCGGACCTTGCAGATGGACCAGGCCGTGCAGGCTGAATTCTTCTTCGCTGTAAAAACGCCCCAGGCTGCTGGCGGCCTGATGGTCGAGCAAACGCGTGGTTGCTACCAGGCGTCCGCTATTCAAATCACGCACGCCGATGTGGGCGCAGTGAACATCATAGTCATCCATGTCCAGACCCAATTCTGCGCCTTTGAGCTTGGCGTTGAACTCGCCGCTGAAAACGTTGAAGCGCAGGGCCTGGGCTTCCTGCAATGCCTCGGCGCCGATCAGGCGTTCGGCTTGCAGGCGGCGTTCATTGCCGGTGTCGCTGATGCGGGCGATCTGAGTCATTGCGAATCTCCGTACGGGCTGCGAACCCGTCTTGGGTTGCAGTCGATCGACTTTGTTGTGCAAAGTCAGGCTATGTAGCCCCGGTGTCATCGCCATGAAGCTTTGGTGATGCTTGTGTGACAGCCCCCAGAGGACCCGTTTATGCCTTGGCAAGCCTTGTTGAACTGTAACCAGCGCCAGCCCGAAAACCCTGATCTGGCGGAGGGGTATGCGACGTTGCTGCATGTATTGGGCGCGGTGACGCCGTTCGAATTGGCGGTGCGTGGCGGGCGGATGATGGCAACGCCGGGCTTGGCCTTTCTGGTGGGGTATCAGGCGGCGTTGCGGATGTTGTGGCCCAGCGCACCGCCGAGCCTGGGGGCATTGTGTGCGACCGAACAGCGCAGCCTGCGCCCGGCCGACCTGCAAACCCGGCTCAAGGATTTGCGTGTGAGCGGGCGCAAGGATTTCGTGACTGCAGGTGATGCGGCGGACTGGCTGTTGATCGCCGCACGCAGCGAAGAGCTGGGCGAGTCACCGCGTTTGAGTCTGGCGGTGGTGTATCCCGGCGAACCCGGTGTACAGGTTGAAAAGCTGCCGGCCATTGCCTTGATGCCGGACATCAGTCACGGCCGGCTGTTTCTCGACAATGCGTTGTGTGAACTGCTCGCTGGAGATGGCTGGGACGCGTACGTCAAACCGTTTCGCACCCTTGAAGACATCTATGTACTCAGCGCCATGAGTGCCTGGTTGTACGGTGTCGGTCAGGACAGCGTCTGGCCGCAAGACCTTCAACTGAAGTTGCTGGCACTGTTGGCCGGGTGTGCGGAAGTCAGCCGCCAACCACCGAACAGTAGCGCCGGGCATGTGTTGCTGGGCGGGTTGTTTGCGCAGTTCGATGGGCTCAAGCCAGCGCTCAATGAAGCCTTTGCCAGCGGACCGCCGCAATGGGCAGCGTTGTGGACGCGCGATCAGGCGGTGCTCGATCTGGCGGCGGGGGCTCGGGCCAAGCGGTTGGCCAAGGCGTTGGCGGGATCTTCGCTGAACTGAAGGGCCTCATCGCGAGCAAGCTCGCTCCCACATTGGATGGTGTCGTGCCGCAGATCCATGTTCTACACAGTTCCCTGTGGGAGCGAGCTTGCTCGCGATGACGGTCTCACTGACAGCGCAACTTTCGAACTGTCATTTATCTCGACTACGCTCAGAGGGTTAATCCCTCTGAGTGCCTGCCGTGTTCAAACGCCTGACTCTGCTGTTCCTGTTGCTGGTCAGCCTTCCGGTTCTGGCGGAAAACTGGCCCGCCGAGCAATGGTCGCCCGGCCCGAAAATCAGCGGTCCGGCGCTTGAGGCCCTGGAGGATTACGCCTTTGCACCGCGCGATGACGGCAGCCGTAAAGGCGTTCGCACCGATGCCTTGCTGGTGATTCGTGACGGGCAATTGATCTACGAACGCTACGCCGGCCCAACCACAGCCGACACACCGCACCTGACCTGGTCCGTCAGTAAAAGCCTGATGGCTGCGGTGTTGGGCGTGGCCTATGGCGAGGGCTTGTTCAAATTGCAGGACCCGGCAGCGAAGTTTTATCCACCCTTGCAGAGCCATCCGAATGTATCCGTCGCTGATTTGCTGCATTGGGCCTCGGGGCTGGACTGGCAGGAAACCTATGAATATGCACCGCTGAATTCTTCGATAGTGGCGATGCTCTACACCCATGGACGCCAGGACATCGCCGCGTTCGCTGCCGGCCATGACGAGTTCAGCCCACCGGGTCAGGCGTTTCGTTATTCCAGCGGTGACAGCAATCTATTGTCGGCAACGCTGAAGACCATGGTCGGTGCGCAGCGCTATGCCGACTATCCATGGACCGCGTTGTTCGGCCCCTTGGGGATTCGCAGTGCCGTTTGGGAGAGCGATGCCACGGGAACGTTTGTTGCCTCGTCCTATGCCTATATGACGGCGCGCGATCTGGCGCGGATCGGCCTGTTGATGCAGCGCGACGGTCGCTGGGGTAACCGGCAGTTGTTGCCAAAAGACTGGGTCGAGTTCAACCGCCAACCGTTCATTCGCTTCAAGGCCAATCAGGATGAAGCTGTTCCCGGCGGGCATTGGTGGCTCAACCGGGCGGTCGACGGCGCCGAAAGACCCTGGGAGGACGCACCCGATGACACCTTCGCTGCACTCGGCCATTGGGGGCAGGCGCTATACGTGGTGCCCAGCGAGAATCTGGTGATCGTGCGCTATGGCGATGATCGCGACGGCAGTTACCGGCACAACGAATTGCTCAGACTGGCACTGGCGGCATTTGCGCAGAAGGTGCAGCCATGAATCCCGGTTTTATTCTTCGTCGACCACGGCTCAGCATGCTGCTGTTGTTGATCGTTGTATTGCTTGGCTGGATCTGGCAGGAGCGAGTTGCATTGTGGGCGTTCCCCGACATCATCAGCGCCTACACCGCCAAGGAATATTGCTCGTGCCGGTATGTCGAGAACAACCCGGCGGACTATTGTCAGGGCTATGTGGCGCAGTACGTGCCCATCAGCAGTTTTCTCGATGACGCTCCCAACAAGCGCGTGACGGTCAGCGGCATGGGGCGCAGTCATATCGCTGCGTGGCTCGGGGCTCGTCAGGGGTGTCGGTTGAGCCCATAGGGGCGGTCTTTTGCCTTGCGCGGTTTGCAAGCGCGTTCACTCAGGCTAAGGTTCGGCTCAGGTTTACTTGCCCATGAGTGTTTATGTTCAAGCGGTTTTGCTGCACAGCCCTGGCCTTGCTGCCGTTGGCTTTCGTTACCTCGCCAGCCCACGCCGACTGGTACCTGGACGGTGAGTCTTCTCGTCTGTCGTTTATCTCCACCAAGAATGCCAATCTCTCCGAAGTTCAGCGCTTTCTGGTGCTGCATGGCAAGGTCGACGCCAGCGGCCAGGCGCAAGTTCAGGTCGAACTGGAGTCGGTCAACAGCGGCATTCCTCTGCGCGATGAGCGCATGCGCAAAGAGCTGTTCGAGATCAAGGCGTTCCCTGAAGCGCTGATCAGCACACAGATCGATTTGCGGCCGATCAAGGATCTGGCCCCTGGTGCACAACTCGAATTGCGTTTGCCACTGACGGTCAGCCTTCACGGCAAAGAGCACGCTTACAACGCCGAGTTGTTGGCGACACGCCTCGATGATCGGCGTTTTCAAGTGGTGACCCTGGAGCCGCTGATCATTAAAGCGGAGGATTTCGATCTGCTGCCAGGGCTGGAAAACCTGCGCACAGTCGCCGGCCTGTCAGCCATCAGTTCGTCGGTGCCGGTGGGTGCGGTGCTGATTTTCACGGCGCGCTGACATGAGCGGTGCAGTGTTTCCCTGGCGTGAAGGCAATCGCTATGAGCTGTTGATCGACGGGCCGCAGTTTTTTCCACGAATGCTGGCGGCGATTGCCGCTGCGCGGGAACAGGTCGAACTTGAGCTGTACCTGGTGGAGGCGGGCGCCTGTGCCGAGATGATCGTTCAGGCGCTGGTGCAAGCCGCCGGGCGCGGTGTACGCGTGCGTTGCCTGTTCGATGACTACGGCAGCCTGGCGTTCACCCTGAGCCTGCGGCGACGCCTGATCGAGGCTGACGTGGAGCTGCGTTTCTACAATCGCCTGAGCTGGCGGCGCTGGGTGCGCAATCTTTACCGTGACCACCGCAAGTTGCTGTTGGTCGATCAGACGCTGGCAGTGGTCGGTGGCACGGGCGTCACCGACGAGTTCTGGACCCCCGGTCACGACACCAGTGAGTGGCATGAAGTGATGGTGGAAATCAGCGGCCCGCTGGTGCTCGACTGGCAGTTGCTGTTCGACCGCCAATGGATCGCCAACCGCCACCGCCGCGCCTGGAAACCTGCCTCCCACTTCGGTTTGCCGCGTCTGCCACGGGTGCCGCCGATGGGTGAAGGAATGGGCCGGGTAGCGTATGCCGACGCCAGGCAACACCGGGACATCCTGCAGTCGCTGTTTCGTGCATTGAACAGCGGTCAGCAGCGAATCTGGCTGGCCACGCCTTACTTCCTGCCGACCTGGAAAGTCCGCCGCTCATTGCGCAAGGCCGCCGCGCGGGGCATCGATGTGCGCCTGCTGCTGACCGGGCCGCGTACCGATCACCCGTCGGTGCGCTACGCCGGGCATCGTTATTACCCACGCCTGCTCAAGTCCGGGGTGAAGATCTTCGAATACCAGCCGTGTTTCCTGCACTTGAAAATGGTCCTGATCGATGACTGGGTGAGCATTGGCTCATGCAATTTCGATCACTGGAATCTGCGCTTCAACCTGGAGGCCAACCTGGAAGCCCTCGATCCGACCCTGAGCATGGCGGTGGCGGCGAGTTTCGAGAAAGACTTTGCCTTGAGTCATAGCGTCAGTCTTGAGGAATGGCAACGCCGACCGTTGTGGCGACGGATCAAGCAGCGGGTGTGGGGATGGGTGGACCGGATGGTGGTGAATCTGCTGGATCGGCGGGGCTGAACACAATCCCCCAAACACCAAAAAACAATGTGGGAGCGAGCTTGCTCGCGATGGCGATATAACAGTCAACAGAGATGTTGAATGTTATGACCTCATCGCGAGCAAGCTCGCTCCCACAGGTACTTCAGGTAACTTCGGGGGTTAAAGCAACTCGAAGCTCTGCTGCGTCACGTCCTCGGAATCGAGGCCGATCTGCACGTTGAACTTGCCAGGTTCTGCCGCGTATTTGAGCTGGGCGTTGTAGAACTTCAGGTCGTCCTCGTCGATGGTGAAGTGGATGACTTTCTGTTCGCCGGCCTTGAGCATCACTTTCTGGAAGTTTTTCAGTTCCTTGAGCGGGCGAATCATCGAACCGACCACATCCTGAATGTACAACTGCACCACGGTTTCACCGTCACGCTTGCCGGTGTTTTTAACGGTCACGCTGGCGTCGATTTTGCCGGTCTTGTTCAGCGTGGTCGACGACAGGGCCATGTCCGACAGGCTGAAGCTGGTGTAGCTCAGACCGTAGCCGAATGGAAACAGAGGACCTGTGGTGTCATCGAAATACTGCGAGGTGTAGTTGCCCGGTTTGCCAGGGGTGAACGGACGACCGATGCTCAGGTGGTTGTAGTAGGTCGGAATCTGCCCCACCGAACGCGGGAAGCTGATCGGCAGCTTGCCGGACGGGTTGTAGTCACCGAACAGCACGTCGGCAATCGCGTTGCCGCCTTCGGTACCGGTGAACCAGGTTTCGAGGATCGCGTCAGCCTGGTCCTTCTCGTCGAGAATGGTCAGCGGACGGCCGTTCATCAGCACCAGCACCAGTGGTTTGCCGGTGGCTTTCAGGGCCTTGATCAGGTCGCGCTGGTTGGCCGGGATGTTCAGGTCGGTACGGCTCGATGACTCGTGGGACATACCACGCGACTCGCCGACCGCTGCCACGATGACATCGGACTGCTGAGCGGCTTTCACTGCTTCGTCGATCATGACCTGCGCCGAGCGCGGATCATTCACCACTTCCGGAGCGTCGAAGTTGAGGAAGTTCAGGTAATCGAGGACTTTCTTGTCCTCGGTGATGTTGGCGCCACGGACGTAGGTCAGCGTGGACTTATCGCCGAGGGCACGGGTCATGCCATCGAACAAGGTGACCGACTGTTCCGGTTTACCGGCGGCAGCCCAACTGCCCATCATATCGATCGGTGCCTTGGCCAGCGGGCCGACCAGAACGATTTTCGCGGTCTTCTTCAGCGGCAGGGTTTCGTTCTGGTTCTTCAGCAACACCAGGCTGCGACGTGCAACGTCACGGGCCTCGGCGCGGTGCAGACGGCTGTCGGCGTAAGTGTCGGCCGGATCATCCTCGGCCTTGCCGATACGCAGGTACGGGTCCTTGAACAGGCCCATGTCGTACTTGGCACCCAGCACTTCACGCACGGCGTTGTCGATGTCGCTCTGCTGGATCTCGCCGGACTTCAGCAGCCCTGGCAGTTCCTTGCCGTACAGTGTGTCGTTCATGCTCATGTCGATGCCGGCCTTGATCGCCAGCTTCGCCGCTTCGCGACCGTCGCGGGCCACGCCGTGCTTGATCAGCTCGAAGATTGCCCCGTGGTCGCTGACCGCCAGGCCCTTGAAGCCCCACTCCTTGCGCAGCAGGTCCTGCATCAGCCACATGTTGGCGGTGGCCGGAATGCCGTTGATCGAGTTCAGCGCAACCATCACCCCGCCAGCGCCGGCATCAATGGCGGCGCGGTACGGTGGCAGGTAGTCCTGGTACATCTTCACCGGGCTCATGTCGACGGTGTTGTAGTCGCGACCACCTTCGACAGCGCCGTACAGGGCGAAGTGCTTGACGCTGGCCATGATGCTGTCGGCCGCGCTCGGGGTCTCGCCTTGATAGGCCTTGACCATCACTTTGGCGATGCGCGAGACCAGATAAGTGTCTTCGCCGAAACCTTCGGAGGTGCGGCCCCAACGTGGGTCGCGGGAAATGTCGACCATCGGCGCGAAGGTGATGTCGAGGCTGTCGGCGGCGGCTTCCTTGGCGGCAATGCGCCCGCTGCGACCAATCGCGTCCATGTCCCAGCTCGAGGCCAGGGCCAGAGGGATAGGGAAAATGGTCCGGTGGCCGTGGATCACGTCATAGGCGAAGAACATCGGGATCTTCAACCGGCTGCGCATGGCCGCGTCCTGCATCGGACGGTTTTCCGGGCGAGTGATCGAGTTGAACGTGCCGCCGATGTTGCCGGCGGCGATTTCCTTGCGGATCAGCTCGCGGGGCATTTCCGGACCGATGCTGATCAGGCGCAATTGGCCGATCTTTTCTTCAAGGGTCATCTGCTTCATCAGGTTGCTGATGAAAGCGTTCTTGTTTTCAATCGGTGCAGGCGTTGTGTCGGCCCATACAGAGTGACTGGCCAGGCCGATGGCAAGGCCCAGCAAACACAGCTTCTTCATGAATAGTGATCTCAAAAGCCTAAACGGACGCAGTGGTTACGCGCCGGTCAGCCAAAATTAGGGAGCGTCTGTTGTTGTTCGGCTAAATGCAGCAAACTTCTGAACTCTTTTCGCGCTGGGCATCTTTTAGCCGATTGGCCCGATGCAATCCAGTGGCGGGGGCAGATTATGCCCCAAGAGCTTGATTTGGAGGCACGTGGATTACTTCCACGGTAATGGGCATGGAGCTTCTGCACGATCAGCTACGGCAAGCGTTCAAGAGGAATGCACCTGCGAAGGCCAAGGACTTGGGGGGCAGAGGCAGCGGGTCATAACAATAATGAATGAGCATTCAACACCATGGCATTACTGAGTGAGTACGAACAGCGTCAGGTCGCCGAAGCGATTGCCCGTGTCGAGCGCGACACCGACGCGGAACTGGTCACCGTGCTCGCAGCCCGGGCCGATGACTACGCGTACATTCCGCTGCTCTGGGCCAGTCTGCTGGCGCTGATCGTGCCGGGCATCGTGCACTACGTTACCGGCTGGCTGAACATGCACACCTTGCTGCTGGTGCAGTGGGTGAGTTTCATCGTGCTGTGCCTGGTGTTCCGGATTCCGTCGATCACCACCCACCTGATCCCGCGGTCGGTGCGCCACTGGCGCGCCTCGAACCTGGCGCGCCGGCAGTTTCTGGAGCAGAACCTGCATCACACCGTCGGCGGCACCGGCGTGCTGATTTTCGTCTGCGAAGCCGAGCGCTATGTGGAGATTCTGGTGGACGAAGGGATTTCCAGGCGGCTGGATAACAAAAACTGGGACCCGATCGTTGCAGCCTTCACCCGGAGGGTGAAACAGGGCCAGACGTTGCAAGGTTTTGTGACCTGCATCGAAGCCTGTGGCGAACTGCTCAAGGTGCATGTGCCGGTGACGCATGTGCGCAATGAGTTGCCGAATCGGTTGGTGGTGTTGGGGTGAGATTGGGACTTTTGTCAGGTTTCAAATCCACCCCTCACCCCAGCCCTCTCCCCAGAGGGGAGAGGGTGAAAGGGAGCTGATCTCCTTTGCTTTCAAGACCTGAGTTCGACTCGATATTTCAGGTCGCAGCATTGCGAAAGACACCTCGGTCAGTCCCCTCGCCCCTTGGGGAGAGGGCTAGGGTGAGGGGCGATTTCAAACCGTTCAGTAAATAACTGCGTGTCCCGACGCGCCATCCCCCCTAAAATACCCGTCATTCCCCGATCCGTACCGCCCGAGGCGTTTTCTACATGTCTGTTACCGCAACTCCCGCCAGCCTCACGCCGGATCATCATGCGCAATTTATCGACCTGCTGAGCACCAGCCTGGCGCAGAACGCCTTTATCAAACTGGTGCTGGCCAAGTACGTCGGCGCTGAAGTCGACTTGCAGCGAATCATCATCAAGCAACTGACGGTCAAGGAGCAGCCGTGCCTGTCCTTCGTCTATCGCTACAAGACGCGTGACATCACCAAGAATTTCCCGGTCGAAGAGGGTATCGCGACGATTGCTGCGCTGTTGCCACAGGACTTCAAGAACGCGCACCTGCTAGCGCTGACCGATGAAGCCCAGCTTGAATACAGCAAGAAGGGCAAGAGTTCGCTGTTCAAGAGCAAGCCCCAGCAACTGCGCGAAGTGCCGTCTGCCGAGCACAATCGCGAGAAGAACCGCTTCCTCGACCTGACCCGACCGTTCCTCGCGGATCTCGGTGTAACCAACAGCAAGCACGAGCTGATTCCGGCGATGTCGCGCAAGTGGAAGCAGATCAACAAGTTCATTGAAGTCTTCAGCCATGCGCTGACGTCTTCACCGCTGGCGCTGGATAAACCGGTACGGGTGGCGGACTTCGGTTCAGGCAAGGGCTATCTGACCTTCGCCATTCACGATTACCTGCGCAACACCTTGCACGCCGAAGGCGTGGTCACCGGTGTCGAGTTGCGCGAAGACATGGTCAATCTGTGCAACACCGCTGCGGCGCGCCTTGAGCATCCGGGGCTGGTGTTCAAATGTGGTGATGTGCGTAGCGTGGCACCGAGCGAGCTGGACGTGATGATCGCCTTGCACGCCTGTGACATCGCCACCGACTACGCAATCCACACCGGCATCCGCTCCGGTGCGGCAATCATCATGTGCTCGCCGTGCTGCCATAAGCAGATTCGCCTGCAAATCCAGAGCCCGGCGCTGCTCAAGCCGATGCTGCAATATGGTTTGCACCTTGGTCAGCAAGCCGAAATGGTCACCGACAGCCTGCGGGCGTTGTTCCTCGAGGCCTGCGGATATGAAACCAAGGTCTTCGAGTTCATCTCCCTGGACCACACCAACAAGAACAAGATGATCCTGGCAGTCAAACGCGCTGAACCGGTGGACCCGGCCCAGCTGTTGGTGAAAATCCAGGAGCTCAAGGCGTTCTACCACATCACCGAGCATTGTCTGGAAACGCTGCTGCGGGCCGATGGGCTGCTTATTTGAACGGCTTGATCTGAATACCCGTCGGTAACGTGCCCGGTTGTGCCGGGCGCACCGCCGTCTTGCGCCCGAGCATCACGGTGACAATCACCCCGACCGCAAACAGCCAGGTAATCGGTTCGATGTGTTCGCCAAAGAACAGCGCCGAGAAGGCGATGGTGAAGAAGATCTGCAGCAGCTGGATCTGACTGACCCGGGCGATGCCTCCCATCGCCAGTCCGGCGTACCAGGCGAAGAAGCCGATGAACTGCGAGAACAGCGATACGTAACCGAAGGCCCACCAGGTTTTCGCCGAAATCTCGCCTTGGTGCTGCAGCGCCAGATACGTCACCGGGCCGATCAACAATGGTGTCGACAGCACCAGCGCCCAGCAGATCACCTGCCAGCCGCCCATCTCCTTGGCCAACCGGCCACCTTCGGCGTAACCCAGGCCGCCGATGGCAATCGCCCCAAGCATCAATAAATCACCGGCCTGGATACTTCCGGCACCGCTGATCAACGCGTAACCCAGGACCAACGCGCTGCCCAATGCGGCGCAAGCCCAGAAGGCTTTCGACGGCCGCTCATGGGACAACCACGCCGCATACAGCGCCACGCACAATGGCTGTAAACCGTTGACCAGCGCGCCATGTGACGCCGGCAGCGTTTGCATGGCCCAGGCCGAGAGCACCGGGAAACCGAGAATCACTCCAGCGATCACCAGGGTCAGGCCTTTGACCTGTTTCCAGGTCGGCCATTTTTCCCGCCGCCAGAGCAACAACATCGCTGCCGGAATCGCCGCGAACAACGCTCGGCCCAGACCATTGAGCAACGGATGGACTTCTTGCACCACAATCCGGGTGAAGGGCAGGGTCAGGCTGAAGATGACGACGCCGAGCAGGCCCAGCGCCATGCCGGTGTTTTCGCGGGAGGACATAACGGTAACCAGAATTCGAAAGTGGCGGGAGAGCGTTCATCTAGCCACAAACTGTGCACGCTGCGCTGTTACAGCTGGACACGGACTTATCCGTACAGTTTGCGGACGCCTTCGCGGGCAAGTCCGCTCCCACAAAAACGACACCGTACCCTGTGGGAGCGGGCTTGCCCGCGATGAACGATGACGCGGTACCTACGGCGTAGTAGCTGGTTATTACCCGTCCCGCTGGATTCGGACTACCTTGAATACTCCTTCCTGCCCAAGTTTTTACCAGAGGAGTCATCCCCATGGCCGCGAAAAAAATTCTGATGCTGGTCGGCGATTACGTCGAAGACTACGAAGTGATGGTGCCGTTTCAGGCGCTGCTGATGGTCGGTCATACGGTGCACGCGGTGTGCCCCGACAAAACTGCCGGGCAGACCGTGCGCACTGCGATCCATGATTTCGAAGGCGACCAGACCTACAGCGAGAAACCCGGTCACCTGTTTGCGCTGAACTTCGACTTCGCCAAGGTCGATGCGGCGGACTACGATGCGTTGCTGGTGCCGGGTGGTCGGGCGCCGGAATACCTGCGCCTGAACGAAAAAGTCCTGCAACTGGTGCAAGCCTTCGACAAGGCCGGCAAACCGATTGCGGCGGTCTGCCATGGTGCGCAATTGTTGGCGGCGGCGGGGATTCTTGAAGGCCGCGAATGCAGCGCTTATCCCGCCTGCGCACCAGAAGTGCGTTTGGCCGGTGGCACGTATATCGATATTCCGGTGACGCAAGGTCACGTTCAGGGCAATCTGGCGACGGCTCCAGCCTGGCCGGCGCACCCGAGCTGGCTGGCCGGTTTCCTTGGTCTGTTGGGCACCAAAATCACTTTGTAAGCGGAGACCTGCGCATGTGCGAGCTGTACGTCAAAGCCGACCCGATCCTGTACGAGTCACGCTCGCGCTCGCTGCGTATCTGTGGGGTGGTGACCACGCTGCGGCTGGAGAACCAGTTCTGGGACATCCTCAGCGAGATTGCCGAAGTCGATGGCATGACCACCAACCAGTTGATCGCCAAGCTCTATGAAGAGGTGATGGACTACCGGGGCGAAGTGGTGAATTTCGCCTCGTTCCTGCGGGTCAGCTGCACGCGTTACCTGAGCCAGCGCCGGGTGACGACGCCGGAGTTGTCGGTGGTGCGCGCGGTGGTGAAGTAGGGTGGCGTGGTCTTTACTCTGAAGCGCGAACCCCTTCAATCGCCAAGGAGAACGACCATGTCCGGATGGTACGAGTTGAGCAAAAGCATCAATGGCCAGTTTCGCTTTGTGCTGAAAGCGGCCAACGCCGAGACCATTCTCACCAGCGAGCTGTACACCACGCGCAGCGCCGCTGATGGCGGCATTGCCTCGGTTCAGGCCAATAGCCCACTGGATGAACGCTACGAGAAAAAGTCCACCAAGGATGGCCATCCTTACTTCAATCTCAAGGCCGCCAACCATCAGATTATCGGCAGCAGCGAGGCCTATTCTTCCGACGCAGCACTGGAAAAAGGCATCGCCAGCGTCAAGGCCAACGGGCCGACCAAGGTGATCAAGGACAAGACGTTGCCGGTGCTTTGAATACCCTCTTTCAAGACCAGTACAAATCCCCTGTGGGAGCGAGCTTGCTCGCGATAGCGGCATAACATTCGACGGAGATGTTGAATGTCAGATCGCCATCGCGAGCAAGCTCGCTCCCACATTGGTTTTGTATGTGCCTGAAGATTAGCGCAACGAGTTCAACAACCCTTGCAGTTGGCTGCGAGCTGCTTCACCCAGCGGGAACACCGGCAGACGCGGGTCGCCAACGTCCAGCCCGGTCATGCGCAGACCGGCCTTGATGGTCGCCGGCAAACCGCCCTTGAGGATGAAGTCCAGCAGCGGCAACTGGCGATAGAACAACTCCCGAGCCGTGCCCAGGTCATTGGCCAACACCGCTTGATACAGCGCGCCATTGAGCTGCGGGATCAGGTTCGGTGCCGCTGTGCACCAGCCTTTGGCGCCTGCTGCGAAAGCCTCCAGCGCCAGCGGGTTGCAACCGTTGTAGAACGGCACCTGACCTTCGCCGAGCCAGTGCAGCTTGTGCATGCGCTGGATATCGCCGGTGCTCTCCTTGACCATGGTCACGTTTTCCACGGTGTTGAAAATCCGCAGGATCAGTTCCACCGACATGTCGGTGCCGCTGGTGGCCGGGTTGTTGTAGAGCATGATCGGCACACCGACGCTCTCGCCGATGGCGCGGTAGTGGGCAAGGATCTCGGCTTCGCTGAGTTTCCAGTAGGACGTCGGCAAGACCATCACCACATCGGCGCCATGCGCCTCGGCGAAACGCGCGCGGCGCACGGCTTTGGCGGTGGTCAGGTCGGAGACGCTGACGATGGTCGGCACGCGCCTGGCCACGTGCTTGATGCTGAACTCGCTGACCAGATCCCACTCTGCATCACTCAGGTACGCCCCTTCGCCGGTGCTGCCCAACGGAGCGATGGCGTGTACGCCGCCGTCGATCAAACAGTCGATGGAGCGACCCAGCGCATCCAGATCGATGCCTTCGCCATTAGCGGTGAACGGGGTGATGGTGTAGCCGATGATGCCGTGAATAGAAGGGGTAGACATGGCGTCTCTCCGGTTAAGTAAAGGGATGGATTCAGTTCAGGCAATCGGCGTGTTGACGCAGGTTCTGCCGAGCGTAGTAGTTGAAGGCGGCACCGTGGCGTTTGGGTCTGGAGATCCAGTCATGGGCTTCGCGGCCGAGCGCCGGCAGAATCGGTTTGAGTTCGCCTGCCGACATCGCCAGCAGCTGCAATTTGGCCGCGCGTTCGATCAACTGCGCGATGACACAGGCTTCCTCGATGGTCCTTCCGGTCGACAGCTGACCGTGGTGGGAAAGCAGAATCGCACGCTTGTCGCCCAGGGCACCGGCGATGATTTCACCTTCTTCGTTGCCCACTGGCACACCCGGCCAGGCTTCGAGAAAGGCGCAGTCTTCATAGAGTGGGCAGAGGTCCATGTGCGAGATTTCCAGCGGCACTTCCAGCATCGACAACGCCGCGATGTGCATCGGGTGCGTGTGAATGATGCAGTTCACGTCCGGCCGGGCGCGGTACACCCAGCTGTGGAAACGGTTGGCCGGGTTGGGCATGCCGTGACCTTCCAGCACCTCCAGGTCTTCGTTGACCAGCAGCAAGTTGCTCGCGGTTATTTCGTCGAAACCCAGGCCCAGTTGTTGGGTGTAATAGCTGCCGGGCTGCGGGCCACGGGCGGTGATTTGCCCGGCCAGGCCGGAGTCGTGACCGTTCTCGAACAGAATGCGGCAGGTCAGGGCCAGCTTTTGCCGGTCGGTCCACGTATTATCCGCCAGCGTGCTTTGCATCTGCGAAAGCGCCTGCTTGATGAGTTGGTCCTTGGGTAGTGCTAATGTCTTGGCCATATCGGGTGTCCTTTGCAGTGATCAATGGACGTCGGATGTGTTTTCCCGCTGCTCGCAAAGTCGTTGGGTGAGCACAAATGACACTTAAGAGGCTATATGACACTTTGTGTCATTGGCAAGGACTAATCGTTGCCTCCTTGATGGATTAATCGCTCCACATGTCTATCCGTTTGAAATTACTGCGAAAAAAACTCGGCGTTACGCTGGAGGCCCTGGCCGAAAAATCCGGCATGACCAAGAGTTATCTGTCGAAAGTCGAGCGCGGGCTGAACACCCCGTCCATCGCTGCAGCGCTGAAACTGGCCAAGGCGCTGAACGTCAAGGTCGAGGAATTGTTCTCCGAGGAAACCATCAGCCTCGACAGCTATAGCCTGGTACGTGCCGAAGAGCGCCAGTCGCTGGCGGCCAATGATCAGGCTCCGGGTTATGCGGTGCTGGCCCATCAGGTCAGCGAGCGCAGCCTGCTGCCGTTCATCATTTATCCGCCCAAAGAATTCAGCGACAAGACCTTCAAGGAGCATATGGGGGAGGAGTTTCTGTTCGTCCATGAAGGCCAGGTCGAAGTCGACTTCATGAGCGAGCGAGTGATTCTGAACCGTGGCGACGCGTTGCACTTCAACGCGCAAAAGCCGCATCGCCTGCGCTCGGTGGGCGAGGTACAGGCGCAGTTGCTGGTGGTGGTGCATAGCGGCGAGGAGTGAGTCGACTGCAAAAAGCATCGCGAGCAAGCTCACTCCCACAGGGGGTATGTACGTCGCAGATCAAATGTGGGAGCGAGCTTGCTCGCGATGGCGTCGATCCTGGCGCCACTAAACCTCGACTGGAACGGATAGCTTCGGGCTACCCAACGCATGGCTTTTGGAATCAAAAAACCTCAGCTCCACGCCAGTCCCTTCAAACACCTTCGCATAATGCCGCTTCTGGCTCTGGATGAACGCCGCGCTGCGCGGGTAAATCGAGACTGCCACGGTCTTCGGTTGTGCCTGACGCAGCGCATGAACGATGTGAGCGTCCTGCTTGCCAAGGCTGTGGCCGAAGATGCACAGCGCGTCGCTTTGCTTGAGTAACTGGTCGTAGCAGAACGACAGGTAATCCGAACTGCGGATGGTCTTGAGCTTGTCTTCAGAGCTGCCTTCGCTGACGAACAGCGGCACGTCGTCCAGCGTCTTGATCGTGTTGTTGATCGCAAAACTGCCCAGCAGCGTACCCTCCGTCGAGGTCAGTTTGCGCGCTGTGCCATCCTGGTTGCGCACCAGGTGCAAGCCGCCGTGCAAGTAGAGCAGGCGGGTTTTATCCGCGGTGCTTGCGCTCAGGTCGAAGCTCGGCTCGGTGCCGTGAAACAGGTCACTGATGGCATCGGGTTGGTGCTGGATCGCCCAGTAATTGAGCAGGTCGTAGTTGGTGGTGAACACCGTCGGATAGGTGCTCAATTCCTGATTGATCGCCGCCAGGCTTGACGGTTGCACCAGGCGCCACGGGATGTGCACCGCATGCACGGTGTTGATCAGCGCTTCCTTGATCGCGTAGTAGCGATTGCGCGGTGCGGCGGAGCTCACGGCCAGGGCCTTGTTGACCCGGCTGGTGGTTTTCAGCGCGCTCAGCACTTGCTCGAAACTGCGGGTTTGCATCGCGTCGAACACGCTCAGTTCGGACTGGCTCAACGGTTTTTCTTCGACCGTGCGTGCGTTCTCGAACAGCGAGTCGTAACCAAAATCATCCCATACCGCACGGCTGGCGCCGTTGCCCACCAGCAGGGCGCTGAACGGGGTGGTTGCGCGCAACGCATTCCAGTCTTCTAGTCGGGCATCAAATTCCTGGAAATCGGTCATCGCGTCGGTCATCTCAAGCGGGTGGAGTGCAGGGCGCAGACTTTATCACGACCGGGTGTTGAGCCAGATCAAGATGCGCGATAACGGATGGGTCGATCCTTTGGGCCACCGCTGAATCGGGGTTGCCGGTTCGGCCCCATCGAAGAGGATTGGTGATGACCAGCACGTTTTTCATTCCTGCGGTGAACATCATGGGCACCGGTTGCCTCGACGAAGCCATGAACGCCATTCGCAACTATGGATTTCGCAAGGCCTTGATCGTAACGGACGCAGGATTGGCCAAGGCCGGCGTGGCAGGGTTGATCGCTGAAAAACTGGCGATGCAGGACATCGATTCGGTGATTTTCGACGGTGCCAAACCGAACCCGAGCATCGCCAACGTCGAGAGCGGCCTGGAACTGCTCCAGCGTAGCCAGTGTGATTGTGTGATCTCCCTGGGCGGCGGCTCGCCCCACGATTGCGCCAAAGGCATCGCGTTGTGCGCCACCAACGGCGGCAAGATCGCCGATTACGAAGGCGTCGACCAATCAGCCAAGCCGCAATTGCCGCTGATCGCGATCAACACCACGGCCGGCACTGCCAGCGAGATGACCCGTTTCTGCATCATCACCGACGAATCGCGTCACGTGAAAATGGCCATCGTCGACCGCAACGTCACGCCGCTGCTGTCGGTCAACGACCCGGCGCTGATGGCGGCCATGCCCAAGGGCCTGACCGCGGCGACCGGCATGGACGCCTTGACCCACGCCATCGAAGCCTACGTTTCCACGGCCGCCAACCCGATCACCGACGCCTGCGCACTGAAAGCCATCGAGCTGATCAGCCGCAACCTGCGTCAGGCCGTGCACGACGGCAGCGACATGATCGCCCGGGAAAACATGGCGTATGCGCAGTTCCTCGCCGGCATGGCATTCAACAATGCTTCGTTGGGGTTTGTGCATGCGATGGCGCACCAGTTGGGCGGCTTTTATGATTTACCCCACGGTGTCTGCAACGCGGTATTGCTGCCGCACGTGCAGAGCTTCAATGCCGCGGTTTGTGCCGAACGCCTGGCGGTGGTGGCGCAGGCTCTGGGGGTCGACACCCTCGGTGTCAGTCCGGAAGAGGGCGCTCAAGCAGCCATTGTGGCGATCCGCGCGTTGGCCAGGGATGTGGAAATCCCCGGTGGTTTGCGTGATCTCGGCGCCAAGTTGCAAGACATTCCGATCCTTGCCGCCAACGCCTTGAAAGACGCCTGCGGCCTGACCAACCCGCGGGCGGCGGATCAGCGGCAGATCGAGGAGATCTTTCGTAGCGCGTTTTGAACTGCTGTATCGAACGGGTTGAATCGACAGACCGGGCAGGCGATAGTGCAAGGCTGATCTTTTATCGATTGATGACGTTCGCAAGGAACAGGGAATGACCTTGAAATACAGCTGGTTGGGATGTGTGGCAATGAGTGGTGCGCTGGGCGCGACCCAGGCGTATGCCGAGTGTGTAACACCACCATTGCCCGAGGGTGTACCGGGTTATTCGGTGTGCAAGGACTGGCCGGCCTATGACGGCCAGACCATCACCGCACTGTCGCAAATCGAGCCGGATCCGACCCAGAGCAATGAGCCTGACGGCATGGGCATGTACGACTTGAAACTGGCCGTGGTGTCCAATGTCGACGGTAAGCCACTGGCCCGCTATGCCAAAGCCTCGGTGTTCAGCTCCGATGCCGTCCGGTTCGATGGGCTGAGCATCGACACCGCGCGCTACAAGCTTACTTCCGACCTGCGGGCATTCGGTGTGCGTGCGGGGTTCACAGGCTCGTCGCGGGCCAATCCTTTCGGCGAGTCCCAGCTGTCGCTGTATGTTCGCGAAGGCAACACGCTACGCCCGGTACTGGAGCAACTGGTGATCGAATCCGCTAGCGGTGAGTGGGATACCAACTGTGCGGGCGAGTTCTCGAACATCAAACGCACTCTGGATATCGCTAAAACCAGCAGCCACGGCTTCGCCGACCTGATCGTCAAATCGGTGACCACCGGCTCGCAAGACTCGGTGAAAAATGGCGAATGTGAATCCAAAGATACGGTGGGGAAAACGGTACTGACGACGCTGCGGTATGACGGTCAGCGGTATGTTGTTCCGAAAGAGTTAAAAGGGCTCTGAACCGATGCTATCCGGTTTCAACCACCTAACCCTGGCGGTCACTGATCTGGACCGCAGCGTGGCGTTCTATCATGGCCTGTTGCACCTGCGCCTCGACGCCACCTGGGATAGCGGCGCCTATCTGTCGTTGCCGGGGTTGTGGCTGTGCCTGTCTCTCGATCCGCTGCGCGAGACTGAGGCGGCGGTCGAATACACCCATTACGCATTCAGCGTAGCCGCCAGCGACTTCCCGGTATTGGTTGAACGACTGCGAGCTGTAGGTGTTCTAGAGTGGCGGGACAATCGCAGCGAAGGCGCGTCGTTTTATTTCCTGGATCCAGATGGGCACAAGCTTGAAGTCCATGTCGGGGATCTGGCGTCGCGACTTGAGGCGTGCCGCCAGAAACCTTATGCCGGGATGAAGTTTTTCACCCCATGACCGGGCGTACTCCCGGTATGTCCATAGCTGATTTTTCCAGGCTTCATTGGCGGTATCGCCGCATACGCTATTCTGATCGGCAATGTGGGCACTCGTCGGGTGCGCACGCTGTATCAGCGTCATGAGCTGGCATTTACCCGGATTGGCGGGGTAATGTTCATCGGTTTCGCCATCAACGCCTTGCTGCACGCGGTGCCAGGGTTGCTGACGAATAAAGTTTGAGGCTGCGCGCAGGGCTGCGACAGCTGCATCAGGACATCCGTTTCAGCGATGCCGGGTCCAGGGATTGATACTCACGGCTGCACTTTTGGACAGTATCCATCTTTGATGAGCACCAGTAATTCCGCGCCGCTGGCGAGCTATATCGATCTTTTGCTCGACGTCGTGTGTGCGGTCGATAGCCAGGGTCGCTTCGTCTTTGTCAGTGCCGCCAGCGAGCGAGTGTTCGGTTACACCCCGGACGAGCTGATCGGCCAGCCGATGATCGAGATGGTCCACCCGGCCGATCGCCAACGGACCCTGGATGCCGCCCGGGAAATCATGCGCGGCCAGCCCAACCCGAACTTCGAAAACCGCTACCTGCGCAAGGATGGTCAGGTGGTTCATCTTCTCTGGTCGGCGCGTTGGTCTGAAGTCGATCAGCTACGCATCGCCGTGGCCCGTGACATCACCGAGCGCAAACAGGCAGAGTCCCGGCAGGCCGCACTGTACGCGATCTCCGAAGCCGCCCATGCCGCTGAGGATTTGCTGGCGCTGTTCAAGCTCGTCCATCAACTGATTGGCGAATGGCTGCCGGCGCTGAACTTCTCGGTGGCGCTCTATGACGAGCACTGCGAGCAATTGAGTTTCCCGTACCACGTCGACGAACACGAGAGCGATCCGCTGTGCAGCGTTACCGGCCGGCTTTGCACCGAGGTGATCCAAACGGGGCAGCCGGTGCTGGTGACACCTGACCAACCTGTCTCGATGCCCGGACTGTCCGAGGTCGGCAATGGCCAGGACTCACCCTGCTGGTTGGGTGTGCCGCTGAACTCACAGAAAGGCACCATTGGTGCACTGATCGTCAAAAGTGTACCCGGTGGCGAACGCTATACCGAGCGCGACAAGGAGCTGCTGCAATACGTCTGTGCCCAGCTCGCGGCAGCCATTGAGCGCAAGCAGTTGCACTGCCGGCTGCAATTCATGGCGCAGCACGACCAGTTGACCCGCTTGCCTAACCGCGAGCTGTTGCGTGAACGCCTGACTGCGGCCCTCGGCAAAGCCAGAAAAAATTCTGGGCGCATGGCACTGTTGTATGTCGATCTGGACCATTTCAAACAGGTCAACGACACCTACGGCCATGGCGTCGGCGACATGTTGCTGCAAGCGGTGGCCAATCGACTGCAAGGCTGCGTGCGTGAGACCGACACGGTGGCGCGCATTGGCGGTGATGAGTTTGTGGTCTTGCTCGACAGCATTCAGGCTGCCGAAGACGCGGCGCGTGTGGCGATCAAGATCCGACAGGTGCTCGGCCAGCCGATGCGTCTGGACAGCCATAGCCTGAACATCATGCCGAGCATCGGTATCGCGCTTTACCCCGAGCATGGCAGTGAGGAAAAGCAATTGTTCAAGCACGCAGATGAGGCCATGTACGCTGCCAAGCGCTTGAGCGGGCGCCTGGACCGCGCCTGATTCGACGTTGGCGCGGGGCACCGTTCGTCGCGGCAGGCTCAACTTTTCTAAACCTTTGTGGTGTTTTAACTTCAGACGTCAGGCGGGGATGCCCGCTGCACTCATTTGCCTGTTCAGGAGGGCGTGACCATGAAGCGTATGGCCAGCCGATTATCGACCATCAGTTTTGCCGTGTTGCTGGGCCTGGGCGCCAGCAGCGCTTTTGCCCAGTCGCCAGCCGAATTCATCAACGACGCCTCGGCCAAAGGCATGGCCGACATTGAGGCCAGCCGCCTGGCTCACCAGAAGACCGAATCCAAAGAGGTCAAGGATTACGCGATTGTGGTGATCAACGACCGCACTACGGCCAACCAGCATCTGGCGAAAATCGCCAAGAAACTCGATCTGCCCGTTGCCCCCAGAGACGAGCTGGCCAACAAGGCCAAGGCGCTGATTCCTGAGGTAAGGGACGGCGACTCGTTCGACGCGACCTATGCCGCCAGCCAGGTGCAAACTACCCAGAAAGCCATCGAACAGTTGAAGCAGGAGGCACAAACCACCGACGTGCCGGAGCTCAAGGCCTTCGTTGCAGAGACCCTGCCCAAGCTCGAAAACCATTTGCATATGGCCAGGGCCCTTCAGGCTAACAGCCAATCGGGTCGGGTGGATGGTTGACGCGGACGCTGACCAGCACTGATTCAAATCCTGCTGTTGCTTGTCAGCAGCAGGTGAACCTTCCAGCGAAATTGTCTCGCTGTCACCAATGCTGTGTTTCCAGCCCCCGCATCTCGTTTTGCATTTCTTTGGTAGAGCGCGGTCATTCATCTTCCTGAACGGCTATAGAGCATCCCTGTCTTTCGTGTTCGTAGGAACGCTCTTCTTCTGACCTTTATCCACGTTCGGTTTCTTTCTTTGTGCCGGTTTGTGTCTAGTATCAATGGCAGTCAATTTGCCAGCATGCACATACACGGATCGGAAACAGGTAAGAGGCCACTCATGGAATTTATCGAAAAGCTTGCAAGTCTCGCCGCAAAAGTTCGTCTGCAAGGGGCTGCAATTCAGACGGAAGAAGCGACCAAAAACGCTTTTGTCATGCCTTTTATCAGCACAGTACTGGGCTACGATGTTTTTGATCCGTCGGAAGTGACCCCTGAGTTCGTTTGCGATGTTGGGACCAAGAAAGGAGAAAAAATCGATTACGCGATCATGAAGGAAGGGGAGGTTCAGATCCTGATCGAGTGTAAAAAGATTGGTGAACCATTGCACATCAATCACGCATCGCAGTTGTTTCGTTACTTCCATGTCACCAGCGCTCGAATCTCGATCCTCACCAATGGTCAGGTCTACAAGTTTTTTACGGATCTGGACGCCCCCAACAAGATGGATGAAAAACCTTTCCTTGAACTCGATTTGCTCGATATCGACGAGTATTCAGTCCCAGAACTGACGAAGCTGACCAAGTCCGCATTCGATGTCGATTCGATTATCAGTGCAGCGGGTGAGTTGAAATACGTCAGCCAGATCAAAAAAGTGATCGCGGCCCAAGTCAGCAAACCTGATGACGATTTCGTAAAAGTCTTTGCGTCCCGGGTTTACGACGGTGTGATCACACAAAAAGTCCGGGAGCAGTTTCAGGAATTGACAAGAAAAGCCGTAGTGCAGTTTCTCAACGATCAGATCAACGATCGTCTCAAATCAGCTATGAGCGGAGCCATTCAGCCCAGCCTGTCCTCACTGCCGGAGACAGGTGCAGATACCTCGGGGCCGGATGAGCGTAATGAGTCGGATGACAAGGTATTGACCACGCTCGAAGAGCTGGAGGGCTATCACATTGTCCGTGCGGTGGTGCGTTCGGTAGTCGATGCAAAACGCATCGTGCAGCGCGATACACAGAGCTATTTCGGTATCTTGCTCGATGACAATAACCGTAAACCGATCTGTCGCCTGCATTTTAATCGGTCACAAAAGTACATCGGTATCTTCGACGAAGAGAAGAACGAAACCCGTCATCCGATCAATTCGGTCGATGATATTTACGACTATTCGGATCAGTTGAAAAAGACAGTTGGGTATTACGGCTGATCACCGCAGGAAAAACTGAAAACCGGCTATTGAAGCCGGTTTTTTGTTTAGCTCGACAGCTTCACCCCAACCGTCCAGCTGAAATACCCCAGCACTTCACAGCTGCTGTTCACCAGCATAAAGCTCAGCTCGCACTGCTCGACACCGGTGCTCAGCTGCTGGCAATGCCAGTAGTGATCATCGGCTTTCACCGGGAGTGGTTCGGTGGGGGATTCGGGATTGGGGGCGGGCAAGGTCTGGCCGTTGTGCACCACTAGATGCGGTGTTGAGAACACACCGGCGTCGCCCACAGTCAGGTTGTAAAACACCACGCTATGCTCGGCGTGCAGGCCGACGGTTCGGCCACGGATGTGGAAGGTTTTGGTTGAACTAGCGGGTAGTTCAAGGCAGGTGCTCTTGGACGTTGGCGTTGTTCCCAGGGACGCGCCAAAGGTGAAAATGAAGCCGTCGTCGATCACGGTCGGTTTCTGCGGGTCGAGGCTCGGTGTTGGGTGGCGGGTGAGCAGGGTTTCGGCGTCGACAATCAGCAACACATTGGTTGCCTGCTCAGTGGTGGATGACGGGTTTGCGCTGGTATCTGTGGACATCACGGCTTCCTTTCATGATGTGGGTGGGTCGCGGCCACCGCTGCGGCTTACGCAAGACATCCAGTTCCAGTCGGGGCGCGAGGCAGAGGGGAAAGCCCCTTGTCGCCAAGGGGCCGTCCAGATCAGTTACGGATGGTGATGAACGGATCCCACGAGCAGCAACCTACAATCTGGCAGTCCCGGTTCACGATCAGGAAGTTGAAGTGATAGGTCACGCTACCGGTGGCCAGGGTTTCCGAAGACCAGTAATGGTTATCGACTTTCTGGCAGCTAGGCACTGACGGGTTGCTGGTGTTTGGCACGGCAACACACGCGGTGGCTTTGCGTGGCGTCGGTGTCGAGATCAGCTCATTACCCGCGTTGCCGATGAACTTGTAGAAAACCACTGCCGTTTCGAAACTCTGCGACAGGCTGGTTTCGCGCCAGCGGATCAGGTCACCGACCGAGGCTTTCAGATTCAGCTCGCCACCGGCCTGGCCATTGATCACGTTGTCCCGGTTGGTGACCATGTACACATGACTGACATCGATAAGCGTTGGCGCGTTAGGGTTTTTGCTGATGTTCGGGTAGTTTTTCAGAATGGATTCGGTGTCGATCGAAACAAGCACATCCGTGACTCGAGACATAGTAAAGCTCCTTGATCATAGTGAGCGCCTGGCATCTACCAGACGCAACAACGCTTGATTGCCTTGCGGCTGTTGTAAGCGCGCTACTACGGGGAACCCACCGATCACAGGGTACGAGCTGGCCTGGCTCCTTGCCTATAAAGTGACCGGCCCGGGTTCCTTCCAACAGGCCGCGTCTGCACTATAGATGCCCATCTTAAGCTGTCAAAACAGAGGGGGCTTCGTTCGACGAGCGGTCGTTTTTCTTCTAACTTCCGATGATTTGGCGATAAGGAAACGGCGATCCAGAACCATCCCCAAACGTTGATTTCCCTCTAAACCGTGTGCCATTGAGCGACGATTACCGATCCCGGCAGCTTCACTTCCAGAGTGTCGGCGAACTGACCATCGATGGCTTTGAGCAGGCCTTGCGCCGATGTTCGACCCAAGCTGATGGCCTTGAGTCCGGAGCTTGCAACCATCAGCGCCTTGAGGTCTTTCAACGGGCCCTTGATGGCTTTGGCGCTGGACAGATCCTTGGTGTGCAGCAAGTCGGGCGAGGCGAAAAACTCTGCACTTCCCAGGCCCGCCGCCGTCATCTGTTCCAGGTTGTCCGGGTCAATTTCCGCGTAATGCGTTGCACCTGCGAGGAACTTCCGGTTCGCTACTTCGCCGTCGATCGCCAACAGAAAGAAAGTAAACGCCGTGTTGCCCAGGCGCACCCAATCATCCTGATTGGTGTTGCTGCCCTGGGTTCTTTGCAGGGTTTTGATCTTGCGGTGCACCAGTTCAAAGTTCGATGAAATGGTGTTGAACGGTGGAGGGCCGCCCTTTGACGTGGTGTAGTGGCGGAGAGTGAATTTCTTGTCCGCGACTTTTGCGAGCTCGGCTTCAGTCGCCTTCTTGTTGCTGAACTTCAGGTTGTCATCCGTGACCGATTGCATGATCTCGAACGGCTGAGTCCGGTCCTGTGGCTGATAGTTCGCCTGATGCTGTTCATACATTTCCAGCGCCGAAGCCGGTTTTTGTGAAGCGGGCGATGCCGCGCTGGACGGTTGAGCCAGGCAGGGTCCCTGGTGATTGGATTTGCACACGGCGCATAGCTTGGGGATTAAAAACACTGCAGGCTTTGGTGGAATGGYAGGCGCTGGTCGAGGGGGTGGTGCGGAGGCGCTTGATGACGCGGCCTGAGGATTTTCAATCGGGGGAAAGACGTTGCTGCTCCTGGGTTTTTGACCGGCAGGCGGCGTGTTTGGCGTTGCAGGAGACGGCACGATGGGCATGGGGCCTTTGCCCGCATTCGATCCGGAGTTTTTCAGCACAGTAGTCACTCTCCAGTTTTAGTAGACGGTGCTCCGTTGAATCTTGAAGCGATCGCCCACGTTTATAACCGAGGTCTGTGTGAGGGTTTCCGGAGGAATTGTTAGATGAAATTTCCTACGTGCAGGGATGCATATTTCTTACATTGATCAGAGCAACTGCAATGCGTCCGGACGCGCACCGGGAAATACGCTCTGCAGCTGCGAAGTGGACAAGCCCCACGTCCTGCCAAGTAAACCACCGAGCAGGTTCCGATAATTGTTGAGCACCGGGTAATCGCGGTTTTGCAACAGACTTTGTGGGTTGACCGCCACCTGTTCACCGACGATGCGTCCACCGCGAACGTTGCCGCCGAGTACCCAGTACACCGTGCCATGCCCGTGGTCGGTGCCCCTGGCGCCGTTTTCACGAAAGGTGCGGCCGAACTCCGAGAGCACCACCACGGTGGTGTTGTTCCATTCATCCCCCAGCGCCTGGGCATAGGCGACCAGACCTTCACCGAGGTTCGCCAGGTTGTTGGCCAGTTGGCCACTGGTGCTGCCCTGATTGACGTGGGTATCCCAGCCGCCGACATCGACGAAACCCAGTCGGTACTGGTCGCGCATCAGTGTTGCCATGCGCCGGGTCTGGGCTGCAAAGTTCTGCGCATTCGGCGCACCACGATTGGCCTTGACCATCTCTTCTTGCAGATCCTTTGACACCTGCTGGCGAAGTTCAAGGCCACCGGCTGCGGAGGCGGCATAAGGTGTGTTTTGGTACATCGACGAAAGAATCGCCGATTGCCGGGCATCGAAGGCCGGTTTCGAGGCACCGCGCAACGAGATGTTAGGGATGGCGTTACCGCCCTGAAAACTCAGGGGCAAGGCATCGGTGAAGGCAATGGGCGCACTGTTCGGCACCTGACGCGACAAGCGTGCAAGAAAGCCCGAGTCGTAACGGTTGCGCTGTCGGGTCGGTTCGCCAGACTCGATATTGTCCTGGGTTTCGAAGTGACTGCGGGACACGTCATCGGTCCCGGCGAACGGCACGAAGGCGATCTGCTTGCGTTGCCACAACGGGTAGATCGAATCACGTAAAACCGGATTCAGGCCCCAATGGCTGTCCAGTGCAATGGCGCTGTTGGGGTTATGCGAGTCTGGCCGGGCAATGGCGAGAGTCGGACGCGACTCGTAGTAAAAGTCGCTGGAGTAGGGCACCAGCAGGTTGTTGCAATCGTAGCCGCCGCGCAGAAAAACGATCAGAAAGCGTGGCGCCGAAACGGGGGCGGCGAACAGCTTTGCACTAAACGACAAGGACGGCAGCGTCGCGGCTGCCGCAGCAGCAATCAGCAGTTCTCGACGATTCATGGCGGTACCTCGTTACGCAACTTAGCGGTTATTGAAGTCAGGTGAGGCAAGCAAAAAGGTGTTCCATTCCTGAGGCGACACGGCCTTGTTCAGCGCGCCAAGGGTCGCTGCTGAAAGGTGTGGAGAGATGGCTTCGTAGAACAACGGTGTGGTGATCATCGGAAAACCGGGGCCGGGCAGGTTGCTACCTTGCGGGGTAAACAATCGGTTATCCCCACGCCCGATTGCCCGGGCGATTTCGAAGCGTTTGGACATCTGCCCTGAGCTCGACCAACCGCTGGATTCCAGAGGCCAGCCGTCCGGTGTCACGCGACCGAATACTGGCTGCCCCAACTGATTGAGCCAATTGATCATCGGCCTGGCGTTGGCCAGCGGCTTACCGTCATAGGCCAGCCGCACCGCCGACACCACAAACTGCATCGGGTCCTTGAATTTGGTGCCAGTGCTTTGCAGCAACTCCTTCGACTCGAACAACGTACGCATCACTTGGGCGATATCGCCGTCGCTGTCCTGGAAGGTCTTGGTCATCCGTTCCACCAGCGCGGGTGGCGGCTGATCGGCAACGAAGTATTCGGCCAGCTGTTGCGAGACAAACTGCGCACAGGCTTTCTGCCGGGTAATCAGCTCCACGGCCTGACGGATCTCGTCAAAGCCGCTGCCCCTGATCGGATGGCCGAGCAGTACCTTGTCGCTGAAATCGTGACGACGCGGATTGAATTCAAACAGACCCTCGCGAACGACCCAGGCTTGTTGCCGGGGCCCGAATTTCTGTACCCGGCCATCGAGCGGTATCAGCCCGGCGCCGGTCAGAATCAATGCCAGTTGCTGCACGTCTTGCTGGGTATAGCCGGAGCCGACACCCAGAGTGTGCAGCTCCATCAATTCGCGGGCGTAGTTCTCGTTGACCTTGCCCTTGGCATTTTGCGCGTTGTCCAGGTACTCAAGCATCGCCGGACTCTTGAGGGTGGCCATCACCAGATCCTTGAACTTACCCAGCGCGTGTGGGCGAATGGCGTGTTCTGCGTAGTCCGCCGTCAGCACCCGTATGCGAGCTTTGCCCTGAAACACGCTGAAGTGGTTGAGCCAGAAACCCACCAACTGCTCTTTGAGCTGATTGGGCCCATACACCGCACGCAACAGCACGGCTTCACGCGCTTGTTCTGCGAGTTCGTTGGCTTGTTGTTGTGCGTCTTTTTTCGCGGCGTTTTTGGCGTCGCCTTCGGGCATGGCCTTGAGCTGCTCCTGCTGGCTCTTGAATGCCAGCAACAAGGATTCGGGCGGCGTGCTCAATACCGGATAACTGTGCAACAGCGCGTTGATTGCCGGCGGTAGCGGGTCATTGATGCGGTCGGCCAATTGGGCTTGAAGCAGACCCTCGCGTCCCATGCTGCGCAAGCGCGCCAGGTTGGCGGCATCCAGATCGAAGCCATCGCGGCGCAGCCACGCAATGTCGCTCGGGTTGAGCGCAACGGGTGTGCCGGCCAAGGCGAGGGAGGGAAACAACAGCAAACAGGTCGACAGGCACAACGGGCGCAAAACGGCATGTGACATGTGCATGTAGGAGGTTCCCGAGTATCAAGAGAGACGTCGACTGCAGCCAGTGTAGTTTCCACCCGTGCAGCTGACGCTATGCTGAATAACGTGCATCTAGGACAGCTCAACCAAGATGGCGTTGCACGTGTTCTCGAAGGTTCTGCGAGCTGTGGAAGGTCAAGTTTTCTTTACACAGTTCCTGTGGGTGGGTTCAGGTATTAGACAGATATCTGCTGGTACAAATATTCATACGCCAAGCAGGAGCGCGGCGGTAAAGGGGGTATGGTTTTACGGGGTTACTCTATTGGCCGATGAGCCTCAGGAGGCAGCATGTTGTTACGTTACGCGGCATTGGTAGCAGTGGTCATCGCGGCCTCCGGTTGCGTACAGGAGCGGGTGGTTCATGACCGGCGTCCGCCGCCACGCGAGTACGTCGAAGTCATCGCGCCGCAGCCACCACCGGTCCAGGTGATCGAAATGGAGCCCGCGGGCCGGCCGGGTTATGTCTGGTCGCGCGGTTACTGGCGCTGGGAAGGCGGGCGTTATGTCGCCGTTCGCGGGCACTGGGAACCGGAACGCCGGGGCTATCGTTACGTGCACCCGCATTGGGAACAGCGCAACGATGGCTGGCATTGGCAGGGCGGGGGCTGGGCCCACTAGATCCAGCGTTTCGCCGAATCAAAAAGAGCGACCTCTGCAGGTTAATGCCTGTCAGTTAAGGCACAAACCTGTGGGAGCGAGCTTGCTCGCGATGACGGCATAACATTCAACATCAATGTTGACGGATCCACCGCTATCGCGAGCAAGCTCGCTCCCACATGGATTGCGCTTACCCGACATCGGCGCAACCACTTTCACCACATCATCCAACCGAGTCTTGACGAGCTTGGCAGGGCCGTCGCTTACTGGCGCCCCACGGGCGAAACGCAGAGTCTAGTGCGTCGCTCATGTCCTGATCCGTTACAGGAGTACGCGATGAGCTGGTCTGCCAAACAGTATGTGGCTTTCGAAGATGAGCGCACGCGCCCGGCGCGCGATTTGCTGGCCGCTATCCCGAACACCGATGTGCGTTCGGTGATCGACATCGGCTGTGGCCCCGGCAACTCTACCGAATTGCTCGTGCAGCGTTTTGCCAACGCCAAGGTGCGTGGCCTGGACAGCTCGGCTGACATGATCGACGCCGCCCGAAAACGCTTGCCGAACGTACGTTTCGACACCGCCGACATTGCTGCCTGGAGCGAGCCCGGCCCGTTCGATGTGATTTTCGCCAACGCAGTGTTCCAGTGGTTACCCGACCACGCCACGCTGTTGCCGTCGCTAGTGGCCAAGCTTGCACCCGGCGGCAGCCTGGCGATTCAAATGCCTGACAACCTCGATCAACCGTCGCATCGAATGATGCGTGAAGTCGCCAATAACGGGCCTTGGGCCAGCAAGCTTGCGGACGTCGCCGGGCTACGGACGACCCTGGACGATGCCAATACCTACTACCAGATGCTGTGTTCGTGCGCCTCGCGGGTCGATGTTTGGCGCACCACCTACCATCACCCGCTGGCGGGCGGTCCCGCGGCCGTGGTCGAGTGGTTCAAGGGCAGCGGTTTGCGGCCGTTTCTTGAACCGCTCGACGAAGTGGAAAAAGCTCAGTACCTCGAGCAATACCTGGCTGCGTTAGAGCCATTCTTTCCGGTGCTGGCCGATGGTTCGGTGTTGCTGCCGTTCCCGCGTTTATTCATTGTGGCGACCCGCTAAAGGCCATTGTTGCATCAGGGCTGAGGCTGTTGCCCCTAGCCCTGTTGCAACACTTTTAATGCTGCCGAGGCGAGGAAGCCGGAACGGCTTTTTTCTTCCGGGTGATGCAGCACGTATTCGTCGATACGGGTCAGCAGATAGCCGGGCAGGGTGATGTTGAGTTTCTGAGCCTTGCCCAGGTACTTGGTGACGTCGATGTCCACCAATGCCCAGGTAACGCCGGCGTACTGCGGATTGGCCGCGTGCATGGTGACTTTGTTGGCGGGCGGAATCGCCGAGCCGTCTTCGGCGAGTATCTCGAAGTGGCCTTCGATGGCTTCGCGCGCCATGGCGATCGCATCGTCCAGGTCATCACCGGCCGAGTAGCAGCCCGGAATGTCCGGCACTTCCACGCCCCAGGCGTGTTCGTTATCGCCCATTGAAATCGCAATTGGGTAAAGCATGTACGTTGTCCTCCGGGTGCTGTTCGCCGACTCAATACAGCAGGGCCTGTTGCAGGATGCTGACGGCCGTTTTGGTCAGTAAATCCCTTTTCGGGTGTGGGACAGTGACCAGGCCGGGCTTCGTGGGATGCTTGAAGTGGTGGTGACTGCCCCTGACCCGTACCAGATACCAGCCGTCTGCGACGATTTGGGTTATCAAATATCGGCTATTCACATCACTTCCCTGTGCTGTGTAGGTGGTTACTATACCTACTGAAATTTAGTTATCAACACTATAACCACCGCTGGTGGCGACAGAATGGATGAGTGGTAGGGAGCAGTGTAGGAACCACCGCAAGACGCGGTGTCCAGCAGCAGCGCTGGAGTGTTTCTGATTCCTTCAACGCCAGTTCAACGCGTGTTGCCGCTGGATGGCGGGCATAAAAAACCGGTCACTGAGGACCGGTTTCTCTTGTCTCTGCATCTTCTGTTTAAAAGGTGAGTTTTCGGCACCGCGCTTCTCTCACAGAGAAAAACCGATGCCGAGAATCACGTCGTCGCTACTCAAGCAGCTGATCAATCAAAACTGCGTTGGTATAGATCAAGCTTCCATCGCTCGCTCGATGCCCGACCAGATGGAACTGACCGCGCTCGTCGTGCAAATAGACGCGCATTTGGCAGTCGGACAAGGGGCCGTATCCCTCAGGCAGGATCAAATCCATTGAGTTCATGTCGACATCGACCATGGCTTCACGCTCATGGGTCTTTTGCAGACGTTCTTCAGCTTCCTCCAGGCGCAGATGGAGAGGGGCATCGACGTCAAAATGGATCTCTCCCACCGGGGTGGATTTTTGGGCGCCGCTGATTTTGCACCAGCCTTCGATCGTCAAGGCACTCATGACGGAACCTCCGTAGTGGACTGCTGGACTCTGCAGCTCGGGCCGCTTCTGGCCGATCTCTGCCGTCCGTAATCAGAAATTAAGTATAGCTGGCAACCGGGCCTCGTTTGCCGGCCTTCCTCCTGGCGGGCAGTTTTTCAGAATGTCCCTAATCATGTTGACTGAGCGGAACCAAGTCGCTACGCCTAATTGAGTCCCGGGAGACGTGATGCTGAATATCTACAGTTATAGGAGTGAATAGATTTAAATAATTAACTTGATGTTGGAGTTGAAATGTCCAGGCATCGGTTTTTCAGGAAAAGCGCTGGCTCCGTTCCTGCACTATACTTCTTGCTGACTTTACCGTCGGGAGCAGTGGTGCTTGTCTGCTCTGCTGGGACGTCAGATTAGTATTAATTTGACGATGCTGTTAAGTGGCGATGCTTTTGCATAATCCACGCGTGACAGGAATAGGATGAAGAGAAAATGGCAACAGCAATTATCTTGATTCTAATCGTTGTTGCATCAGTGTTGTTCAACATCCTGGCGCCTTGGCATGCGACACCGGCCGCTTCCAACTGGGGGTCAATAGACACCACCCAGTTCATCACCCTGGTCATCAGTGGAATATTTTTCATCGCCGTCACGGTATTTATGGCAGTAGCCGTGATGCGTTATCGTCACAAGGACGGTGCCAAGGCGGCTTACCAGCCAGGCAATAAAAAGTTGGAGTTATGGTTAATTATCGTTACGTCGGTCGGTATTGCCGCGATGTTGGCGCCAGGCCTGGTTGTTTACAGTGATTTCGTCCGGGTGCCGAAAAAAGCTTATGAACTTGAAGTGGTTGCCCAGCAGTGGCAGTGGGCTTTTCGTTTTCCCGGTCGGGACGGAAAGTTGGGCAAGTCGGATATCAAGTTTGTTGATTCCACCAACCCTTTCGGTCTTGATCCCAAGGATCCTGCAGGGCAGGACGATATACTGGTACTAAACAATGAAGTTCACCTTCCGCTCGATCAGCCGGTAAAAGTTTTACTGCGTTCCAAAGATGTGCTGCACGATTTCGATGTACCGCAAATGCGCGGCAAGATGGACATGGTGCCAGGGATGGTGTCGTACTTTTGGTTTACGCCAACTAAAGCCGGGAAATATGAAATCATTTGTGCTGAATATTGCGGCGTGGGGCATTACAACATGCGCGGCCATATGATCGTCGACGAACAGGGTGCCTTCGATCAATGGCTGAGCAGCCAACCGACTTTTGCGCAGACATTAGCGGCAGCTGCCAAACCCAGTCGGGACAGCCAGTTGGAAAAAGGCCGGCTGTTGGTCGAGAAGTACGGCTGCAACGCCTGCCATAGCCAGGATGGCAGTGCCAGTCTCGGCCCGGGTTGGAAAGGGTTGTATGGCCGCGCCGAACAGCTTGCCGATGGCACCAGTGTGCAGGTCGATGAGGCCTACCTGAAAGCGGCAATCCTCGATCCGAAGGCCCGAAGGGTGCAGGGCTACCCGCCGGTCATGGTGGCCTATACTCTCAATGATGATGAACTGGGTGCTCTCGTCGCCCTGATCAAATCACTGGGTACTGCGCGCCAAGGCGATGAGCTTTCTGCCCCGGGTGAAGACTTGGCGGCGCAGGGACAGCAACTGGCCAAGTCGTTCGGCTGCCTGGCCTGCCACAGTGTTGATGGCAGCAAGGGCATCGGCCCCAGCTGGCAGGGCCTGTATGGCAAGACAGAAACCCTTGAGGACGGTACGAGGATAAAGGTCGATGAGGACTATATAAAAGAATCGGTTCTCAAGCCTAACGCCAAAATCGTCAAGGGCTATGCGCCCATCATGCCGACCTTTACGCCGAGTGATAAGGAGTTGAGCGCACTGATCGCTTTTATCAAGTCCAAAGCGAATGCCGACGCTGATGCGAGCAAGGCGGAGCCAGGAAAGTAGCCGTAAGCAGCCAGCAATACACCGAAACTTCAGTTGGAGGATGACGTGATGGCCTATGCGGAGCAAGCCGAAACAGAAGCACTGCACGAGCCCAAAAGTTTCCTGACCAAATATATCTGGAGTCAGGACCACAAGGTCATCGCCATTCAATATTCCTTGACGGCTATATTCGTGGGCATCATCGCCGTGGTGTTGTCCGACTTGATGCGCTTGCAGATAGGCTTCCCCGGTAGTTTGGGGTTCATGGACGCCAGTACTTACTATCAAGCGATGACCATGCACGGCATGATCATGGTCATTTATTTGCTGACGGCCTTGTTTCTCGGTGGCTTCGGCAACTATCTGATCCCGCTGATGGTGGGGGCCCGTGACATGGTCTTCCCCTACGTCAACATGCTGAGTTACTGGACCTACCTGCTCGCGGTACTGGTGTTGCTCGCCAGTTTCTTTGTTTCTGGCGGCCCCACCGGTGCGGGCTGGACGCTCTATCCGCCACAGTCCATTACCAAGGGGACACCGGGGACCGAGTGGGGCATCGTACTGATGCTCATGTCACTGGCGATTTTTATCGTCGCAACCACCATGGGCGGATTGAACTACGTCACCACGGTGTTGCAGGCGCGCACGCACGGCATGACATTGTTTCGCATGCCGCTCTCCGTATGGGGAATCTTCATGGCCTCGATTATGGCCTTGCTGGCGTTCCCGGCGTTGTTTGTCAGCGCGATCATGACGCTGTTCGACAAGCTGTTGGGCACCAGCTTCTTTATGCCGGCGATCATCTCGCTGGGGCAGCAGCTCGATCACCAAGGTGGCAGCCCGATATTATTCCAGCACCTGTTCTGGTTTTTCGGCCACCCGGAAGTCTATATCGTTGCTCTCCCGGCGTTTGGTCTGGTCTCCGACTTGATCAGCACGCATGCGCGTAAAGGTATCTTCGGCTACCGAATGATGGTGTGGGCCATTATTGCGATTGGCGTACTCAGTTTTGTGGTCTGGGCACACCACATGTATGTCAGCGGAATGAACCCCTACTTTGGCTTTTTCTTCGCCACCACCACCTTGATCATCGCGGTGCCGACTGCACTGAAAGTCTACAACTGGATTCTGACCCTGTGGCGGGGCGACATACATCTGACCGTACCGATGCTGTTTGCCCTGGCCTTTATCGTCACCTTTCTGGTCGGCGGTCTGACGGGGTTGTTTCTCGGCAATGTGATCGTGGACATCCCGCTCTCCGACACCTATTTCGTCGTGGCCCATTTTCATATGGTCATGGGGGTCGCACCGGTACTGGTGGTGTTCGGCGGCATTTATCATTGGTTCCCGAAAGTCACCGGGCGCATGACGAACGACACCCTCGGCAAGCTGCATTTCTGGATTACCTTTCTTGGCACCTACGCGATCTTCTTTCCCATGCATTACCTGGGTTTCCAGGGCATGCCACGCCGCTACTACGCTTATGACAACTACGCGTTCATTCCGCAGTCGGCGCATGATTTGAATGCCTTCATTACGGTGGTCGCATTGATCGTCGGCGTTTCCCAACTGCTGTTCCTGTTCAACCTGGCCTGGAGCACTTTCAAAGGCAAGCCCGCAGGCAGTAACCCCTGGGGCGCGGCCAGTCTGGAATGGCAAACGCCGGACACCCCGCCGGTACACGGTAACTGGGGCGCGAAGCTGCCGGTCGTGCATCGCTGGGCCTATGACTACAGCATGCCGGGAATAGACCAGGATTTCGTTCCGCAAACGGTCTCCGACGAGGAGCTGGAGCAGATGCGGCAACTCAGTGCAGGAGCCAGGATTGCGGACGTTAAGACATGAACAGGCTGCTATTGAGAAACGCCGACGGTGCTGACCCCGGCGGTAGTTGGAGTGGTGGTCCTGAAGATATTCAGGCCGCCGAGGCTGCCGATAGAATCCAAAATGCGAGAGTCGGCCTGCGCTTGTTTCTGGCCGTAGTGAGCTCGTTATTCTTTCTCTTCCTGGTCGCCTTTATCGAGCGCTCGCAAATGGCCGACTGGCAACCCCTGACGGAGCCGTTGGCGCCCTTAGCCAATCTATGGCAGCTATGGCTGAATACGGCTTTTCTGGTATTCAGCTGCATCGCCCTGCAGTGGTCGCGTATGGCCGCCCGACAGGGGCGACTGGACGCAACGGTCATTGGTTTTGCAGTGGGGGGCATATTTGCAGTTGCCTTTCTGACGGGACAACTCTGGGTCTGGCAGCAGTTTGTCGCCTGGGGCTACTTTGTCGCCAGCAATCCGGCCAACAGTTTCTTCTACCTGTTGACTGGCCTGCACGGGTTCCACCTGCTGGGCGGGCTGATCGCCTGGAGCAGAACCGTCGCTAAATTCCTGCATCACGTGCCGTTGCCACAACTCAGCGCCAGCGTAGAGCTCTGTGCCACCTATTGGCATTACTTACTGGGTCTTTGGTTCGTGCTATTCGCGCTGCTGACCAGTACGCCGGCAACCTATGAAGCCATTGCCAGATTCTGCGGCCTGAGGTGAAAAGCCATGGCATCGCACCCGCTAGCCCCAGTCGAATCCAGTTCATCCAATCCACCCAGCTCGCCACCTGCAACGGGATGGCAGGGCATCGCCAACGACTGGGCCTCGGACAGAGAGGCTTTCAGGCAGGTGCCCTGGGGCAAGGCGATGATGTGGATATTCCTGCTCAGCGATACGTTTATTTTCGCCTGTTTTTTAACCGGCTACATGTCGGTGCGCATGAGCACCACTGCCGCCTGGCCGAACACCAGTGAAGTGTTCGCATTGACGATCGGCGGTAGAGAAGTCCCACTTCTTCTGATCGCCATCATGACCTTTGTGCTGATCAGTAGCAGCGGCACCATGGCCATGGCGGTTAATTTCGCCTATCGCGGTGATCGCGCGAAAACCACGGCCCTGATGCTGGCAACCGCAGCCTTCGGCGTGACCTTCGTCAGCATGCAGGCATTTGAATGGAGCGAGCTCATCGCAGAAGGGGTGCGTCCCTGGGGGAACCCCATGGGGGCGGCGCAATTTGGTGCCAGCTTTTTCATGATTACCGGTTTCCACGGACTGCATGTGTCAGTCGGCGTCATCTACCTCAGCATAGTGGCGCTGAAAGTATTGCGGGGAGATTATGAGCACTCCGGAAACTATCAGATCGTTGAGATAGCCGGGCTTTACTGGCACTTCGTGGACCTGGTGTGGGTGTTTATTTTTGCTTTCTTCTATTTATGGTAAGTCGTGAACAGGTTCTGAAGAGGAGCACTGATGATGGCGCATACCCAGGGTCAGCAACATCCAATCAGTTTGTACCTTAAAATCTGGGGGCTGTTATTCGTCCTCAGCACGCTGTCGTACCTTGTCGACTATTTTCACTTCCAGGGCTACCTCCGTTGGTCTCTGATCATCACACTCATGTTGTTGAAGGCAGGTCTGATTGTCTCCATCTTCATGCACATGGCCTGGGAACGGTTGGCCATGGTCTACGCCATATTGGTGCCACCGTTGTGTTTGCTGGTACTCGTCGGACTGATGGCCACCGAGGCTGATTATGTGTTCCTCAGCCGGGTGATTTTCTTTGGCCAATAAGCGACGTCCGGATGGCACTTCCGGACGCCCTCAAGCCTGCGGGGCTAACCTGATATCACTCGTTTGAACTGATGCCATTTGTGCTGCCAGGCGACTGTCCAGTGAGGGGCTGCCGTACCCATGCCGGCGATCTTCAGCCTTGGATGATGTTCGATTACCCGGTCCAGTACCGATTCCTGATCCGGCTCAACATCCACGAAGAAGATATGTTTGCCCTCGTCTACCACTTGTTTAAAACTGCGGAAGTGCGTGTTTGGTACCTGGATACCAAAAAAACCGCCTTCCCAGATGCTGAAACCCAATATAACAATCGCCAGGAAGATAAAAGGCATCCAGCCTGCGACGGATTGGGTCCAGCCCAGCCAATAGGCGCCACCCAGGACCAGCGCCGCGAGTGGCACACCGATCACCGCACCAATCTCGCCAGAGTGAACAGTATCTTGTTTCATTAACGAGTTAACTTCGTGGAGGTGATGTTCTTCAACATCAGCCACTTCTTCACTGAGCACATGAATTTGTTCGGTATTGATGCCGTTGGCTTCCAGTTCAGTTTCAACGGTTTCAAGATCGTCGAGATTGTCACTGATGTAATAGTGCCGATTCATACCACACCTCCCATCTCGTGCTTGCTGTGGACCTCCTCTGTCCTGCAGCCGTTAACTGAGATTTGCAGTCGGTATCTGTAGCCGTGGGGGACGTTGCAGACTTCATGCAATTTGAAAGAAGTATAGCATTCGCTAGCACGCGTGATTTTTGGTGTCAAGACCTGGAGGGGCGCCGAAACAGCGCCCCCTTGTGACGTCAGGACGGTTCTGCATCCATACGTCGCGCAATCACATCCAGCACATCGCAACCGTCGCGCAAAGGTATGCAGCAGAGCAATGCGAAGTCGCTGAGAATGACCGAGTCAGTGGTGATGTCACCCCGCATCGCGAGGTTTTCAAGAATCTGCGTCACGGCTCGGATTCTGTAACTGGCCGTGCTGAGCAGTGAATGCAGCGGTTGAGTGGTGTTGACGAACAGGGAGGGTAGGTCGTCGGCGTTGCTGGTTAAAGCCATGTATTCATTCATGAGTGATCACCATGTAGTTGGAAGACCCCACCACTCAATTGTCGCCAAACAAATGGGTGGCAGCTGTACGCGGGTTGGCGAACCGGACATGGCATAACCGGCAGATCCTAGGATCTCCCACGCACAGCTACCAAAAAACAGGCAGCTAAGTGCGTTCAAAAGCGCTCCGAAACTGCTCGGAAGCTTCTGCACCATGTCGTCGAGTCGCCAAACCCGACACGCCATTTGGGCGTCGGCCGACTATAAGCCTCGTGACAAAAGCACAGCAATGAGCAAGTGTACGGACAATTCCCAGTGTCGTGTGGGACATTGCCTTTTCGGAAATTGGCTTCTTTGTGCCACCAGTAAATGGGTGGTCGACACTGAATTTGGCTGGTGTTAATCCGCCGCGCCGTAGAATCACTCTTCTCCGCCCCCCCATCTCACGATCCTCAAACGCAGAACGCACGGCCTCTACAATGCGTTCTGCCATGCGCTCATCTTCAAGCTGCGGGTACCCTTTCTTTAGCTTGCCGGACACCACCCAACCGTTCTCCTTGATGGAGCGGATGATGCGGTTCGCATCCTGGTCTGGCATTTCCAGTACTTCTTTCAGCCGGTCCTGAGCTCGCTGAAAGATCACCAGTACTCTGGCTTCATCTGCCATTTCCTTTCGAATCGTGTGCTCGACGACGCGTGCGGTGTACAGGACGTGTTCGGTCAGATCGGGATAGCGCCAGGCAAAGCACGCGTCCTCGTATTCATCGAAGATGAAGTTGCTGCGAGTCCCGTGCGAAAACGCTAATTTTCGTAGACGTGAAAATGCTAACGCTTGATGAAATTTGATAATAAATCCGTGTTTTTAGAAAAAAACGCTAACAGGCTTCAGGGTAGTCGCTAACGCCCCGAGAGCACTTGCTCATCGATCAGCGGACAACGGACAAAAGTGGGGAGATGCCTCAGAGCCCGATTCCACCAAACTCCAGACATAAAAAAACCGGCCATCAAGGCCGGTTTTTTTATGTCTGCATCCCCCGTCAAAAAACGACGTGAGACTGAAATCTGATTGGAGCGGGTGAAGGGAATCGAACCCTCGTTATCAGCTTGGGAAGCTGGAGTAATGCCATTATACGACACCCGCTCAGAGCGGCTGACTTTGTACCAGATGTGGCCGGGGATTTGAAGTTTTTCTTTGGCTGATCTGTGTTTACGTGAGTTTTTGCAGGTTTTGACGGGCAGGGGCAGGCCTCGTCGGCCGCTGGGCTCAGCGCTGGCGATGGCGGTGGTACGCAGGGTTTGAAACCGTGTTGCGGTCTGTCGCGGGCAAGCCTCGTTCCGGCAAGTAGTGCGTGTACCTAGGAAGACGAGGTTGCTCGCGAGGACGCTGTTTCAAATGGCCAGTGCATGGTGGTCCTGGGTGAAGTGGGAACGCGTTCGGCCTTCATGATGAGCCGGTTTCAGGAACCCCAGCAGTGCATGGCGGCTGTCTCGGCAGGCGGCTTTGTGCTCCATGTCGAGAAAGTGCCCGGTGGCCCGGATGGTGCTGAACGTACTGTGTTGCACATGGCTGGCGAACAGGTGGGCATCGCTGGCAGCGGTGTACTCGTCCCATTCACCGTTCATGAACAGCACCGGCACGTCGATGTGCTTGGCTGCCTTGAGGTAGCACATGCGGTCGCTGTTGAGCACGTGGCTGATGTGGAAGTGCATTTGCCCGTATTCGTGTTCGGCCAGGCTGCTGACGTGGCGATAGTTGAAGCGTTTGAACAGTGATGGCAGGTGCTTGCCGATGGTGTTGTTGACCAGATGGCCGACACGGTCGCGGTCAAGCTTGCCGAGGTAGTCGACACCGCGCTCCAGGTAATCGCGCATGTGTTCGTTGACCACCGGCGAGAACGAGCTGATCACGGCCTTTTCGATCCGGCGCGGACGCTGTGCCAGAGCGATCATGGTAGCTGCGCCACCCCATGAGAATGACATCACGTGTTCTGCGGCAAAATGATCGATCAGCTCAAGGAGGATCTGTCCTTCGACTTCCTTGGTGAGCATTTTCTCGTGCCGATTGTGGGCTTTTGACTTGCCCGCGTAAGGCTGGTCGTACAACACCACGTTGAATTGCGGGTGCAGGTTTTTCACGGTTTGTGCAAACGATGCAGTAGTGGCCATCGAGCCGTTGACCAGAATAATGGTCTTCTCTGCGGCGTCTGCGCGATAGAACTCCGTGTAAACCCGGTACTGACCTTGTATATCCAGCACAGCGATTTCTGGCCTCATGTCATAAGACTCCTGGCAAGCGGGTATGCGCGCAATGAGATTGCACGAGCTTTGTGACAGGTAGGCATACGCCTGGAATTTTTGAGCCCATGTCGATCCGGTGAAGGCTGGTCGACGGGTATTGTTATTGGCGGGCAGTCTGTCGGGATAGGTGAAATCTGCGAGGCGCTCTGCCGACAAAAAGTTTCTTAGAAGTATGTTATGACTTGCCGGTCACATTTCGGCCGACGTCCTGATTCAAGCAGGGGAGCGGCCATCGCGCAAGTGCAGTTCGTAAATTGTTCGACGACTTCTGCTCAGCGGTCGCTTGCTTCAGATCAGCTGGATCTCTGTGGCGCTCAGCGGGCGGTACTCGCCTGGTCTCAATGTATCGTCGAGTACCAGCGGCCCCATGCGTTCGCGGTGCAGGCGCAAGACCTTGTTATCGAAGTGACCGAACATCCGTTTCACCTGGTGATAACGGCCTTCGACGATACTCAGCCGCGCCGATTTTTCGCCCAGCACGACCAGGTCGGCAGGTTGGGTGGTGAGATCCTCAAAGGCGAAGTACAGGCCTTGGGCGAAGGTCTGTGCGTACTCCGGCGTTATCGGCTGTTCGGTTTCGACGTAGTAGACCTTCGGCAGTTTGGTCTGCGGTTGGGTCAGGCGCCGCGACCAGGAACCGTCGTTGGTGATCAGCATCAGCCCGGTGGTGTTGAAGTCCAGTCGCCCGGCGATGTGCAGGTCGTCCTTGTCAGGCTCAAGGATCAGGTCGAGGACGGTCGGGTGTTCCGGGTCGCGAGTGGCGCTGACACAGCCCGGCGGTTTGTGCAGCATGAAGTAGCGCGGTGGCTTGCCGGCTTGCAGCACTTCGTCGTCGCACTCGACACGGCTGAACTCGCGCACTTCACAATGTGGATCGCTGACGATCTGCCCGTCGACCTTGATCCGCCGTTCGACCAACAGCAGACGCACCTGTTTGCGGTTGAAGCGGGGCAGGTTGCTGAGGAAGCGGTCAACGCGCATGACGGTCGGCAGATCGGAAAAGGGCGCGCATCTTACCCTATAGGGCTGCTTGCAGCTGCGACTCGACCTGAGCACAGCGCGGGCACAGGCACGACTGGTCGCGCAGTTCGGCGGGCAACGCCAGAAGCACCGCCGGGTCGATGCTCACGCCATAGCACCAGCAGGCCTGGTCGGCGGTTCGCGGGTCGGCCAGGCTGCAATCGTTGCGGGTGCCACAGGCCGGGCACAGGTCAGGTTTATTCATCGATGGAATGGGGCACTTCTGCGCAGGTTCGGTTAGGGGCGGTAGGCTTGGCACGGTACATCGCCTGGTCGGCGTGTGACAACAGGCGGTGCAAGTTAGGCGGGCCGCTGATTTCATGCCGGCTTCCAGCGGTCGAGAAGCGTTATCGGCTACTTGCTTAAATTTGTTTCTAAATCGCACCAGATTCCGATTTTGCTGTCAGATGTTTCGTCAGCCAGATGAATTGGCTGCCGCTGACCAGCGTCGCTGGTATGGCTCATTCGCGGTCCAGGAGGCCGCCATGTATCGTCGACTTCTTCTCATTGCTTCATTGGGTTTGACGCTTTCTGCTTGTGTACCCTATTACGACGAAGGTCCCGGTAATTACGGCCCTCAGATCTACACTTCGCCGGCGCCGGCTTATTACTACGGAGGCGGCCCCTATTATTCCTCACCGCCCGTGCGTTACTACGAGCCAGCGCCGCGCTACTACCAGCCAGCGCCGCGTTATTACCAGGCACCACCGCGAGTCGAGTACCGCGTTTACCAGAGCCGAGGCTGGGATGACCGCGACCGCCATGGCTGGGGTCATCGCGAAGAGGGTGGCCACGGCCGCCGGGATTGGGATGATCGGGGGCATCGTGACGGGCGTGATCACGACAGACATGGTGACCGTGATGGTCGCGATGGCCGCCGCAATTGGGACGGCCACCGTTAGGCCTTGCAACGAACAAGCGGCGCATTCAGCGCCGCTTTTTTATGCCTGAAATTTCAGTAATCCGACAAATCCGCCAGCGGATGTCGACCTTCCCAGACCTTATGAAAGTGCGCCTGGACCACCGCCTCAGGAATCGCGTTGATGTCCGGCCAATGCCAGTGCGGCTTCTGGTCCTTGTCGATCAAGCGGGCACGAACGCCTTCGCTGAATTCCGGGTGCCGACAGCAGTTCAGGCTCATGGTGTATTCCATCTGAAATACCTCGGCCAATGACAGGTGCCGAGCACGCTGAATCTGCTCCCAGACCAGATGAGCAGTCAGCGGGCAGCCCTCGTGCAGGTTTTTTGCTGCGCGGGCCAGTAGCAAGTCGCGGTGATCGCGCAACAGACTGATGGCGCGCCAGGCACAGCGTACATCGCTGACATCCAGCAACTCATCAATCTGCTGGCGTCGTGGCAACCATTGGGCCTCGGGCATTTGCCCGACGGCTTCTTGTTGCAAGGCCTTGAGCAGGCTGTTGAGCTGCATTGGCGTTTGTTCCTGCCAATTCAATTGCAGCAGACCTTCGATGAGCTCTTCCTGCTGTTCATCCAGCAAGAAGCGGTCAGCCAGGTCGAGATCAATGGCGTCACGTGCGTTCATCTGCGCGCCGGTCAAACCAAGAAACAGGCCGAGCTTGCCGGGCAATCGTGACAAAAACCAACTGGCGCCAACATCCGGGTAAAGGCCGATACTGATTTCGGGCATGGCCAGGCGGCTGCTCGGGGTGACGATGCGAATGCTCGCGCCTTGCAGCAACCCCAGGCCGCCACCGAGGACGTAGCCGTGGCCCCAGCAGATCAGCGGTTTAGGGTAGGTGTGCAAGCGAAAATCAAGGCGATATTCCGCCGAGAAAAACTGTGCGGCCAAGGGCGGCACTTCACCGGGATGGGCTCGACAGGCTTCTACCAGGCTGCGCACTTCACCGCCGGCGCAAAACGCCTTGGCGCCGTTGCCGCGTAACAGCACGCAGACAATCTGCGGCTCTTTGGCCCAGGCCTCCAGTTGATCGCTCAAGGCCCTGATCATCGGCAGCGAGAGGGCGTTCAGGGATTTTTCGGCATCCAGGCTGGCGATGCCGATGCGTGCGCCGTCCGTGCCGGTGAGTTCTTCGAAGTGCAGATTCATTTTGACCTCGATGACTGATTTGAACGTTCAGTATGATCGCTGTACGAGAAAGTGCTGGATCTGCGTCAGATCAATTGACAAGCGCGGTGGGCTTTCCTAGGGTTCGCCCCATTGAATACTCGGGTGTAACCATGACTGCTGAAGACCGTATCAAACTCGAACCGAGCTGGAAGGAAGCACTGCGTGCCGAATTCGACCAGCCTTACATGGCTGAGTTGCGCGAGTTTCTGCGGCAGGAAAACGCCGCAGGAAAGGAAATCTATCCGCCGGGGCCGATGATCTTCAACGCCCTCAATTCGACGCCGCTGGACAAGGTCAAAGTGGTGATCCTCGGCCAGGACCCGTACCACGGCCCGGGTCAGGCCCATGGCTTGTGTTTCTCGGTGCAACCGGGTGTGCCGGCGCCACCGTCGCTGGTGAACATCTATAAAGAGTTGAAGCGTGATCTGAACATCGACATCCCGAACCACGGTTACCTGCAAAGCTGGGCCGACCAGGGCGTGTTGATGCTCAACACCACCATGACCGTGGAGCGGGCCAATGCCAACGCCCATGCGGGCAAGGGCTGGCAGCACTTTACCGATCGGGTTATCGAGGTGGTCAGTGAGCATCAGCCCCATCTGGTGTTTTTGCTATGGGGCGCTCACGCGCAGAGCAAACAGAAACTGATCGATGCCACTAAGCATCTGGTGCTGACATCGGTGCACCCGTCGCCGCTGTCTGCCTATCGTGGATTCCTCGGCTGCGGGCACTTCAGCCGCACCAACAAGTATCTTGAACAGAATGGCGAGACGCCGATCGAGTGGCGGTTGCCTCCGGTCTGAAAAGCATCGCGAGCAAGCTCGCTCCCACATTAGGTCCCCTGTGTGTCGGAAATCCTGTGGGAGCGAGCTTGCTCGCGATGGGGGCACCTCGGTCTATCAGACGGAATCCGGCAACCGGTTCCAATACCTGAACAGCGGCTCCGCCAGAAACAGCACAAACAACAATCGCATCACCTGCATCGCCGTCACCAAAGGTACCGACAGTTGCAAGGTTTCAGCGGTCAGGCTCATTTCCGCAATGCCGCCGGGCATCATGCCCAGGGTCAGTGAGCGCAGGTCCAGTTGGGTCAGCGCACTCAGCCCTAGCGCCGCCAATGTGGCGATCAACATGGTCAGCGCCGTACCGATCAGGGTCCGGCCCATGAACGACGGTGCGCGACGAAAGAACTGCCGATTGAAGTGACAGCCCAGGCCGCTGCCGATCAGCCATTGGCCGATCTGACTGCCGCCATGGGGCAGGCCGATGTGCAAGTCCCAGCCGATGCTCACCGCCGCACTCACCAGCAACGGGCCGAACAGCCAGGGATTGGGTTGGCGCAACCGTTGCCAGATCCAGGCGAGCAGGGCACCGGCCGGAAACAACACCGCCAGCCAGCGCCAATCGACGCTGGCCGAATGCAGTTGTGGAACGCCGTCCCCGAGCAGGTATTTGAAGGCCGCCGGTACACACAGCACCACCACCAACACCCGAAGACTTTGCCCTGCCGCGACGCGACTGAGCACGGCGCCATTGCGTGCGCCAAGGTTGACCATTTCACCGGAGCCGCCCGGCATGCTGGAGAAAAACGCGGTGGCGCGATCCTCGCCGGTGCGCCGCAGCAACCAGACCCCGACCACTGCCGACAGGCTGGTGACCAGCGCCCCGAAGAAGATCAGGCCAAAGTGGCGCATGACCTGCTCGATCACCACCGGGGTGAAGTGCAGACCAATGCCGATTCCGACAATCCACTGGCCGCATTTACGCCCGCCAGGGATTTCCGCCAATTGCCAGGGTGTCAGGCAGCGCACCAGGATGATCGCCAGCAACGAGCCGACCATCCACGGTAGCGGCCAGCCGATCTGGCTGGCGAGGTACCCGCCCAGCAGACCGACCAGTGGGGTTCCCCACCAGCTTTTGAAAGGCCGATCAGACATCGGCGATTGCACGCCGTGCAACGGAGCGTTTGCGCCAGATGCGCAGGATCGGCATCAGCAACATGATCGCGGTCAGTACCCAGCAACCGAAAGTGATGGGGCTCGACCAGAGGATCTCCAGCGCGCCGTTGGAAATCGACAGTGCACGACGCAGGTTCTGCTCCATCAACCCGCCAAGGATGAAACCCAGCAGTACCGGCGACAACGGGAAATCCAGCTTGCGCAGGATGTAGCCGAAGATGCCGATGCCGATCATCAGGAACAGGTCGAAGGTTGTCGCGTGCACGGCGTAGACGCCGATCCCGGTAATGATCGCGATCACCGGCACCAGTGCCCAGTTCGGCACGGCAAGGATGCGGGTGAAGATGCGGATCATCGGGATGTTGAGGATCACCAGCATGACGTTGGCGACAAACAACGAAGCGATCAGGCCCCAGACGATATCCGGTTGTTGTTGGAACAACAGTGGCCCCGGGGTGATGTTGTACAGCGACAGTGCGCCGATCATCACCGCCGTGGTGCCCGAACCCGGTACGCCGAGGGTCAGCATCGGCACCAGTGCGCCGCAGGCTGCACCGCCGATGGCGGTTTCCGGTGCCGCGAGTCCACGTTTGTCGCCCTGGCCGAAGGTGCCACTGGCGCCGGCGATACGTTTCTCGGTCATGTAGGCAACAGCACTGGCCAGCGTCGCGCCCGCACCCGGCAACACACCCATGATGAACCCCAGTACGCCGCAACGGATGTTCACCACGAACACTGACGCGGCTTCCTTGAAGTTGAACATCATCCGCCCGGTGGCTTTCACGGCTTCCTGGCCATGATGGGTTTTTTCCAGCAGCAAGAGGATTTCGCTGATGGAGAACAGGCCCAGCACCAACACCACGAACTGAATACCGTCGGTGAGGTGGATGTTGTCTCCGGTGAAACGGTACACGCCGCTGTTGGCGTCGATCCCGACGCACGACAGAAACAACCCGATCAGCGCGGCGATGAAGGTTTTCAGCGGTCGATCACCGGCCATGCCACCGAGGCAGACAATGGCGAAGACCATCAGCACGAAGTATTCCGCCGGGCCGAAGGCAATGGCCCATTTCGCCAGCAGCGGGGCGAACAGCACCATGCCGCAGGTGGCGATGAAGGCGCCGATGAACGAGCTCCAGGCCGACAACGACAGTGCCACCCCGGCCATGCCCTGGCGAGCCATGGGGTAGCCGTCGAGGGTGGTCATGACGGTGGACGCTTCGCCCGGAATGTTCAACAGAATCGAGCTGATCCGTCCGCCGTATTCGCAACCCAGGTAAACCGCCGCCAACAGGATCAGCGCGGACTCCGGTGGCAGGCCGAGGGCGAACGCGATCGGGATCAACAACGCCACGCCGTTGATCGGCCCAAGACCCGGCAACAGGCCGACCACGGTGCCGATCAGGGTGCCGCACAACGCGGTGGCCAGGTTGTATGGGGTCAGTGCGACACCGAAGCCCTGGCCAAGGTAGTTAAGGGTATCCATATCAGTTCTCCAGAACGTCGAGCAGACCCAACGGCAGTGGCACGTCCATCAATCGGTCGAACAGCATGTACAGACCGACGCTCATCAAGCTGATGATCACCACGCTGGGCAACCAGCGACCGCCATACAAACGGGCCATCGGTACGCCGATGAGGATGCTCGAAACAATGAACCCGAGCGGTTCGAAGGTTCCGGCGAACACCAGCAGCAGAACGACACAGATACCGATCTTGGTCAGGGTTTCGCGGTCCAGTGGCGGCTCGTCTTCGCTGTGTTTGATCGGCGCAGGGCGAAACACCATGTACAGCAGTGCCACGCTCATCAAGCCGAGCATCAACAGCGGAAAGGCTCTGGGGCCGACGGGTTCATAGGAAAAAGCCGCTTGATACGGCCAAGCCATCAGTGCCAGGCCCAGACAGGCCAGTAACAGCACCGAGGCAAAAATACGTTGTAAGAGCATGACAAACTCCTGGGCCAGCCCCTTGATGCGCAAGGGGCTGGCCTCGAGACAGAGGCGATTACTGAATCAGGCCGAACTCTTTGGCCAGCAGTTTGTAGTCCGCTACCTGCTTCTTCACGTAGGTGTCCAGCTCTGGCCCGGTCATGGCGAACGGGAACAGTTCACGCTGATCGCGCAGCTTGGCGAAGTCTTCCGAAGCCAGCAGTTTGTCGAAGGCGTTTTTCCACCAGGCGTATTCCGCATCGCTGACTTTTGGCCCGAGGTAGAAACCCCGAACCACTGGCCAGACGATGTCGTAGCCTTGCTCTTTGGCGGTCGGAATGTCCTTCATTTCCGGCTCGTCCAGACGCTCGTTGGCGAACACGGCCAGCAGGCGCATGTCACCGCTCTGGATGTGCGGCATGGAGTCGGAGATGTCGGTGCTGCCGACCTGGATGTGACCACCGAGCAACGCCGTGGCGATTTCGCCGCCACCTTCGAGGGCGACGTAACGCAGGTCGCGCGGGTTGATCCCGGCGGCCTTGGCGATCAGCGCGGTTTGCATCCAGTCCTGGCTACCCACCGTGCCGCCGGAACCGATCACCACTTTGCTCGGGTCTTTCTTCAACGCCTGAACCAGATCGTCGAGGTTCTTGTAGGGCGAATCGCTTTTCACCGCGATGGCGCCGTAGCTGGTGCCCACCGCTGCCAGCCAGCGCACGGCACTTTCGTCGAAGCGTCCGAACTTGCCTTGGGCCAGGTTCAGCAGCGAGCCGCTGGACCACGCCACCAGCGTGCCGGCATCGGCGGGGCGCTGGGCGACGACGGCGTTATAAGCTACTGCGCCAACACCGCCGGGCATGTAGGTCACGCGCATCGGTTTGGTCAGGATTTTCTCGTTCACCAGCGCGCTTTGCGCCAGCTTGCAGGTGAGGTCGAAGCCACCGCCGGGGGATGCCGGGGCGATACATTCCGGGCGCTTGGGCTCGCCGGCGACGTCGGCGAACAGTGGGCCGGCGAACAGCAGGCAGCTGGCGGCTAATGCAACTTTACGCAGTGATAAGTCCATTTTTCGTCTCCACAGGAGTTGTTGTTGTGTAGGAGCTGTCGTTCGTTGAATCAATTACCAAAGGGCAACGCTGTAGCTCACCAGCAAACGCACTTCATCTGCGTCACGGGCGGAGTAGTTGGAGCGGTAGGTGGCATTGCGCAGACGCACGGCGACGTCCTTGAGGGCACCACTTTGCACCACGTATTTGATCTCGGTATTGCGTTCCCACTCTTCGCCGGTGGCGCCGTTTTTCAGCTTGATATTGTCACCGCTGATGTAACGGGTCATGAAGCTCAGGCCCGGAACCCCGAGCTTGGCGAAGTCGTAGTCGTAACGCGCCTGCCAGGAGTGTTCTTCGGCGCCGGCAAAGTCGTTGATCTGTACGAAGTTGACCAAATACGGGTCAGCACCGTCGACATACGGGAAGGCGCTGTCACCGGACATGTGCTGATAACCGGCGGTGAGTTTATGCCCGCTCAAGGCATAACTCACCAGACCGTTGAGGGATTTGTTGTCGATCTTGCCGCCGCGGGCCTGGCCCTGGTCATTGCTGACGGCAAAACGCAGGTCGGTGGCGAAAGTACCTGGGCCGAACGGTTGCGAAGCGACCAGGCCAAGGAAGTGCTGGTTGTAGACCTCGCCCAGTTGAGCGAAGTGGTAACTGCCGGTGATCTTGTCGGTGAACTTGTAGTCGACACCGCCGAAATCGAAATGTGTGCCGGGTACTGTGCCAGCGAAACGGCTGTTCTTGTTGTTGAGGGCGATGTCCTCGAAATCGGTACTGTCACGGTCCTTGGCTTTATCCAGGCGTCCACCGGTGAAGGTCAGGTTCTTGATTTCCTTTGAGGTCACCAGGCCGCCTTCAAAGGTCTGCGGCAGAATGCGTCCGTCGTTGGGCTTGAGGGTTGGCAGTTCGGGGATCAGGCTGCCGACTTTCAATTCGGTGGCAGAGATCTTCATTTTGCCGGTCAGGCCGAGTTTGGAGTACTCATTGGCGGCACGCCCGTCATCGTGGGTCGGCAGCAGGCCGGTGCCGGTACGGTCGGGGCTGGAGTCGAGCTTGACCCCGAGCATGCCCAGCGCGTCGACACCAAAACCCACGGTGCCGTCGGTGTAGCCTGACTGTACGTTGAGCATGAAGCCCTGGGCCCATTCGTCACGCTTGGATTGCTGGGCACTGGTGCCACTGCGAAAGTCGCGGTTGAAGTACATGTTGCGGGTTTCGAGGGTCGCGCTACTGTCTTCGAAGAAGGCAGCCTGGCTGACGGGCGAAAAGCCGGCGAGGGCGGCGGCACTGGCGAGGGCGGTGGAACCAAGGCGGGAAAAACGCGCAGGCGGACAAGCCTGAGGCTGTGTGGACAGCATGCTGAAATACTCCGTTTATTGTTCTTATTTGGCGAAAACGCTTCGAGGCGTTTTTCGGTTACAGCTCTTCATGGTCACGGCAGTCGAAACGGTCCGTGGCTGGACTCTAACGGGCTAACCTTTCTCTAACCTTTCAGCTGACTTTCACGGTTTTCGGGCTTCACAGTGGCGGATGCGGCTGTAAACTCCGCGCCAAAGAATGGCGTCGACCATCCCCAAACGAGGTAATAAATCCATGCGTGTTCTTCTCGTTGAAGACCATCTGCAGCTGGCCGAAAGTGTCGCCCAAGCGCTCAAGAGCACTGGTTTGACCGTCGATGTGCTGCACGATGGGGTGGCTGCCGACCTGGCCTTGAACAGCGAGGAATACGCGGTGGCAATCCTCGATGTCGGCTTGCCGCGCATGGACGGTTTCGAGGTGCTGGCGCGGTTGCGCAGTCGCGGCAAGAATTTGCCGGTGCTGATGCTGACCGCCCGCAGCGACGTCAAGGATCGGGTTCACGGGCTCAACCTTGGCGCCGATGACTACCTGGCCAAACCCTTTGAGCTGACCGAGCTGGAAGCGCGGGTCAAGGCGCTGTTGCGCCGCAGCGTACTCGGCGGCGAGCGTCAGCAACGCTGCGGCGTGTTGGTGTATGACCTGGACACACGGCGCTTCACCCTCGGCGATGAGCTGCTGACCCTGACTTCCCGTGAGCAAGCGGTGCTCGAGGCGTTGATTGCGCGCCCTGGGCGAGTGATGAGCAAGGAGCAGCTTGCCTCCCAGGTGTTTGGTCTGGACGAAGAGGCCAGCCCGGACGCCATCGAAATCTACGTCCACCGTTTGCGCAAGAAACTCGACGGCCATGCAGTAGCAATCGTGACCTTCAGGGGGCTCGGTTACCTGCTGGAAGCCCGTGATGCATAAGCCCGGCAGTCTGCGCTGGCGGCTACTGTGGAACCTCGCACTGCTGCTGGTGGTGCTGATGATCGCCAGCGGTTTGAGTGCCTACTGGAATGGTCGCGAAGCCGCCGACACGGCGTATGACCGGACCTTGCTGGCCTCGGCGCGAACTATCGCCGCCGGTCTTTCCCAGCGCGATGGCAGCCTTAGCGCCGATGTGCCTTACGTGGCGCTGGACACGTTCGCCTACGACAGCGCCGGGCGCATTTACTACCAGGTCAACGACATCCATCAGCAGCTGATTTCCGGTTACGAAAACCTGCCCGGCCCGCCGCCAGGCACGCCGCGAACCGACGATTATCCAGCGCTGGCGCGGTTCTATGACGCCATTTACCAAGGGCAGAACGTGAGGGTGGTGAGCCTGCTCAAGCCGGTGACCGAACCGAACATGAATGGCATGGCGGAAATCCGCGTGGCGGAAACCGACGAGGCTCGTGTCCGCATGGCTCGCAGCCTGATGACCGATACCTTGCTGCGTCTGGGTATGCTGGCAGTGGGGGCGTTGCTGTTGGTGTGGTTTGCGGTGAGCGCGGCACTGCGCCCGCTCGAGCGTTTGCGCACGGTGGTGGAGGAGCGGCAATCGGATGATCTGCGGCCTTTGCCACTGGTGGAGGTGCAACGCGAATTGTGGCCGCTGGTGCGCGCCCTTAACCACTTTACCGAGCGCTTGCGCGGGCAGTTCGAGCGCCAGGCGCAGTTCATCGCCGATGCCGCCCATGAGTTGCGAACGCCGTTGGCAGCCCTCAAGGCAAGGCTCGAATTAGGGCTGCGGGCGAGCGAGCCCGACACTTGGCGAAATACATTGGAGAGCGCCGCTCAGGGCACCGATCGGCTGACTCATTTGGCGAATCAATTGTTGTCGCTTGCACGCGTTGAGAACGGCGCGCGGGCGATTGCCGAGGGTGGGGCGCAGTTGCTCGATCTGAGTCAGTTGGCTCGCGAACTGGGCATGGCCATGGCGCCGTTGGCCCACGCACGGGGCGTCGCGTTGGCGTTGGAAGCTGAGGAGCCGGTATGGCTGCGCGGCGAGCCAACGCTGTTGAATGAACTGTTGAGCAATCTGGTGGATAACGCCTTGGCGCACACGCCCCCCGGCGGCAATGTGATCTTGCGCGTCAGTGCGCCCGCAGTGCTGGAAGTCGAGGATGATGGGCCGGGGATACCGCTTGAGGAGCGCGACCGGGTGTTCGAGCGCTTCTACCGGCGGAATCAGCAGGTGGCGGGCTCAGGCCTGGGCCTGGCGATTGTCGGTGAAATCTGCCGCGCCCATCTGGCCCAGATCAGTCTGCACGATGGTGCGCAGGCCGGGTTGAAGGTTCGGGTCAGTTTTATCGCCGGGTAATTTTTTCGTGCCTGTTCTGGCGCTATCGCGAGCAAGCTCGCTCCCACATTGGATCCCCTGTGTGTCGGAAATCCTGTGGGAGCGAGCTTGCTCGCGATAGGGGCGCTGCGGTTTCCTGATCAGTAGAACATCGATCGTGACTCACCCAGATCGCTGCACATCGCCGTGTTCTCTGGATCAATCCCCAGCTTTTTGAACGCCGGCACGCCGAGTACATCAATTCGGGACAGCGGATGATCGGTGTCCTTGTGGCAATACAGGCTGGCGATCTGCACCAGGTCGACATAATCGACCTGCTTGGACTGACGCTTGAAGTCCAGATACAGCCCCGGCAGCTTCACCAGCATTTCCGGAAACTCCCAGACCTGTAGCAACTTGTCACCGAGCAGCGGATGAATGTGTTCGATCACGTGGTTGAGGCTGACCGGATCTGACAGCAGCTCGTAGTGGTCTTCGGCGTAGGTCAGAATCGGCAGCACGCCGATCTGATGCACCAGCCCGCCAAGGGCCGCCTGATCCGGTTTCAATTGGGTATGAGTGCGGCACAGCGCATAGCTGACACCGGCGATTTCCAGACTCTTGCGCCAGACTTCGCGCATCTTCTGTTCCACCACCTCGGAGCGGGCATGGAAAATCTGTTCCATTACCAGACCGATAGCCAGGTTGCTGCTGTAGTTGATACCCAGTCGGGTGATTGCCGTGTGCAGGTCGGTCACCTCTTGAGCGGCACGCAGCAACGGGCTGTTGACCACCTTGATCAATCGCGCGGACAACGCGGTGTCGCGGCCGATGACTTTACTCAGGTCGGCGACGCTGATTTCCGGGTCTTCGGCGGCCTTGCGAATCTGCAAGGCCACTTCCGGCAATGTTGGCAGAACCAGGTCATCGTTATCGATGGCCTCAACCAAATCCTGTTGGACCTTTTCCGCCAGCTCGCTCATTTAGTTTCTCTAGGGCATTGCAAAAAAATGCTGCAGTTAACGCTGGATCTCGAGGTCACGATCCAGTTGGTAAGGCAGGTCGAGCAGGTGAAGGGCCGGGCCCTCCAGAGCGCCAAGGTGCACGTCGCCACTGTCGGCGGCTTCGGCTTGCAGCACCGCCAACAGCTCGATGTTCTGTTCGGCGTGCGCTGCGATCACCACTTCACCAATGGAACTGCCGTGGGTTGGCGAAAACAGTGCGGTGCCTGGCTCGGGCAGTTCGGTGCTGTCGAGTTGCAGGCGATACAAACGACGCTTGAGTTTGCCCAGGTACTGCATGCGCGCGACGATTTCCTGGCCGGTGTAGCAACCTTTCTTGAAGCTCACGCCGCCCACTGCTTGCAGATTGAGCATCTGCGGGATGAACAGCTCGCGGGTCTGCGGCATCACCTGGCCGATGCCGGCGCGGATCTGCCCGAGCAGCCACTGGTTCAGATTGCCTTCAGGCAGCAGCGCGGCCAGCGTGTTGTGCAAGGTGTCGGCCTGACTGGCTGCCGCCCAGAGTTCGACGCGATCGGATGACACACGAATGGCAATCAGGCCGCCCGCGCGGGCAACTGCGCCGTCTTCCCGGGGAAGCGCCAGGCCCAGACCGGACAGGACGGCTTCTGAGTGCTGCAGGCCAAAGCGAATCCAGGCAGCGCTTTCGTCGGTCAACTTGGATTTGGAGAACACCGCGTATTTTTTCAGGTCCGCCAGTTGTGGCTCCAGTAACTCGCTGGCCATCGCCAACAGAACCCCGTCACCTTCCAGCAGGATGCGAAAACTCGACTGCATGCGGCCTTTCTGGGTGCAGCGTGCACCAAGGCTGGCCTGGGTTTCGCTCAGGTAATTGAGGTTGCAGGTCAATTGTCCCTGAAGGAACTTGCTGGCGTCGGAGCCGCGAACGGCGAGCACGCCTTCATGGGACAAGGTGCAGAAAAAAGCAGAATCGGCCATGGGTCATCGCAGGGTAAAGAGTCTGGAGGACATCATAAGGGGGCGCCCTTGAAATGGGTAGTTCACAAAGGTTCGAGGGTGCCCGACCAAAGCCGACTGTTCGACAGGGATTGGGGCTGTATACTTGCGCTCTATTTGAGGAGCGCTCCATGGTCGAAGATGTTGAACTGAACCGCCTCTACTGGCACAGCCGCCGCGGCATGCTCGAGCTTGACGTGTTGCTCGTGCCGTTTGTCAAAGAGGTTTATCCGCACCTCAACGATGTCGATCGCGAGTGCTACCGCAAACTGCTTGAATGCGAAGATCAGGACATGTTCGGCTGGTTCATGGAGCGCGCCGAATCGGAAGACCCTGAGCTGCAGCGCATGGTCCGCATGATTCTGGACCGTGTCCAACCCAAGTGAGAGTGTCCTGTCTCACAGTTACTGTTTCTTTTTGACGGCGTCTGTTGTCGCCATGCCGCGTTGCCGCTCCTCGCCATAGCGGGCTATGACTCGTCGCGGCGCCTTGCCTGGCAACAACAGCCACTCGCCAAAAGAGAAACGTAACTGTGAGAAAGGACACCCAGTTTGAGTGCCGCTGGCATGCCTCGCGGCAATTGCTGGCGGCTTATCTTCTCGCCCAGCTGCTCGCGCTGGGTTCGCTGTTGCTGCTCTCTATACCGGTATGGGCCAGTTTGCTCGGCATTGCGCTGTGCGTGGCTCACGGTTTTTGGGTGTTGCCGCGACAGATTCTGCTGACGCACCCGCAGGCATTCCGTGGCTTGCGCCGGGACGCTGATGGTTGGCAGTTGTGGAGTCAGGAGTCGGGCTGGCAATCCGTGCAGTTACGCCCTGACAGCCTGGCGCTACCGTTGGTCGTCGTGTTGCGTTTTCGTCTGCATGGCGAGCGGCGGGTCCGGGCGATCTGTGTGCCGCGCGATGCGCAGGCGACGGATATTCACCGACGCCTGCGGGTGCGGCTCAAGTTCAGTCGGCGTAGGTGGGCGGCACCAGAATAGTGTCCAGTGCTTCTGGCAGCATGTTCGGGTAATCGAGGGTGTAATGCAGGCCGCGACTTTCCTTGCGCTCCATGGCTGAGCGAATCATCAGTTCGGCCACCTGAGCCAGGTTGCGCAGCTCGATCAAATCCCGGCTGACCTTGTAGTTGCTATAGAACTCGTCGATCTCGTCCAGCAGCAGGCGCACGCGATGCTGGGCGCGTTGCAGGCGCTTGTTGGTGCGCACGATGCCCACGTAGTCCCACATGAACCGCCGAAGCTCATCCCAGTTGTGCGCAATGATCACGTCTTCGTCGGAGTCGGTGACCTGGCTGGCGTCCCAGGCGGGCAGGGCGCTCGGAATCGCGACTTCCGGCAGTTGTTCAAGAATGTCTGCCGCCGCTGAACGGGCATAGACGAAGCATTCCAGCAGCGAGTTGCTGGCCATGCGGTTGGCACCGTGCAGGCCGGTGAAGCTGGTTTCGCCAATCGCATACAGGCCAGGCACGTCGGTGCGGCCGTGTTGGTCGACCATGACACCACCGCAGGTGTAGTGCGCAGCCGGAACCACCGGGATCGGCTGCTTGGTGATGTCGATGGAGAATTCCAGGCAGCGTTCGTACACCGTCGGAAAGTGCGACTTGATGAAAGATGCAGGTTTGTGGCTGATGTCCAGATAGACGCAGTCGATACCCAGGCGCTTCATTTCATGGTCGATTGCCCGGGCGACGATGTCCCGTGGCGCCAGTTCGGCGCGTGGGTCAAAGCGCTGCATGAAGCGTTCGCCGTTTGGCAGCTTCAAATGTGCGCCTTCACCGCGCAGGGCTTCGGTAATCAGGAAGCTTTTGGCTTGTGGGTGGTAGAGGCAGGTGGGGTGGAACTGGTTGAACTCCAGATTCGCCACCCGGCAGCCCGAACGCCAGGCCATGGCTATGCCGTCGCCGCAGGCGCCATCCGGGTTGCTGGTGTAGAGGTAGACTTTCGCGGCACCGCCGGAGGCGAGGATCACGAACCGCGCGCCATAGGTATCGACTTCGCCGGTGCCGCGATTGAGCACGTAGGCGCCAAGGCAGCGATCACCTTCCAGGCCCAGGCGCTTTTCGGTGATCAGATCAACGGCGACCCGTTGCTCCAGCAACTCGATGTTCGGCCGTTGCCGTGCTTGATCGAGCAACGTATTGAAAATCGCGGCGCCTGTGGCGTCGGCGGCATGAATAATGCGCCGATGACTGTGGCCGCCCTCGCGGGTCAGGTGAAACTCGAAACCTCCGTCTTCAGTGCCGGACTGTTCATCGCGGGTGAACGGCACGCCCTGATCGATCAACCATTGAATGGCTTCGCGGCTATGCTCGACGGTAAAGCGCACGGCGTCTTCGTGGCACAGACCTCCGCCAGCGTTGAGGGTGTCATCGACGTGGGATTCAACGGTATCGGTGTCATCCAGCACGGCAGCGACTCCGCCCTGGGCCCAGTAGGTCGAACCGTTGGCGAGGTTGCCTTTGCTCAGTACGGCAATGCGCAAATGATCGGGCAAGGTCAATGCCAGACTCAAACCGGCAGCGCCGCTGCCAATCACCAGAACATCGTGTTGAAACTGTTGGCTCATTTCAGGATTCCGCTCAAAGCGACCCGGGTCGGGGTTGGCGCAAGACACCTGAATCGGCGAGTCGAGACAGCCACACAGCGCACTAGTATATAGAGGGGTGGATCGGCACAATAGTCGGGCCTACGTGGCAATGTGAAACTACTGTGACGGAAAAGACAGATGGTTGTGTAGGACGATTTACACGCAGGGTCGACGATAAGGCAGCCTGATCGCCGATGAAGTGCTGTTTTTCGCTGCGTGGTCATACATTATCGGTTTCGCACGACAATAGAGGTTGGGAACTTTGCCAAGCGCCCAAGCTCAATAGAAGGTTGCCTGAAACAAGGAACAGCGTCGGATTCACGCAGGATTTGTGTTTTGGTCACTGCGGGTGGATTCGACGAAAAGATTATTCGCGTAGCCGGCCCAGCCCGTGCTGCGTCTTTCGTGTGTGCCAAATCAGAGCGCGCAGGAAACTTGCTTGGAGGGGGAGAACTTTTGCGAAAAGCCCGAGTCTATGTTTGCAAGCCTGATCGATTAGTTATGCAAGCCTCCTCCGAGCTTATCGAGGAGTGTTCATGCTAACCCAGGAAGAGGATCAGCAGCTGGTCGAGCGCGTTCAACGCGGCGACAAGCGCGCTTTCGATCTGCTAGTGCTGAAATACCAGCACAAAATTCTCGGGTTGATCGTGCGTTTCGTGCACGACACCCATGAAGCCCAGGATGTCGCACAGGAAGCCTTTATCAAGGCGTACCGTGCACTTGGAAATTTTCGCGGCGACAGCGCGTTTTATACGTGGCTTTACCGCATCGCCATCAACACGGCGAAAAACTATCTGGTTTCACGTGGCCGTCGGCCGCCGGATAGCGATGTCAGTTCAGAGGATGCAGAGTTCTACGATGGCGATCATGGCCTCAAGGATCTCGAGTCGCCGGAACGTGCATTGCTGCGTGATGAGATCGAAGGCACCGTCCATCGAACCATCCAGCAACTGCCAGAAGATTTACGTACGGCGTTAACTTTACGTGAGTTTGATGGTCTGAGTTACGAGGACATTGCGAGCGTCATGCAGTGTCCGGTGGGTACCGTGCGCTCCCGGATTTTCCGCGCTCGGGAAGCCATCGATAAAGCCCTGCAGCCGTTGTTGCAGGAAAGCTGAGACAGCGGCGACAGCCAAGAGAGGAACCGCCATGAGTCGTGAAGCCCTGCAGGAATCGCTGTCCGCAGTGATGGATAACGAAGCGGACGAACTGGAATTGCGTCGGGTATTAAATGCCTTTGACGATGTTGAAACCCGCGAGACCTGGGCCCGTTACCAAGTCGCTCGTGCAGTCATGCACAAGGACCTGCTGATCCCTCGTCTGGATATTGCTTCGGCCGTTTCTGCTGCCCTGGCTGACGAAGCCGTACCGGTCAAGGCCACTCGTGGTCCGTGGCGTACCGTGGGGCGTCTGGCGGTGGCCGCATCGGTGACCCTTGCTGTTCTGGCTGGCGTGCGCCTGTACAACCAGGATGAGATCGCCGGTGTCGAATTGGCCCAGCACTCCACTCAACCGGCCCTGGCCGTTCCTCAAGTAAAAGGTCCAGCCGTTTTGGCAGGCTACAATGAGAGTTCGGAAGCCACTGGTCCTATGGCCAACGGCGTATTGCAAGGTCAGCCGGGCTGGCATGATCAGCGTCTGCCAGGCTACTTGCGCCAACATGCTCAACAAGCTGCACTGAAAGGCACTGAAAGCGCTCTGCCTTATGCTCGTGCGGCAAGCCTGGAAAACCGTTAAGGAGGATCATGCGCGCCATCCCTCTACTTACGCTGCTGGTTACTGGCTGGTTTGTTGTTCCAGCCTACGCCGATGAGGCTCAGGACTGGTTGACCCGCCTGAGTCAGGCCGAACAACAGCAAAGCTTCCAAGGCACTTTCGTCTACGAGCGTAACGGTAGTTTTTCTACCCACAACATCTGGCATCGCGTCCAGGATGGCAAAGTCCGCGAGCGTTTGCTTCAGCTTGACGGTTCTGCTCAGGAAGTCGTACGTATTGATGGGCATACTCAATGCGTCAGCGGCAGCCTGGTAGCGGGGCTGGGGGATGCTCCCGACTCTTCTGCTCGTGCGCTTGATCCACAAAAGCTCAAGAATTGGTATGACCTTGCCGTCATCGGCAAGTCGCGCGTGGCTGGACGCCCGGCGGTCATTGTCTCACTGACGCCGCGTGATCAGCATCGTTATGGTTTTGAATTGCACCTGGACCGCGAAACCGGCCTGCCGTTGAAGTCATTGCTGCTCAATGACAAGGGGCAGTTGCTGGAGCGTTTCCAGTTTACCCGCCTGGATACGGCTGAAGTACCGGCCGAGCGTGATCTGCAAGCCAGCGCCGAGTGCAAGCCTGTGACGCTCGACAGCGACAAGGCATTATCGGTGAAAACCGCTCAGGTATGGCATTCCGACTGGCTGCCACCTGGCTTCGAACTCAGCAGCAGTAGCGCACGCAAGGATCCGCAGACCAAGGTCCAGGTCAGCAGTTTGATGTATGACGATGGCCTGGCGCGTTTTTCGGTGTTCCTGGAGCCGCTCAATGGCGCAGTGGTTACTGATACGCGTACTCAGCTAGGCCCGACCGTTGCAGTTTCGCGACGTCTGACCACGCCCGATGGCGAAATGATGGTCACGGTAGTCGGTGAAATTCCGATCGGAACTGCCGAGCGCATTGCCCTCTCCATGCGCGCCGATACCACTGCGGCCAAGCAGTGAGTTGATCCAGTGATGCTCATCGGGCAGCCGGTTAGTTGTGAAAGAGGCCAGCAATTGTCCACTCCACAATTGAGATGCCGAAATGTTTGGTGAGCATTTCCATTTGCAAAATCCCCAAAAATTTTCTATAGGTCAGAGCCCCACGGCTCTGGCCTTGTTTGTTGTTCCCGGAACAAAAGTACCGGTGTATGTTTCCCGGTATTCCTTGCTCCATATCGCTTAACCATGCTCGTCGTAACGGGAGCCGTATGTCGATACCACGTTTGAAATCCTACCTCTCCATTTTTGCTGCTGTATTAGTACTCGGTCAGGCTGTCAGTGCCCAGGCGGCCGAGTTGCCTGACTTCACGCAGTTGGTCGAGCAAGCCTCGCCTGCGGTAGTGAACATCAGTACCACGCAGAAATTGCCGGACCGCAAGGTCTCCAATCAGGATATTCCGGATCTGGAAGGCTTGCCGCCGGCGCTGCGCGAGTTTCTCGAGCGTGGAATGCCGCCACAGCAGCGTGCGCCTCGTGGTCGCCAGCGTGAAGCGCAATCCCTGGGTTCAGGGTTCATCATCTCGCCTGATGGCTACATTCTCACCAACAACCATGTGATCGCCGATGCTGATGAAATCATCGTGCGCCTTGCCGATCGCAGTGAGCTGAAAGCCAAGTTGGTCGGCACTGACCCGCGTTCTGATGTGGCGTTGCTGAAAGTCGAGGGCAAAGGCCTGCCAGTGCTCAAATTGGGTAAATCCCAGGATCTGAAAGCCGGGCAGTGGGTAGTTGCCATCGGTTCGCCGTTCGGTTTTGACCACACGGTAACTCAGGGCATCGTCAGTGCCATTGGTCGCAGCCTGCCGAACGAAAACTATGTGCCATTCATCCAGACCGACGTGCCGATCAACCCGGGTAACTCGGGCGGTCCGCTGTTCAACCTGGCGGGCGAAGTGGTAGGGATCAACTCGCAGATCTACACCCGTTCCGGTGGTTTCATGGGTGTGTCGTTCGCGATCCCGATCGATGTCGCCATGGATGTTTCCAATCAGCTGAAAAGCGGTGGCAAAGTCAGCCGAGGCTGGTTGGGTGTGGTGATACAGGAAGTGAGCAAGGATCTCGCCGAGTCCTTTGGCCTGGAAAAGCCGGCCGGTGCGTTGGTGGCTCAGATCCAGGATGGCGGTCCGGCTGCCAAGGGTGGTTTGCAGGTCGGTGACGTGATCCTGAGCATGAACGGTCAGCCGATCATCATGTCAGCAGACCTGCCGCATCTGGTGGGTGCGCTCAAGGCGGGTGAGAAAGCCAAGCTTGAAGTTATTCGTGACGGCAAGCGTAAAAATGTCGATCTGACGGTTGGCGCGATTCCAGAGGAAGGCAAAGAGCTTGATGCCCTTGCCAAGCCTGGTGTCGAGCGCAGCAGCAATCGCCTGGGCGTATCCGTGGCCGATTTGAGCGATGAGCAGAAAAAAGCCTTCGACCTCAAGGGTGGCGTGGTGATCAAGGACGTTCAGGACGGTCCTGCTGCCTTGATCGGCCTGCAGCCAGGCGACGTGATTACTCACTTGAACAATCAGGCGATTGGTTCTGCCAAAGAGTTCACGGAAATCGCCCAGGCGCTGCCAAAGAACCGCTCGGTTTCGATGCGGGTCTTGCGTCAAGGGCGTGCCAGCTTCATTACCTTCAAACTGGCCGAGTAAACCGGCCGGTCACTGAATAAATAAACGCCTCGAAAGAGGCGTTTTTTTATGGGGCAAAGAAACCTCAGCCCATCATGTCCTTGACCAGACGCTCTTGCTCCATCAGCTCCCGTTGACGCGCATCGATGCGTGACGACAGTGGGAAGTTGGTGCCTGCGCGACGTTTGGCGAAGTCCAGTTGCTGGATCGCCTGGCGGTAGTCGCCGATCAGTGCGAAGTATTCGGCGCGGGCTTGATGCAGGCCAATGATGTTGCCGGACAGGCCGCGAGTCTCGGCCACCATGTACCAGACGTCCGGATCGTTCGGGCGGTTCTTGAGCAGGGCCTCAAGGGCTTTCTCGGCGTCAGCCGGGCGGTTCTGCTTGAGCAGCAAGTCGACCCGCACCTGATTCAGCGGATAGTTGCGCGGGTACTGCACGAGCATCCGGTCGACCCGCGTCTGTGCATCCGGCAGGCGATTGTTGGCGATGTCCAGATCGACTTGCGCCAGGTTGTAGATGATTTCGTCAGGCGACTTGGCCAGTAACTGCTTGAGGTTCTCGCGGGCGTCGTTGAACAGGCTGCCCTTGATCTGGGCAATGGCCAGGCCATAACGAGCCACATCGCTTTTCGGGTTTTCATCGAGCTGGGCGCGAAAGCGTTTAGCGGCAAGACCTGGACTGTCTTCATAGAATAACTGGACGCGTGCGCGAATCAGTTGATACGTCTGGCTGTCTTCCTTGCCGCCCGGTTTGAACTGTTCGGCGCGGTTGCGGGTGTCGGCGATCCGCGATTCGGTGACCGGGTGAGTCAGCAGAAATTCGGGCGGTTTGGCATTGAAACGGTACTGGCGCATCAGACGTTCGAACATGGTCGGCATCGAGCGCGGGTCGTAACCGGCTTTCTCGAGGTTGAGCATACCGATACGGTCGGCCTCCTGCTCCTTCTCCCGGGAGAAGCGTAGTTGCTCTTGAATGGCCGCTGCCTGGGTGCTGGCGATGGCGGCGATACCAGCGTCTCCGGCGCCAGCCGCGGCCACGATGATCCCGCCGAGCAGGGCGGCCATCATCGGGATTTGCATCCGTTGCGACGCTTCGACGCCGCGCGCAAAGTGGCGTTGCGACACGTGAGCCAATTCGTGGGCGAGTACCGAAGCGTATTCGCTTTCGGTCTGGGCATTCAGAAACAGGCCGCCGTTGACCCCGACAATCCCGCCGGGTGCGGCGAAGGCGTTGAGTTGCGGGCTGTTGATCAGAATGAACTCCAGGCGCCGGTCATTGACCTGGCTGGTTTCCACCAGTTTATAGACACTGGTTTCGACGTAATCCTTGAGCAGTGGGTCGTTGAGTTGTGACACCTGGCTGCGCAGCATCGCCAGCCATGCGCGGCCCAACTGGTATTCCTGCTGTGGCGATACGATGGCAGAACTGGCATCGCCAAGTGACGGCAGGTCGTCGGCAAAGCCTGGTGAGGCTAGCAGGCAAGCGAGCGTCAGCAGGGTGGGGCGCAGAAAAGTCATGCACGAAGCCTTAGTCGACAAAGACCTTACTGTAGCCGGACACATGCGTTGCGACCAGATATTCTAGACCACTCAAGCACCTATCCGGAGTGAAGCAATGACCGACGCTGTAGAGCATGACGCCGAACTGGACGCCAGCGGGTTGAACTGTCCATTGCCGTTGCTCAAGGCCAAGCTGGAGCTCAATCGCCTGCCCAGCGGCGCCGTACTCAAGGTGATCGCCACCGATGCCGGCTCGCAACGCGACTTCCGCACCTTTGCCCGTTTGGCCGGTCATACGCTGCTTCATGAAGAAGATGAGGCTGGTGTTTTTCGCTACTGGCTGAAAAAAGCCTGAGTTTGCGGCGTTCATTGTTAAGGAATATTGATGTTCAAAGTGTTACGCGACTGGATTCAGCGCTACTTCTCCGATGAGGAGGCCGTGGTGCTGGCCGTGCTGCTCTTTCTGGGCTTCACTGCGGTCCTGACTCTGGGTGGAATGCTCGCGCCGGTATTGGCGGGGATGGTGCTGGCGTATCTGATGCAGGGTCTGGTCAGCACCCTTGAGCGCCTGCATTTGCCCGGCGCCGCTGCGGTGGGGCTGGTGTTCGCGCTGTTCATGGGCATGTTGCTGCTATTTCTGGTCGTGGTGCTGCCTTTGCTTTGGCATCAACTGATTACCTTGTTCAACGAACTGCCAGGCATGCTCGCCAAATGGCAGTCACTGCTGCTGTTGCTGCCCAAGCGTTATCCGCATCTGGTGTCCGATCAACAGGTGCTGCAGGCCATCGAAGTGGCGCGTGGCGAGATTGGCAAGTTCGGTCAATGGGCGTTGACGTTCTCGCTGTCCAGCTTGCCATTGCTGGTGAACATCATGATCTATCTGGTGCTGGTGCCGATCCTGGTGTTTTTCTTCCTCAAGGACCGGGTGATGATCGGTCAGTGGGTCCGCGGGTATCTGCCGCGTGAGCGTGCACTGATCACCCGCGTTGCCGAAGAAATGAACCGGCAGATCGCCAATTACATTCGCGGCAAGGTCATGGAAATGGTCATTTGCGGCGGGGCGACCTACATCGGCTTCGTTACCCTGGGGCTCAACTATGCCGCGCTGCTGGCGCTGTTGGTCGGCGTTTCGGTGGTGGTGCCATATGTCGGGGCAGTGGTGGTGACCGTGCCGGTGCTGTTGATTGCCTTGTTCCAGTGGGGCTGGAGCGATCAGTTCATCTACTTGATGGCGGTCTACGGGATCATTCAGGTGCTGGACGGCAATGTGCTGGTGCCACTGCTGTTTTCGGGCGCGGTCAATCTGCACCCGGTGGCGATCATTTGCGCAGTGCTGTTGTTTGGCGGGCTGTGGGGGTTCTGGGGCGTGTTTTTCGCGATTCCGCTGGCCACCCTGTTCAAGGCCGTGCTGGATGCCTGGCCGCGCAAGGAGCCGATTGTCGCGCCGCTGCTTTAACTGTCAGCTGATTCTTCAGCGGGGCAGAGGACCTCATCGCGAGCAAGCTCGCTCCCACAAGGATTGCGTAAACACTGTGGGAGCGAGCTTGCTCGCGAAAGCGTCCGAACGGACGCCGAAATAATCAGGCCTTGTTCAGCGCCTGGACCGCAGCCAATACCGCGTCAACATGCCCTGGCACTTTCACACCACGCCATTCCTGACGCAGTACACCATTCTTGTCGATCAGAAAGGTGCTGCGATCAACCCCCATGTATTCCTTGCCATAGAGCTTTTTCAGTTTGATCACGTCGAACAGCTGACAGATGGCTTCGTCCTTGTCGCTGATCAGTTCGAACGGGAACTCCTGTTTGCACTTGAAGTTCTCGTGGGATTTCAGGCTGTCACGCGACACGCCGAACACTTCGGTGTTGGCCGCGGTGAACTGCGCATACTGGTCGCGAAAGCCCTGACCTTCGGTGGTGCAACCCGGCGTGCTGTCCTTGGGGTAGAAGTAGATCACCACTTGCTTGCCCTTGAGGGCCGCGAGGCTGACGGTCTGCCCGCTGGTGGCAGGCGCTTCGAAGTCGGCGACAGGTTGGTCGATAGCAACGGCCATGGGAGCTTCCTTACATTGGGTTCTGTGGGCGCCACGGTTCGATCAGCGCGTCCAGGTTCAGCGCGTCGGCGAAGTCCAGGAACTGATCGCGCAGCCAGCTGATCTGCACGCCGGCCGGTAGCGTCACGGTAAACGTGGCGTTGAGCATGGTGCCGCCGGTTTGCGGTGCCTGATAGGTGTCGCAGGTCAGGTTTTCCAGCTCGACGTTGTGGTCCATGAAGAATTGGCACAGCTCGTTGATGATGTCCGAGCGGTAAGCCGAGCTGACATAGGCGACATACGGCAGGGCCTGTGGACGGTTCTCCAGCGCCGCGCTGCGGACCACGTTGACCGTGAAGGCGTGCTTTTTGGCGAGGCCCGACAGGCTGCCTTCAAGGCGTGCCAGTGCGTCCCAGCTACCGGAAATCTCGAGGACCAACGCACTGCACTCGCCATGACGGGTCAGGCGAGAGGTAACCACGGCGCAGCGGTTTTCATGGCTGGCGCGGCACAGGACGTTAGTCAGCTCCATGGGGTTGGCGCCGAGGGCACTGATGACAAGGAATTGTTCGCGAACTGTGGGGGTGGACATGCAGCATTCCTAAAGCGATGAGCGGTCGGTACTTATCAAGGGCCGATTCGTCGGGGTGGGCGTCCGGATGCGAAATCAAAAAGCCCGAGCCAGATGGTTGCGACGAGCTCCAGTGAGGCGAGATCGGGTAGGCGGCAACGCAGGATCAGGGCTTGTGAGGCCGAAAGTGGAGGCTGGAACCCGGCGTACGAGCCTGTCGGTACTGATCAAAGTCTGAAGGGTAGCGAAAACCGGCGCTCAGGGGAATGGCGCGAGCGCAGTACTTCGCTTGTACAAGCATCTTGGCGCCAGTACCATTACCGTTCTCTTTTTCCGGCAGGAGCGGTTGCATGATTGCGGGCAGTATGGTGGCACTGGTCACACCCATGGATGCACAGGGTCGTCTTGACTGGGACAGCCTGAGCAAACTGGTGGACTTTCACCTGCAAAACGGCACCCACGCCATTGTGGCGGTCGGCACCACAGGTGAGTCTGCGACCCTTGACGTGAACGAACACATCGAAGTGATTCGTCGCGTGGTCAAGCAGGTCAACGGTCGTATTCCGGTGATCGCCGGTACCGGCGCCAATTCGACGCGCGAAGCGATCGAACTGACCACCAATGCGAAGACCGCCGGCGCCGATGCGTGCCTGCTGGTAACGCCGTACTACAACAAGCCGACGCAAGAAGGCCTGTACCTGCACTTCAAGACCATCGCCGAAGCTGTCGACATCCCGCAGATCCTCTACAACGTGCCGGGTCGTACCGCGTGCGACATGCAGGCCGAGACGGTCATCCGCCTGTCGACCGTGAAGAACATCATCGGCATCAAGGAAGCCACGGGCGATCTTTCGCGCGCCAAGGCCATCCTCGACGGCGTGAGCAAGGACTTCCTGGTGATTTCCGGTGACGACGCCACCGCAGTCGAGCTGATCCTGCTGGGCGGCAAAGGCAACATCTCGGTCACCGCCAACGTTGCGCCGCGTGACATGGCCGACCTGTGCATCGCCGCCCTGAATGGCGACGCCGTGAAAGCCCGGGCGATCCACGAAAAGCTGATGCCGCTCAATAAAACCCTGTTTATCGAATCCAACCCTATCCCCGTGAAATGGGCGCTGCATGAAATGGGCTTGATGCCGGACGGTATCCGTCTGCCGCTCACCTGGCTCAGCGAAGCCTGTCACGAACCGCTGCGACAGGCCATGCGCCAGTCCGGCGTATTGGTTTAATTGAGGAAGTACAACGCATGAAGCGAATGGCCGGACTTTCCGCACTTGCCTTGATTATCTCCAGCACCAGTGGCTGCGGATGGATCTGGGGCCCGGAAGGTTATTTCCGTGACCGTGGTAGCGATTACCTGGAAGCGCAACAGACTGCACCGATGCAACTGCCGCCGGATGTCCATACCTCCAAGCGCCTGGACCCGTTGCTGCCGATTCCGAGCAACGTCGCCAATGACACGTTCAAGGGCGAATACATCATTCCTCGTCCGCAGCCGTTGTCGGCGATTGCCGATGCCAGCGATTACAGCCTGCAAAAAAGCGGCGATACGCGTTGGGTCATGGCCCAGCATCCACCGGCTGAAGTCTGGCCAGTGGCTGTGCAGTTCTTCCAGGACAACGGCTTCCGTCTGGATCAACAGCGTCCGCAAACCGGTGAGTTCACCACGGCCTGGCAGCGTTCTGACGAGCTTTCCGCGGCGATGGCCAAGCGCCTGAGCAGTACCGGCGTTGGTTCTGACAGCCAGACTCGCGTGCGGGTGCGCATCGAGCCAGGCGTGCAGCGCAACACCAGTGAAGTCTACGTGGTCAGTGCCGAGCGTCCTGCCGGTAGCACCGCCGATGTCGCGTTCACCAACCGTTCGGTCAACACTGGCCTGGACGCTGCGCTGATCGATGACATGCTCGCCAGCATGAGCCGCACATCGGAGAAGGGCGGTTCGGTCTCGATGCTCGCTTCGCGTGATTTCGATACGCCAAACCGTGTCAGCCTGACTGAAGATGGCAGTGGTAACCCGGTGCTCAACGTCGGTACCGACCTTGACCGCGCCTGGTCGAGCGTAGGTCGCGCGCTGGAGAAGGGTGAATGGCGCGTTGAAGACATCAACCGCAGCCTGGGCCTGTACTACATCAACCTCTCCGAAAAAGCCGAGAAGAAAGACCAGAAGCCAGGCTTCTTCAGCAACCTGTTCGGCAGCGCGCCGAGCAAGGAAGAAGTTGAAGCCCGCGCCGAGCGTTATCAGGTTCGCCTGAGCAAGGTTGGCGAGAACGTACAAGTGACCGTCGAGAAGAACATCAACACCGTTGCGCCGGCTGAAGTGGCGCGCAAAGTGTTGGGCGTGATTCAGGACAACCTGGGCTGATCAGATGCGTTTCGCCGTTCTCGGCAGTGGTAGCCAAGGGAATGGCACGCTGATAGCCAGTGATGACACGTACGTCCTGGTTGATTGTGGTTTCTCCTTGCGTGAAACCGAAAAACGCCTGCTGCGCCTGGGTGTAAGCCCTGCGCAGCTGAGCGCGATACTGGTGACCCACGAACATGCCGACCACGTGCATGGCGTGGGTTTGCTGTCTCGGCGCTACAATCTTCCTGTCTACCTGAGTCGCGGCACCCTGCGCGGGATGCGCAAGCCGGTTGAACCGGCAGGCTTTGTCGCCGGTGGTGAGCAGTTGCAGATCGGCGGGCTGAGTATCGGCGTCATTGCCGTGGCCCACGATGCACAGGAACCGACGCAGTACGTCTTCAGTGACGGTTCGCGGCGTTTCGGCCTGCTGACCGACCTCGGTTCGTACTGCGCCACGGTGCTGGACGGTTATCGGGATCTCGATGCATTGATGATCGAATCCAATCACTGCCGCGATTTGCTGGCCCGCGGTCACTACCCGTACTTTCTCAAGCAGCGGGTAGGCGGTGAGCTGGGACATTTGAACAACCATCAGGCCGCAAGCCTGGTGGCCGAGTTGGGCTGGCAGGACCTGCAACACCTGGTACTGGCCCATCTGAGCAGCAAGAACAACCTGCCGCAGCTGGCCCGGCAATGTTTTGTCGACACCCTTGGGTGCGACCCGGACTGGCTGCAATTGGCCGATCAAGATTCAGGGCTCGACTGGCGACATATCGCCTAGCCCATCTACTTAGCAAGCGGAGCCCATCATGGAAAAACGTGAAGAACTCTACCGCGGCAAAGCCAAATCGGTTTACAAGACCGACGACGCTGACCGCTTGATCCTGCTGTTTCGCAACGACACTTCGGCGTTCGACGGCAAGCGCATCGAGCAGCTCGACCGCAAAGGCATGGTGAACAACAAGTTCAACGCCTTCATCATGCAGAAACTCGAAGAAGCCGGCGTGCCGACCCAATTCGACAAACTGCTGGGCGACAACGAGTGCCTGGTGAAGAAGCTCGACATGATCCCGGTCGAATGCGTCGTGCGTAACTACGCCGCGGGCAGCCTGGTCAAGCGTCTGGGTGTCGAAGAAGGCATGAAGCTCAACCCTTACACCTTCGAACTGTTCCTGAAGGACGACGCCAAGGGCGACCCGTTCATCAACGAATCCCACGTCGTGGCGTTCGGTTGGGGCAAGGCCGAGCAACTGGTTCGCATGAAAGAACTGTCGCTCAAGGTCAACGAAGTCCTGAGCAAACTGTTCGACGACGCCGGCCTGCTGCTGGTCGACTTCAAGCTTGAATTCGGCGTGTTCCACGGTGAAATCGTCCTCGGTGACGAGTTCAGCCCGGACGGCTGCCGCCTGTGGGACAAGGCCACCGGCAAGAAAATGGACAAGGACCGCTTCCGCCAGGGCCTCGGTGACGTCATCGAAGCCTACGAAGAAGTCGCCAACCGCCTCGGCGTACCGCTGTAATCGACGCAAGCATCTGATAGCACGGAAAAAATTTCACTTGGGGGGTTCGCTTCCGGTGAATGTGCTGTTATGATGCGCGCCGTTGGAGAGATGCCAGAGTGGCCGAATGGGACGGATTCGAAATCCGTTGTACCTTCACCGGTACCTAGGGTTCGAATCCCTATCTCTCCGCCATTATTGAATAAGACTAAGCCCCTGAAATTGTTAAAGATTTCAGGGGCTTTTTCGTTTCTGGTGTTTTGTTTAGGGCATTTTTAGGGCAAAACGAGAGGCTGGCAAACTGCCGTTCCAGTGTCTGGACGAGTGACGCCAAATCAAAACCTGCTCGCGGTGTGGATTAGCCGAAATGCCGCTTCCTATGACAGTTAGGGCACAGCGCGATTGCGTTCTCTACAGAGTCATCACCGTGATCGGCCAGACGAACTACATGATGGACCTCAAGGTAGGCTGTCCCATTTGAACGTCGATTAAATGGTGCAGGACTGCCACACCCTTCACACCATCCTTTCGCGCGTATCAGGACCTCAGCAATGACGTCGGGGTTGCGATCAAAGTCGCGCACCATGCGTACGGTCCACTTAGGCTTTTTTGGGGCCCTGGCGAGCCTCTGGAGCCTCTGTGCAGAGTCATCCGAAATAGATGCCTGCACTCGAACAGCAAGATCGTGGGAGGGCGGCATAATTTCGACCATGCCAGCTAAACGTATTTGAAATTCTTGCAAAAGAACACGAAGACCGTGCAGCTTCGTACCGCGTGCTGCGAAATAGTCTATGTGACCCTGCACCGATTGAAGTGCATTTAACAAATCATTTGCTCCCATGGCGGCAATGATTTCTAACATCGCCCGTACAGCGTGCTCACCTACAGTAGCCTTCCACGGTGTACCCCTTCGCAAATGCGGATAACAGTTGAGGTATGCATTGGCAGTGTGTGGTGCGAATCCATGAGCAATTGTCAATTGATCGAACGCAGCGCTGCGCTTGAAGCTTCCGCGCTCAACGCGTTGAGCTAGATCCAACGCCATTGCTGCATCAGCTTCTGAAACCAAATTGCGAGCCATTTTCCATACTCATGTACAAGGTGAAAGAAGTTATGCCCGTTGGTGACGAGCGATTCAGGTCGAATGCATCTACCTGATGCGAGGTGCTTGGACTGTGATGTAGCCGTTGTTCACCTGGATCTGGAAGTGGTTTTATCAGCATCATTTTGGCTTAAGTGCTTCTGTTGCCTCTATTGCGTTGGACGGTGCGTCAGAGCTTGACTTGGCGGAGACGATTAGTGGGTCAATGTCGATTCCAAATCGACGCACTCTGATGGCGTTAAGAGGCGTTTCATTACCTATGCGCGTTAGGGCCGCTCGTGCCATTTTTCCAATCGATTTAAGCTTGTCTTCAAAGTTTTCAAATTGAAGGCAACTACTAATAATTCGAGATAGTTGTTCGCCGTGGTCTTGTTTGAATAGATTGAAATAATCGTCTTCGGTGGCCGCAAGTAGAGGTTCAATGTGTGAATTTGACCAGCCGGAGTGATCTGCGATGTACATAACTGCGTCAGTCATTGGCATCAATATTTTTGTCTCGGATTGCCGTTTCTTGAAGCGCTCCAAAATTACGGTATCTTTGATATCGTTGGCGAACGGGTTAATTCCTAAATCGAAGATGCTGGGATTTGTTGCGTGGGCGGCAAGGTAAAACTCAATCAGTTCATCAGCAAGATCCCCCCTTCCAAGATCGCGCAGAAGAGTAGTTGTGCTGCTCAAACTCATTGGATCAATATGTCGCGCCGACTTCTTGACGCTGGCTACCAAGTCATTAATGAGAATTTCTGAGTTATCGCTTAGGGATTCACGAAAGAGTCGCCAGGCCGTTCTAAATGAATTTTCCAGTTCTTGCGCCTTGGACTCCTCATCAAGAGCCTGAGCCGCTTCAATGAAGCCAGACTCTTCGAGATAACCTCGTTCGATTATTTTGATAATTGTGAGGTCAAATTCTGTAATGGAAATTAGGCCATATTTTTGTAGCAAATTTCTCCAGATTTCGTGCTGCGGGTCTTCGGCCTTTTTATCTTCGCTAACACGCCATGCAATTCGATTCCAACGCGTCAAAAAATCCAAAGTTGGTTTCTTGTCATCTGAGTCGAAATAGGACCACGCAAGAAGAACAAGCGTATGGACTGCCTTTTCCATTACGCTTGGATGTAGTGAGTCGGCTACCTCATTCACCATCTCGACGAGTCCTACAATTTTTAGTAAGACACGGATGTTTTTTACCCCGAGTGAAATGCAATTCTTTTTCACTAAGGTACGACAGGGAAGATTCCCAGGTAGGGCGATCTCGGTTGCTTCTTCTGGTGTTGGATCGTAGAGAACCTCGATATCGACCACCTTCTCTCGGTATCTCGAATAGATATCCTTATCATTGAGCTTTTCCTCGTTAAATATCAGAACGACTTTGCAACCCTTTTCTTCCTTGAGATCCGAGATCAGGCCCAGGATTTCCTCGGTTTTTATTGATCCAGTACCAGTAGCTAGACGCTCAAAGTCATCCAAACAAATGATCGTGTTTCTAATGAAGTAAGGAGCGAGGGTCTCGAAGCCAACGGTAATGTTTTTTCCGTATGGGAGCTCTTTGATAATTCCCGAACCGAGCCGGAATAGCTTTTTCGTTTGCTCGCCTACGATACCCAACCACTCCTTGTTAATCATTTCGGCATCAAGCTTTATCCCGAGCCGATTCACTGATTGAGTTTTAGTGAAGATCGCAGTTCTGAGCTCAGAAATGGATGACATTCCAAAAAGCGACACATAACAATAATTCGGTAGCTTGATGTCGTCCTTGCATTCTAGGACTGTCTTATTCCAAGCGTAGGTCTTACCAACCCCCCAAGTACCCTTCAGGGCTAGCACCTCGGGTTTATCGCTTGTTAGGAAGCGGGCTGCAACAGCTTTAGCGGTGGCTACAGTCATTCTTCGGTTCCGTTATGGTGGGGGTAGTGAGGGTGATCAAACTGGCTGCTTAAGTACTCTTTTGCAAAAAAAAATTTACCGTGTTTCTGCAGAGAGGATAAGAGTCGATGATGGTGCAACCTGCTGAAGCATACGTTCAGAAAGATTCAACGACTTCTTTGGGGTGCTTCCTTAAAGGATCGGAGCTAGTCGATTCCTGCCTGTCACGACTGACCGAAATCGACCTGCAGCTGACAATAAAATTGACTGGAAACGGCTAACATCTAATGCCTGAGCGAGTCTACGAAATCAAGAGCTGTTTATTTCATCAAGTATAGGCAAGAGCATGTCTTTGATCTTTGGCCGAACACAGCTCCTTGGGTACGACAAAAACCTCGATAGACAGTCTGTCGGCTAGTTCCGCAAGATCTGAGGGTAGCTCGCGCTGAATGACCAATACCGAACGCGCATCCGGGATGTCTAGCAGCGAGCGTTGCCAGGCCAAGGCTACGGCTCGGTACTTCACGCATTGGAAAATTCCTCGTGATAGATCTGCATCCACTGAAATGTGAGACTTCACTTCAACTGCAAGTATCGAGCTTCCTTTGCGGAAGACGACGTCCACACAATCTCCTGAGGGAAATTTTTCCTCAGCTTCACCAACCCAACCTCCGGTTGCTCCCTCTATCACTAGTGACGGATTGCTAAGAACGTATTTCTTGAGAGCTTTGTGGTCTTCCGATTCTCCCTCGTTCGAGAAACCATGGACGGGTGGATCAATCACCTCGTTATTCAAACCAGATGCTTCCGGTAGAACGGGATCAGTGAGAGGGGACATCCCATAATGGCGCATTAGCGAGTCCCAATTGCGACAGTTGAAAATATCCTCTGTGGCGTAAGCCACCACCGCCCCTTGCTTCTCCCAAGTGAACGAGCGGAAAGGTTTTCCTTTAGTGTAACGATTGAAGTAAGCATCACAGCCATCGCCAGGTCGGCGCGTATTTTTGTTCACTACCAAGATGTTTAGAGGCGGTAATTCAAGATCGAGTTCACCTTCCGTTTCCTCAAGTGCATCTCCTAACGTGCCGGCAGCGCGTCCATACAGCGCGGCATGGACACTGTGGCCTAAACCTCTTCGGACTATCTCTTGATCAAGATGCTTATAAGTAATTGTCCGCCTGTGCTGCGCGCACCAAACCAATATCGGTACGATTATACGAGCGGTTTGGATCGTCCATGTGTTGCCGATCAGGCTTGATGGTAAAGGCATGCATCCACACTCCTTATGTCGAAGGGATAAACGTAATAGCGTTTGGCCTTCGCTGTCTACTGCGAGCGTCATCGTCCCCTATGCAGGCAGCGCAGAGCATCGACCCAGACACTGTAAATACAGCTGAATGTCTGCTCATGTCCGATTCTGTTGAAAAAGTCGGCTTCGGTTTCCATGGCAGAAAAGTGCGTGTCTGAGATTGAAATACGTGTTTAGCGCAAAGGGTTCTGCGCTCAGGTTTGACGTAGTAGCGTGCAAAAAACAGAAAAGGGGACAGATTTATTTTTTTACTAGTCTGATCTTGCGATTAAATAAATCTGTGGCGCGCTCAAGCGGTCGGTGCAACAAGGCGTTGCAACCTATCATAGAAAAGGGGGGGTATTTATGGACCTTCCAACTCGCTCGGCACCGTGCGCAGGTGTCGGGGAATAGGGATGCGCAGTTGACGTTTGAAGAGGATTTGCTGGCGGCGTTTAATTTGTAGGCCTGCGGATAAACCACAGGCTACAACGTCTTGCGTCACGGCCTACACCTGCGCCAGAATCCGCCGGCTTGTGCGCTTTGGTCGTCGTCTCTATTGTTTCCGTGTCACTGCTCATCAGTGATCGGGTCTGCAAGCCCGCCGGAAATAACCAGTCGCACAGCAACACCATAAGCAAAGGACGACTTTTTTGTGTTCGCTTTATGGCGGCTTTGCGCGGGAGACCTTAGGGTCTGCCGGGTTCCTGGTTTCCCGGTCTTGCAGACCCGCGCATAGCTGCCACCCATCATCTGCAAGTGATATTGGCAGCTCCTTTGGAACAATCAGGAGCATCACCATGTTCAAAGCTACTCCAAACCCTCCCGAAACCGATCCGGTTTCCCCTTACGCTTCCCTCGATTCAAAAGAACTCCATGCCGCCGCGCACCGTGCGCTCGACCACTACTTGGTGCTGCCCGAGACCAAGGCATTGTTAGCTGACCGACGTCCCGGCTGCATTTTCGTCATCGCCCCCGACGTCGACAGCGAAACCCTGCTGGCCCATGCCTGCGAGACGCTCGCCTCGGTCAATGTCATGGCCAGCGATCTGGCGTTCGAACTCGAAGGCCCCAAGCGCAATACTGCGTTGGCGATTCAGCAAATGATTTCGCTGGCCGAACTGGCGGTGAATCGCGCACTGGATCACCTCGATCCACCTGAATCGGCGTAGTCGCCGGAAGTTGGGCAAAGATCGTAGCCTCCGGCAGCTCCTACGCGGGACACGCCATTCGGCGTAGGAGCTGGTGTGCCTGCGATCTTTTGAACTTGCCCCGTCCTGAATAAGGTTTACATCTTCCGGCTTCTTATCAGGAAGGTGTAAACCTATTTCAGGGTTAGACACTGCCGACGGGACGCAAAAAGCCGTTCATGGTTCGCCGCTTCAGCGTTCGCCCAGCGCCTCTTCCTGCGGGGCAGTCTCTGTTTTGAACAGCAGCCAGACCAGGCAGAAGCTGATGCTGTAGATCGAGGTCATGATCATCATCGGGTAGGCGCTGCCATCCGAAAGTTTGCCGGTGACGAAGCCGCACACCGCGGTCATGGCCATCTGGATAAAGAAAAACAGTCCGGACGCGGTGCCGGCAATGGCCGAGAAGGGTTGCAGTACCGCCAGTTGGCAGGCCGGGATGGCGATACCTACCGAGAGCATGATCAGCAACATCGGGCAGACGATCGACAGCAGCGCCTCGGGCCAGAGTCGGGTGGCCGTGATCAGTAGCGATGAGCCCACCAGGTTCAGGGCGATGGCGTAGCCGATCAGGGTATCGGCATCGTGTCTGGCGGACAGGCGGCGGAACAGATTGGAACCCAGCACGTAACCGGCCACGGTGACGGCGAAGACTTGGGCATATTCCATCGAGGACAGGTGCAGGGTACGTTGCAGCAGGGTCGAGGACTCGGCGATAAACGGAAAATAGGTGCAGTACACGCAGCCTATGGCCAGGGAGTAGCGCAGGAAATAGCGGTCGCGCAGCAACCGCGCGTAAATGCGCAGGGTGCCTTGCTGGCGCGTATCGGGCTGGGCGGACGGACGAGTTTCCGGCAGCAGCAGGCTGATCAGGATCAGCGCCAGCGTGGCAATCGCAGTCAAGACAACAAACACCCCACGCCAACCGAAGGCGGTTTCGATAAGGCTGCCGATAATCGGGGCCACCATCGGCGAAATGGCCATGCCCATGGAGATCCGGCTGAGCAGTCGGGTCTGTTCCTGGCGGTCGAAACGGTCGCGGACCATGACCCTGCCAATCACCGTGCCGCAGCAGCCACCGAGGGCCTGGAGCATCCGGGCGACGATCAGCACCTCGACATCGCGGGCGAGCGCGCACATCAGGGTTGCCATCAGGTACAGCGCCGTGCCGCCGATCAGCACCGGTCGCCGGCCAAATCGATCGCAGAGCGGGCCGCCAATCAGCATCGAAAAGGCATACCCGACCATGTACAGGGTGAGGGTCAGTTGCAGTTGGGCATCGCTGGCATGCAGGGCATCGGCCATCGCCGGCAATGAGGGCAGGTAGATGTCGATGGTGACGCGTGGCAGGCAGACGACCACCAGCAACAGCGCCGACCAGATCCAGGGTGCCAGGTTAGATTTTACAGGCATGGGTTATTCCGTAGGGGCAAGCATGACATCCAGTGGCAAGTCAGGCTCGGGCCGCCAATGGTTGCGAGGTTGAATTCGGGTATCCGTTACAGGGCCGTGACGTTAAGCGCTTTGTGGTTTAATTCCGAGAGCCGTTAATTAGTATTTCGACTGGACCACTATGAGCCGAGGAAAGGTTTCCGTTCCCCTTGATCTGCCCCAGCCCGGCAGCCTGAGCGATGGCAGTCGGGTGTTGACCAAACAGGAGAGCGCCTATGAGGCATTGCGCGGCGCGATTCTGGAAAAACTCCTGCCCGCCGGTAGCCAGTTGCCCTCTACGCGGACCTTGGCGCAGCGCTGGTCGCTGTCCCGGGGGACGGTGGAAATGGTCTTCGACCGCTTGCGCAGCGAAGGTTATGTGACCCGGGTGTCGGGTTCGGGGACCCGGGTCAGTGCGGTGGTGCCCGATCTCTTTATCCGTGCGCCGGAGGTCCGGACGGCCATCCAGGCACGGGTGCAGCAGACGCCAGCAGCATCGCCGCCGACGCTGGAGACTGCGGTCAGGGTGGGGGTGCCCTTCGTGGCGCGCCTGGCGGACCCGGCGCTGTTTCCCATTCGCGTGTGGTCGCGGGCGGTGGCCAAAGCCATGGCTGAAGCCACGGCGCAGTTGCTCTGTTCGCCGGACCCGGGTGGCATGCTGACCCTGCGCGAACAGATTGCCGATTACCTGGCCAAGTACCGTGGCATTCGTTGCAAGCCGGACGACCTGATCGTGACCACGGGCATTCGCCACTCCCTGGATCTGGTGGCCCGCAGCGTGGTGACGCAGGGTGATAAGGTGTGTGTCGAAGATCCGGGTTACCTGTCGGCGAAAAGAATCTTTTCCATGGCCGGAGCGCGGCTGGTGTATATCCCGGTCCTCGAAGACGGTATCGACGATGGGGCACTGCGCCAGCACGGCGATGCCCGGCTGATCTATGTCACGCCCGCGCACCAGTCACCGCTGGGGGTGACTCTCTCGGTGTCGCGGCGCCTGGCCCTGCTGGACTGGGCCAGCCGGACCGATGCCTGGGTGGTGGAGGACGACTACGACAGCGAATTCAACTACAACAGCGCGCCATTGGCAGCCCTCAAGGCCCTGGACCGCGATGACCGGGTGATCTACTGCGGCAGCTTCAACAAGACGTTGTTCGCCGGGCTGCGCGTCGGTTTCATGCTGGTTCCCGGGGCGTTGCGCAATCGCCTGCTGGCGACCCTGCAGACCACCGGCCGCTCCGTTGGGGTCACCGAGCAGGCGGCGCTGGCGGAATACATGAGGAGCGGGGCGTTCGTGCGTTACCTGCGCTCGGCGCGCCAGGCTTATCAGGAGCGCCGTGACGCGCTGCTGGCCTGCCTGGAGGAACAGGCGCCGGGAGGTTATTCGGTTTCCGGGCAACATGCCGGTCTGCACTTCGTCCTGGTGTTGCCGGCGGGCAGCGACGAATCCGACTTCTGTCGCCGTGCCAACGCCATCGGGCTTACCTTGCAACCAGTCAGCGAGTTCTGTCAGGAGGTGCGACGGCCGGCGGCGGTGATGATCGGGTTCACCGCCCTGAGCCTGTCGCAGATCCGCTTCAGTGGCCGCAAGCTCGGGCAACTGCTGGCCGGGCAGGCGGAACTTCTCGCATCAGGCTCGGGCGTCGTCGATTCTGGCTGCCGGCGTGCTACTGAAGGCTTCCGGCGCTTTGGCGTATGACAAATCACCGGATGCTGTACGCAATACATGAAAAGCCCCGTAGCTGAACACGCTATGGGGCTTTTTCGGTTTTGGGTTTATGGCTTGGCGTGCTCTCCGCGGGCGGTGCTTATTCGGCACTTCTCTCATGATGGCTGGAGACGAATTGCCGAAAGCGTTCGGTGGGCAGGCCTTCGAATAGTTCCGTCGGTGTGCCCTGCACATCGATCAGACCGCCATGCATGAACACCACCCGATTTGACACGTGTCGGGCAAAGCCCATTTCGTGCGTGACCACCAGCATGGTGCGACCTTCTTCGGCCAGAGAGCGCATTACGCGCAACACCTCTCCAACGAGTTCAGGGTCAAGTGCCGAGGTTGGTTCGTCGAACAACATGACTTGTGGATTCATTGCCAGTGCGCGGGCTATCGCTACGCGTTGCTGCTGACCACCGGACAGGTGCGCCGGGTAATAGTCGCGGCGCTCATACAGGCCGACCTTGTGCAGCAGGGCTTCTGCTTCCTCAACGCATTCGGCACGGGAACGTTTGAGAACCCGCATCGGGCCTTCGATGACGTTTTGCAGCACCGTCATGTGCGACCAGAGGTTGAAGCTCTGGAACACCATACCCAGGCAACTGCGCATGCGCTCGACCTGGCGGCTGTTGCTTGGTGTCTGGCGGCCGTCGGCATGCTGCTTCATTTCGATCACTTCACCATTGACGCTGATGATGCCTTGATCGGGTGTTTCCAGGAGGTTGATGCAACGCAGGAAGGTACTTTTACCTGATCCACTTGCACCGAGGATCGAGATCACGTCGCCCTTGTGGGCCTCCAGGGAAATGCCCTTGAGGACATGTGCGCTGCCGAAGGACTTCTGAATGTTAGTTACCGACAAGGCTGAAGCGGGCTGAGTGCTCATGGCATGCTCCGTATCAAATCAGGAATGGGAAGGCAGCGAGGGGCTGGCTTTTTTGATGGCGTCAACTGGCCGCTCACGCAAGTGCGGCGAGAGGCGATACTCGAGCCAGGCGACAGCACGGACGACCAGGAAATTCAGCACCAGATAGATCAGGGCTGCGCAAATGAACACTTCCATCGTGCGATAGGTACGCTGGATGATCTGTTGCGCGACACCAGTGACGTCCCACACAGTCACCAGGCTAGCCAGAGCCGTGGACTTGACCAGCAAAATGGCTTCGGTGGAGTAGGCGGGCAGGGCCTGGCGCAGGGTGACCGGAGCAATGATCCGGAGTAGCAGTTCCCAGGGCGACATGCCCACGGCCTTGCCCGCCTCGATCTGTCCCTGTGGCACGCTAAGCAGCCCACCGCGAATAATTTCGGCGGTGTAACCGGCGGTACACAAGGCCAGTGAAAGCACCGCGCAGCCATAGGGTGATTTGAGCAGTACCCAGGCGAAGCTATCGCGAATGGCCGGGAACTGGCCCAACCCGTAGTAAATCAGGAACATTTGAATCAGCAGCGGCGTACCGCGAAACAACATAATGTAGAACCGCGCCGGATAGCTGAAAAACCACCAGCGGCTGACCCGCAGGCTGACAATGCCGACCGACAGGGTAAGGCCGATCACCAATGAGCTGAAAAACAGCGTCAGCGTTGTGGGCAGCGCTGCCAAAAGCTTGAGCATGGTGTCAGCGAGGAACGGAAAATCGATCATACGTAGCGCTCCCGACTCGAACTAGACTGGACTGCGCTGCCGCGTGCGACGCACACGAGCCTCAGCCATATTGAAAAGCCGACCGGACAAGCCGGTTAGAATGAGGTACACGGCGCCCCCGATGATGTAGAACGTGAAATATTGACGAGTGGAACCGGCCGCGACCTGGCTGGCACGCATCAATTCCACCAGGCCGATGACTGAAATCAGCGCCGAGTCTTTCAGGCTCATTTGCCAGACATTTCCCAGCCCGGGCAGCGCAAATCGCAGCACCTGGGGGACCAGAATACGTTTGAAGCGCATCGCACGGGACATGCCTATGGCCAGGCCGGCTTCCAGTTCGCCCCGCGATACCGCGAGAAAAGCGCCACGGTAGACTTCAGCCTGATAGGAGCCGGAAATCAGCCCGACTGCCAACGCGCCGACCAGAAAAGGCGGCACGTCGATGTAGCCTTCACCCCCGAACCAGTGGCCAACCGCCGTCACCACACTGGCTCCGCCAAAGTAGAACAGGTAGATCACCAGCAACTCGGGGATCCCCCTGAACAGTATCGAATACAGATCCCCCAGCCAGCGCAAACTGCGTCGACGGGATAGCTTGGCAGCCGCGACCAGGCTGCCAAATACCGCACCCACCAGCAGCGCTGCCAGGGTCAATATCACGGTCATGCCCGCTGCCTTGAGCAGCGCCATTCCCCAGCCTGAGTCACCAAAACTGAGTAGCTGCAAGAGGTTCATAGAGGCTCCCATTCTTGAGAAGGTTTAAGCAGCCCGGCAACCTTCACGGTGCCGGGCAATTCAGGGGTCAAGACTTAGGTGTGAGGTCTACTTTGAACCACTTCTCGCTAAGTGTCTTGATCGTGCCGTCAGCCATGGCTTCCTTGAGAGCTGCGTCGAACTTGGCTTTGAGCTCAGGGTCTGTCTGGCGGAAGCCCAGAGCTTCCCCTTCACCCCAGATCGGGCCTTTGATGACCGGGCCGGTAAAGGCCAGCGGTTTGTTCTCCGGCTTGTCCATCACCGAATTGAAAAAGGTCACGTCATCGAAAGCGACGTCAATGCGGCCGGCCAGCAGATCGAGAATGGCTTCGGCCGAGCTGCCGTATTCACGAATGGTCGCCACATCCTTGAAGTTCTGATCTATGAATGACGTGTAAATGGTGCCGGAGGCGATACCAATGGTCTTGCCCTTGAGTGCCTTGCGCAGCTCTTCAACGCCGGCGCGTACTTCCTTGGCATCGGTACCCAGAGTGATGGCGGCTTCGGCACCGGTTTTGCCCGGCAACAGATCGGCTTTCAGCGAGACGAAACTGGCAGGTGTCTGAGCGTAAGGAATCGAGAAGGCCATTACCTTTTGGCGCTCTTCGTTGATGACAATGGCGTCCATCAGCATGTCAAATTTACCGGCATTGAGGCTGGCGATCATCCCGTCCCAGTTCTGTACGACAATGTTGCACTTGAGCTTCATGCGCGGACAGATGATGTCCATCAGCTCCGGTTCGAAGCCGCCAATTTTTCCGCCTGGCAGAGTCACGTTCCAGGGCTCATAGGCGCCCTCGGTTGCAATATTCACCGAAGTCCATTCTTTGGCCTGCAGTGCCGGAGCACAGGCGAGAACCATTGCACTGAGCGCCACAGAACCCAACCAGCTTGATTTCTTCGACATCTTTATAATTCCTGCCTAATCAATGGAGTGTTGCGATCTGATCCGGCTCAGGCCGAATCTCCTGTGCGGGTATGCACATCTTTTTTTGTGCACACCGGACAAAGCAGTAAAAAACAGCCCAGGCAGCGGGCGAGCAAGCCCGTGCATGGCATTGCGTTACAAGCGAAATAGTGGCGGGTGCAAAGAGGTTCTCACGACTCTTACGCACACATACTTACTTGTACATACAAGAGTATGCAATCAAGCGGCCAACTTAATGGATCGCTGTCCTATAAGGCTCAAGGTTTTGCTGGAATGGCTTTGGGACAAGGGTTTGGCAGGAGGCAATTTTTTTTGAGAGATTTTTCGAAGGTGTGACGGCCGTTACTTGAACGTGGAATTGCGCCATGCCGGGGCGCTCGGTAACAAACTGAGAGATGTTGGTGCGCGATGGGGAACGATTGGGTGAGTGCTTTTGTGGCGATTATCCGCCGCAGCCACTTATGAATGGCTGCGGCTTGGCACGCTGTTTGGGAATCGATTTTAGTGCAGGCTCGGTAAAGCGGTTTGCAGCAATTGCGGGTCTTTCAAAATGCTGGCTGCACTGGCGATATCTGGCGCCAGCCAGCGGTCCTGGTCATAGGCCGGAACGCGCTCGCGCAGCAGCCGCCAAGCGACCTCCGTGCCGGCACCGAAGCATGGCCCCTTGAGAAAGTCGGCCTTGAGAAATTCGAAAGCCTGGGCCGCCAGCAGATACTCGATAGCGAGGATCTGCGTGCAGTTTTCCAGCGCCCGATGCAGCTTCAGGGCAGCGTTGGTGCCCATGCTCAGGTGGTCTTCCTGCAGGCCCGATGTGACGTAGTTGTCGAGCACCGCCGGTTGCGCCAACTGACGATTTTCCGCACACAGGGACGCGGCAACGTACTGGACGATCATCATTCCAGAGTTAACCCCAGGGTTGCTCACCAGAAAGGCCGGCAAGCCACTGACGTGCGGGTTGATCAAACGGTCCAGGCGACGCTCGGCGATCGAGCCGATCTCTGCCATGGCGATCGCCAGCAAGTCGGCAGCCAAGGCCACCGACTGGCCGTGCGGGTTGGCCTGAGACATCACCCGGTAGTTATCCGGTGTACCCAGAAGCAGCGGGTTGTCGGTGGCAGAGTTGAGTTCGGTTTCGATCTGCCGGGTCGCGTGGTCAAGTTGATCACGGGCCGCGCCATGTACTTGCGGGATCGAACGGATGCTCAGTGCATCTTGAGTACGAATGCCCTTGCTGCTGGCAATCACTTCACTGCCATCAAGCAGGCCGCGCAAGTTGATGCCGACTTGCTGCATTCCCGGATGCGGCTTGAGGGCGATGATTTCAGCATCGAATGCGTCGATCTGACCGCGCTGGGCTTCGAAGCTCATGGCACCGATCACGTCTGCCCACTGGATCAAGCGAGTTGCATCGGCGAGGGCGAGGCAGCTCAGGCCGGTCATGCACGGCGTACCGTTGACCAGGCACAGCCCGTCTTTCGCGCCCAACTGCACCGGCTTCAAGCCTTCTTCAGCCAAAGCTTGCTGCGCAGGGACGATCTGCCCGCGATAACTGACCTGGCCGACCCCCAGCAGACTGATGCCGATATGCGCCATGTGAGTCAGGTAGCCGACCGAACCCTGGGACGGTACTTGTGGGGTAATCCCGCGATTGAGCAAGGCCAATAGCGCTTCGACCACTTGCCGATGCAGACCGGATTTGCCGTGGCTGTAGTTTATGATCGCCGCGCACATGATCGACCGCGTCTGCTCATCGGTCAGTGGTGCACCGACGCCACAAGCATGGCTAAGCAATGTATTGCGCGACAACTGGCTCAGTTGTTCGCCTTGCAGCGAGACATTGCAGAGCGCACCCAAACCAGTATTGACGCCATACGCGCGCTCGCCGCTGACGACGATGTGCTGGACGATGGCCTGGGCGTTGTCGATCCGCGCCCAGGTTTGAGCCGACAATTCAAGCACAGCACCGTGCCGGGCAACTGCAACCACATCCTGCCAACGCAGCGGCGCATCGGCGATAACAATTTTTTTAGCCTGTGACATGTGAAGCCTCACGCAAGGGTTGTTGTCGAGTTGAACCTGTGGCCAGGGACTTGGTCCCTGGCCACATTGGATGCACGTCGTCCAGAAAACTCATTTCAAGCCAGGTGCAGCAGGGCGCTGTACGAAACGATCCACATAGTGGTCGGGGTTTTTGCGGCTCTTACGCACACATATTTACTTGTACATACAAGATCATGCAATCAAGCGGCCAACTTATTGGATCACTGTTCAATCAAGCTTAGGACTTGGCTGGAACACTTTTGGGGCAAGGGTTTGGTGGCAGGCGATTTTTTTGAGAGCTTTTGCGATGGTGTGATGGCTGTTACTTGAGCATGGAATTACGCCACGCCGGGACGCTCGGTAACAATTGGGTGTGCTTTGGAAACAGCCCTTCGGTCGTCAAGGTGCAGCGAACCGCATACCCTTGACAGCCAAAGGACAGCCTTGGAGTGCAACATATTTACTTCAGGTTTTTCAGCACCGTGGCAAGTACCTCACCGCTCCGTACCTGTTCGGTGACACTCACCATGTCCGAATAGAATGCACGATCGTTGTCGGCTACCGGTACTCGGCTGCGCACCAGATCATAAACCGCCTTGGTGACGCTGGAGGCCTTGTGTACATCATGGAAGTCCAACGCCTGACAACCCACCAGCAATTCAATCGCCAGTACGGACTCCAGCTTTTCGGAAACCTTGTAAGCCTTGATGGCGGCGTTGTAAGCGAGGCTGACCAGATCCTCCTGGTTGCCGCAGGTCGAGAAGCTGTCGACAGAGGAGGGGAATGACAGGGTTTTCATTTCCGCATACAGGCCAGCCGCCGTGTATTGAAGGATCATGTACCCGCTGTTAAGGCCCGGGTTGCGCACCAGGAATGCCGGCATTTCACTGAAGTGTGAGTTGACCATGCGGTCGATACGGCGCTCGGAAATCTTCGCCAGGTTGGCCAGCGCTACGCATAACGTATCCGCTGACATACCAATATAGGTGCCGTCGAAGTTGGCGCCTGAGATGGCAATGCCATCGCCGTCGTCAAGAGGGTAGATGACCGGGTTGTCGCCCGAGGAGTGAATTTCGTTCTCGATATTTTCGCGTGCGTAATCAATGAATTTTTTCGAAGCTCCATGCACCTGAGGAATGGCACGCAGGCTGTAGGCGTCCTGAAGCCGGTAATCGATGTTTTCGGCGATCAGTTGGCTATCGTGCAGCATCGCCTTTATATCCTTGGCGGTTTGCGCCTGCTCTTTGTGTGCTTTGACCGAGTGATAACGAGGGTCGAATGCGCGAATCGTGCCCTTTAACACTTCAAGCGAAAGCGCCGCGGCGACATCGGCAAGGGAGGCTGTCTGCATGGCGTTGTAGAGTGCCAGTATCGCGATGGCGGTCACGGACGTGGTGCCATTGAGCAGGGCCAGTCCTTCTTTGCACTGCAGGTCTGTCGGCTGCAGGCCAACCTGTTCAAGCGCGGTGGCGCCGTCCACCCATTCGCCGCCGTTGACCCTGGCTTTGCCTTCGCCAAGCAGTACCAATGCCAGGTGCCCCTCGACTGCCAAATAGCCCACCGAACCTTCGCCTGGCGCAAACGGAACGACTTCGTTGTTGAGCAGGCCTGCAATCAGCTCTAGCAACTCCAGGCGCACCCCCGAAAAACCTTTACCCAGGCTGACCAGAATCATCAACTGGATAGCACGAACCTGCTCACGCTTGAGCGGCTCGCCCACTGCGACGGCGTGGGAGCGCACGATGTTGACCTGGAGTTCCTTGGCATTCTGCGCAGAAATCACATGCCGAACGTTATCGCCAAACCCCGTGGTCACTCCATAGACCAAGCGATTCTCATCGAGGAAACGCTCAACCAAACCCCGGGATTTTTTCACGCGGTTCTTGTAGGTCTCGGAAAACGACACCCTGGCTGAATAACGGGAAACAGCGACGAACTCTTCGATGGAAGGTTCTCTATCGCCGAGGACGACCTGAGTGATTTGCTGAGGATGAGTTTTCATTGCGAACTCCCAAGAAACGAACTGATTGAGGGGGCTGGGCCGACTGAGCCATCGCTCGATTGAGCGTGCAAGAAGACTAAAGTGATTGTTGAGTGAAGAAAATATGGCAATTTCTGTTAGTTTTATTAGAATTTCTAAACTTAAAACGCTTTCGGGACCTTCGCATCGTCATGAGTCGTTTACCGCCGTTACGAGCCCTCCAAATATTTGAAACCGTCGGTCACTGCGGCGGTGTATCCCAAGCCGCAAAGCGATTGAACATTTCTGTGGGCGCTGTGAGTCAGCAGATGAAGTTGCTTGATGAGGCGCTGGGCATGAGCTTGACGGTCAAGGAGGGACAGCGTTTGCGGCTGAACGCCATTGGCCAGCGTTTTCATGCGCGGTGTTCTATAGCCTTTGAAGAGTTGAGAGCCGCCGTTTCCGAAGTAGAGCGGTCGAAAAACCCCAACCATTTGTATGTCAGTGGCCTGCCTTCTCTAATGACCAGGTGGCTGGCGCCTCTCACCTACGAATGGCAGCATGAGAATGGCGATCTCGACATCTATCTGGATGGCACGCTGGCGGATACGTCAGAGGAGGAAAACGCAGATTTTCGTATCGGTTATGGCGAACCTGGCAACTATGCCGAGCATAGCGTTGTACTGTTCCGCGATTGTGTGGTGCCGGCATGTTCACCGACACTTTTAGGTCATACAGGCCATGTGGAGCATGCCGGCGACCTGCTTCAATACCCACTCATCCGTATCGATTCGCGGCCGAAATTTGATTCGCCCCCCTCTTGGGCCGAATGGTTTGAGCTGGAAGGCGTCGCCGTCGAGCAGGCGATAGCCATACGTCGCAGTTTTTCTTCGTCGAGCATGGCTATTCAAGCCGCCATCGATCACCAAGGCATAGTACTGGCGCAGTATTCGATGATTGCCCGTGACATCGATGAAGGGCGCTTGATCATTCCCTGGCAGCGAGCCATGCCTCTTCCTTCGCCGTATTACCTGAGTTGGCACCCGAACACTTTGCAGAAAACCCAATGTCGGGCATTTCAACGCTGGCTGATTGGCCGAGGGAGAGCACAAGAGGAAATTTCTGATTCCTTGATTCGACGTGATGTTGTTCACGCCGGGGTGTCGTCGAGTTAACAGACCTTCCAGTCAGCGCGCTGCTCAAAGACATAGAGCGCGCGATGGATATTGGCTTTGGCAAATGCATGGAAAAAGCCCTCGTAACTGAAAGGTTGCGGGGGCTTTTTCGTTTCCGCTTCGACACGATATCCGCCATGCGATCCCTGGCTGATTGCATGGGTATGTGCCAAAAATACGCCTTGTAGGTTTTTGTATCAAAGAACATGCAGTTAGGGAAAAAATATGCCATCATTTTGACATGTGATGGATCCCTTACAAAAAACTCTTGGATACGCGGCTGACTTGCCTGATGGGAAAGCCTCGCTCAAAGATCAAGCGATATAGCTGTGTTCGTAAGTTTTTGTGAGAAGGATGCTCGAGTTTTAATTAAGGACTGATTTTGACAATGAACGAACATACCAGATTTCCAACAGTGTCTAGCTCGGATGAAGTCGACTTGATTGAGGTGTTTCGAGCAATTTGGAAACAAAAATATATAGTGGCGGGGTGCGTAGCTTTATTTGGATTGTTAGCACTGGTTTATTGTTTTATTGCCGCTCAGGAATATCAGGTCAGTAGCGTATTGCGCCCGGCAGCCATCAACGAACTTGATATGTTGAATCGATCAGGGGTTTACAAGCTCCCCCCAAGTGAAGCGCTTTCGAAAGTGGGGATAGCGCTTGAATCTTACGAAACGCGCCTGAACTTTTTTCGCGCCAATGAGGAGCTTTTCAATAAGTTTAAAGTACCGGGTATGACGCTGGAGCAAAGCTTTGAGGCGTTTAACCGTAACTCGATAGCGCTGACCCTCCCGGATCCTAAAAAAAATGATCTGCTGAGCGCTTTCATTCGGTTGGAGTTGACGTATCCAAAAGATATTAATGGTGTAGAGATTCTCAACGGGTTTGTTAACTTTGCAATCGCTGCTGAACGTCAGAAAATTGGCATCGACCTAAAAGTGATTATTGATAATCGACTGCGCGAGCTCAATGAAAAACTCGAGGCCGCCCGTTCCGCTTACAACACTGAAAAAGAGGCGAAAATAGCGTCCCTGCTTGAGGTGGACACGCTTAAGCGTGCTCAGTTGCAGGACGAGCTCAAGGCCTTGCGCCTACAGTTGAAAACTGCACGCAGTGATCGGGTAGCTCAATTAAATGAGGCGATCAGCATTGCCAAGGCACTGGGCATAAAGAAGCCCGCGACACCCTCATCTTTGGCAGACTCTGAACGCCCCGGCTCAGGCAGTGTGATGCGCACTGAAGTCAACAGCCAGCAAATCCCGCTTTACTTTATGGGCACTGACGCGCTTGAAGCGGAACGTGTGATTTTGCAGCAGCGAAAGTCGGATGATTTCACCGAGAAGCGTATCGCGGAGATTGCCAAAGAGTTGCAGTTGCTTCAGGTTAACCGCCAAGTGGAGGTGCTGAATCAGCGTGCAAATGAAGATGTCTTCCTGCACGACGTGGAGCCTCTGCGCTCTGAAATAGCTCGTTTGCGTAACTTTAATGTCGACATGAGTAATGTCAAACTGGTGACCATTGACCAACAGGCATTGCAGCCGTTGGGCCCTGTCAAACCAAAGAAAGTACTGGTCCTTGTATTGGGTTTGATGCTGGGTATGCTCGTTGGGGTGGCTTTGGTAGTTATTCGACATTTTGCTACGGCGCGACGCACCCGTACGGGCATCATGGACGTTATTCGCTGAAGGGCTTTTGGTTTTCCAAATACAATAAAGAACCCCGGCCAATGCCGGGGTTTTTTATTGTCGTTGGAACGGCTTAGGCCGTTGCAAGGCTCGGCCGAATCCGCGCCGAACGAACCGCGGTCACCAGCGCCAGAATCGGCGCAATGGTGAACAGCGCAAATAGCCAGCGAGCGGCGTTTGCAGTGCCTTCCATGTTGCTCGGGTCGTTGAGCCCAGCCATGTTGGCGATCATCCCGGCCAGTGCGGCGCCGAGTGCGGTGGCGAACAGTTGTACGGTGGTGATGGACGATGCTGCCGAGTCCTGGTCTTCGGCCGAGGCCACTTGCAGGACCCGGGTCAGCAGGTGTGGCCAGCCGATGCCGATGCCGAATCCCACCAGGGTCAGGGCAATGCAGATCGGGGTGAGCAGTGCCCAGTCTCCGCCACTGTTGAAGGGGGTAGCGACGGCCAGGATGATCAGCCCGACCAGCACGAACACCGGGCCGCTGATGATTGCGCGGCGTACGCCACGTTCGCGCCAGCCGGAGCTCATCACTTCAGACAACGTCCAGCCAGCCGCCATGAGGGCCGCCAGGTAGCCGGAAATCAGCGGTGTCTGCCCGTGCAGGGTTTGCAGGAAATACGGTACGAAGATCTCGCTGGTCATACCGATCACCAACAGCCCCATGGTCGCGTACAGCGCACAGAGTGGAGTATTGAACCGCAAGGCATCCTTGGGCAGCAGGCGGGTCAGGGTGCTGGATTCATGGCGAACCAGGAAAAACACCAGCAGCAGGCAGAGGCCTATGCCAAGCAGGTTCCAGGTCGGAAGCGACGAGGCGCTGCCGGCGCATACCGAGAGCACCGCGGCGGCCAGCAGGAACAGTTGCAGCAAGGGCAAACGGCCCACGGCCGGTTGGTTCATGTCCCGTTTTGGCAACACGTTGCTGGTCAGCAGGACGTACGCCAATGTCACCGGGACCAGCGAACCAAAGGCTAAACGCCAGGCATCCATTTCAGCAAAGATGCCGCCGATGGCTGGGCCGATCAGGGTGGCGATCCCCCACATGCCCGAGACCAGGGCCATGGCCCGAGGCCAGAGGCGTTCTTCGAACACCAGCTGAATCATCGAGTAGCACAAGGCGAACATCAAACCGCCGCCCAGACCTTGAACCGCGCGACCGACCAGCATCACCGGCATACTCGGCGCCAGTGCACAGATGAGGCTGCCGGCGAGGAAAAATAACGCGGCTATTGCATAGGAAACGCGTGGCCCTGTGCGTTGCAGGACTTTGGCCGTGAGTGCGGAGCCGAGGATCGATGCGACGACGAACAGTGTGGTGTTCCAGGCGTACAGGTCGAGCCCGCCGATTTCCTTGACCACTGAGGGCAGGATCGTCGTGGCGATGTAGATATTGATCGCGTGCAGCGCAACGCCTCCTGACAGAGCGATGGATCGCGCGGCGTTTTTTCCGGAGAGTAAATCGCTCCAGCTGCTTTCTTCCGTAGACATACAACCTCCTGCTGTGACTCGCGACCCGGCGGATTGCGAGAGTCAATTGCCTGATTTCAAGGCTTGGGTTAGATTTACCAAGTAAATTCTTTAAATATTGAAGCTGCGGGGTCCGTTGTTTGTCAAGAAAATACTTGGAAAACCAGACTGAAGAGTCGATGTCGCCCGCCGACCGACTGCTTCACATGCTCAAGACCCGCGGCCCGCAGCTGGCGGCCGATGCCGGACGCGCGCTGGGCACCACGGGGGAAGCGGCGCGCCAGCAGTTCGTCAAGCTGGCCGCCAGTGGCCTGGTGGAGGCTCAGTCCGAGGCCCGAGGCGTCGGGCGCCCGTCGCAGGTCTGGCACCTGACGGCGGCCGGCCATGCACGGTTTCCCGATACCCATTCGGAACTGACCGTGCAGCTCTTGCAGACCGTGCGCGAGACCTTCGGGCCCGAGGCCATCGATCGTCTGATCGATGTTCGCGAGCAGCAGAGTCGCACCTTGTACCTGCAAGAACTGGCCAGCGCCGAGACCCTTCAGGAACGGGTCAAACGCCTTGCTGCCCTGCGTGCCCGTGAAGGCTATATGGCCGAGTGGAGCGAGCAACCGGACGGGGCGTTCGTGTTTATCGAGAACCATTGTCCGATCTGCGCGGCGGCGGCCGCGTGCCAGGGTTTCTGCCGTGCCGAACTGAATGTGTTCGAGCACGTTCTGCAAGCCAGGGTCGAGCGCGTGGAGCACATTCTGATGAATGCCCGCCGTTGTGCTTATCGCATCACTCCGGTCTGAAGAGCCCCCGAGTGACTCATTTGCGGCACACCAGCCCCACCTGATCGCAATTGCGCTGGAAGTCGTACCAGTACTCTTCACCAAATTCGTCCAGATGCTTTTGCGGGATCATCGGGACAACCCATTCGAAGTGACTGAAACCGGCTCGTCGAATGGCCCGCTCGTAGACCTCACGGCTGAGGCGATAGAAGTGGAAGGGCACCGGTGGCTCGGTGACGAACTGCGCATCACAGGAGAAACCGCCCTCTATCGGCTCTTCACTGAGGATGGTCAGGCCGTAGCGGGTGAAGTTGCAGATCCCCAGGCGGAAGTCCGGGTTCGAGGTGTAGGCAATCAACCGACCGCCAGGCAGCAGGCTGTCGTGGATATTGACCAGCATCCGCACCAGGGTTTCTTCGCTGTCGGCGTAGCACAGCAGCCAGACAGCACTGACCAGATCGAAGCTGCCCAGGTGAGGCATCAGGGCCACGTCATGCACGTAGTACCGCAGGTTCGGCAGGTCCTGGCTGTCATTGATCGCCAGCTTGATCATTTCGCTTGAAATGTCGACACCCACCACTTCGTCGGCCCCGCGCTCGATCATTTGCCGGGCGAAGAATCCATGGCCGCAGGCCAGGTCGAGCACTCGCTTGTTGTTCACGTCGCCGAGCATGTGGAAGAAGGTATTGACCTCCACCTCTCGCTCGCTGGCCGTGCTGATGGCCTGGTCAAACTTTTCGCCGATACCATCGTAGATCGCCACATAACTATTCATGGTGCGGGTTTCCTGGGGAGTAGGGAGATACAGCAAAGTCCGGCAACCGCTGCCGGGGATGAGGTCCGGCAACGGTTGCAGCGGGGGAAGGTTACTGAGCGGGAATCACCGCCTGCCATTTGGGCAAGGCGGCCTCCAGGCGCTTGCCGAACTCGATCAGCCGCGCTTCCTGCCAGTGCGGGGCGACGATCTGGATACCGATCGGCAAACCGCTGGCTTCATCGACCCCGGCCCGAATCACCAGTACTGGTGATCCGGACAGGCTGAACGGGAACACGTAGTCATACTGGTGACGATCGTCCATGGAGCGGCCATGCTCGAATGCGACCGTCGGGTGGACCGGCGTGATCAGCAGGTCATGCGTTCTGAAGAACGCCGCCAACTGATAGCGCATGCGATCGAGGTTGTTCCAGTCGAGCTTCACCTGGTCGATGCTGCATTCGATTTCCTCGCTCCTGGCCAGCAGGCTGTTGAGGGCCGGGGTGAAGGACTTTTTGCCAATGTCGCTGAACAACTGTTTCCAGCCCCTGGCCGAATCGCCGCCAGTGATGAACAGACGCCACAGCACATCGCAGGACTCTTCGAGCATCGGCGGTTGCTCGTCGCTGAGGCTGGCGACAATCTTGCCGGTCAGCTCGCGTACCGTATCCAGCGTGCGGGTGACGGCGGGCGAGGGTGAAACCCGTGAGGTTTCATACAGGAAGGCTACCCGCAGTTGGTCCAGCGGTTTATCCGGACCTTGCCAGGGCACGTCAACGGTGTCCGGGTCGTGCCCGTCGGGGCCGGCGATCAGTCGGCCCATGACTTCGACGTCGGCGACATAACGACCCATCACCCCGAAGCTGGAGGTGTGATGGAAGAGTCCGGAGCGTTCGCGTGGAAACTGTCCGGTCAACGGTACTCGGCCTTGTGTCAGTTTGAAGCCGCAAACCCCGTTGAAGTGCGCCGGGATCCGCACGCTGCCGCTGGCATCCGACGCCAGCCCGGCCGGGGAAATCCCGGCGGCAATGGCGGCGCCTTCGCCACCACTGCTGCCGCCGGCCGAACGGTTCAGGTCGTGAGGGTTGCGGGTCAGGCCGTAGACGAAATTGTCGGTTTCAAAGGCCATGCACAGCTCGGGGACGTTGGTCAGCCCGATGATGATTGCCCCCGCGGCGCGCAGACGGGCGACGGCAGTGGCATCGTTCTGACTGGTGTGACCGAGAAACTCGGTGAGCCCGCGCGACAACCGATAACCTTCGACATGCAACACGTCCTTGATGGTGATCGGCACACCGTGCAAAGGCCCCAGAGGCTGGCCCCGGGAAACCGCGGCGTCGGCCTCGCGGGCCTGCGCCAGGATCGCCTCGTCGGTGTGTTTCTGGATCACCGCGTTGATGGCGGGATTGCGTTCGTGCAAAGCCTGCAAGTAGTGCCGGGTGATGGCTTCGCTGGTCAGGGTTGAATGACGGATCAGCGAGGCCATTTCAACCAGGGATAGATCGTCCACCCGAATCATTGGTCTGCGCTCCGTGGGGTCATGGCGTAGGGGATGCGGTAGAGGTTGCGGATGATCGGCGTCATCAGTTTGAGCATCCAGCGCGGCTTGCTGGCAACGGCCTCGAGAGATTCTTCCAGGGCCTTGAGGACCTGGCTGATTTCCTCGGTGCTGATGGTCAGCGGTGGATAGAAACGCAGCACTGGTGCCGAGGCTTTTTCGTTCATCGAGTGCCCGGAATGCACGCCGCGCTTGGTCAGTTCCATGCTGATCAGGTTTTCCCAGACTGCGCCCTTGAGGCGTAAACCGGTCATCAGGCCAATCGCTGGCGCGTCGCTGACGATCTGCGGGTAGGCTTCGGCCAGTAGCTGCAATCCCCGGCACAGCTGTGTGCTGGCGGCCTGGGACTTTTCGATCAGTTGGCCTTCTTCAATCGCACGGATCGCGGCCAGGGCCGTTTCGCAGGCATAGGGCAAGCCGCCCTGGCCACAGACCTGATCTTCAAGAGGGTCGAGTGGCTGCTGGTCGATCAGGGCGCGGCTGTACATCACCGCCGCGATGGCTGCATAGCCGCCGGTCAAGCCCTTGGACAGCACCATGATGTCGGGCACCACGTTGTCGTAATCGACGGCGAACCATTTGCCGCAGCGACCGAACGCAGTCTGGATTTCATCGGCGATCATCAGGCAGCCGTGGGCGCTGCACAACTCGCGGATCCGCGTGTTGTAGCCGGCTTCGGGCAACGTCAGGTGGGCACCGCCGAGGATCGGCTCGATGTAGACCGCCGCCACCTGGTCGGTGATGGCGTGTTCCAGGGCAGCGAAGTCGCCGTACGGAATGAAGTCGACCGTCAGGCGGTTCAGGCCATGCTGGTTGCTCTGGTACTGCTGGCCGAGGATCGCCATGGTGGTCAGGGTTTTGCCATGGTAGGCATTGCGCATGACCACGATCCGTTTGCGCGGCAACTGCCGTTTGAGCACGTAGCGCAAGGTTTGCTCGATGGCTTCGGCACCGGTCATGGTGTAGCGCACATCGCCCCACTCGCCGGGCGCCAGACGCTTGAGGGTCTCGCTCAACTGGTGCTGCGAGTTGTGGGTCAGCCCCTCGGGTTGCCAGGCCATCCGGTTCAGCTGACGCTGGCTGGCATACTTGACCTGAGGGTTCTGGTGACCGACTAGGAATATTCCATAGCTGCACGCACAATCGATGAAGTGCTTGCCGCGATGGTCGGTGACGATCGCCCCTTCGGCAGAGCGTTCGATGCCGGTATTGGCAATGCGATAAAGCTTGGCCGCCGAAGGCGTCCAGTGTTTGTAGCAGTCATCCACCAGGCGATTAAGCAGCATGTTGCAAGGTCCTTTTTATCAGGCGTGCGGCGTCGACGACGCGCTCCGTGCGCGCGACCAATGGGCAACGCAAGAGCAGTTCGCGCCCGCTTGGCCGGCGAATATGCACACCGGCGGCGTACAGTGCCTGTTGCGCCTCGACGGCTTGCTCGGTGCTGGCCAGCGGTACCTTGACGATGCCACCGATGGCCCTTGCGTTGAGGTCGGCCAGTTCGGTGGCCAGCACCTTGCCGTTGTCGAGACTGCGCTGGTCCAGTCGCTGTTCCTGCGCATAGCGCAGGGCGGTCTGTGCCGCGATGCACGATGGCGGGTTACCCGCCGTGGTGCTCCCGTGTTTGGCCGGTGTGGCTTTGCCGTAGGCCTTGTAGGCCAGCGCATGGCTGCAGGTGTAGGTGCCGATGGGGATGCAGCCGCCGCCCAGGCTTTTGCCCAGGACAACGATGTCCGGGCGCGCACCGGACAGGCTCTGCGACAGCAGATGCCCGACGCTGCCCAGGCAGGTGTCGACGTCATTGAACAGGGTCACAATTCGCTGGCTGTTGGCGATCCGTTCCAGGCTGGCGATCAGCATCGGGTCGACCGCTTCCAGCAGTCCGTTGGCAGCCGTGCGCAACGGGCCGTAGCACAGGGCAAAACAGTCCTGCCAGATCGCCATGTCAGGCAGGTCGTGCACCGAGTCGACGTGCACCACCTTGATCCCCAGAAACTCCCCGGACTCCGGATAAAGCTCGGGGGCGCTCAGGTAGCGCCCATAAGACAACGAGCCATACGCCACGCCCCCCACGGCGATCACCGTACGCCGATGGGGGTTGATCGAACGCGCGAGTTTCAGCGCACCTTCAAACGCCTCGTCGCCAGAGTTGCAGACATACGAGTTCTCCAGCCCTTCGGGCATGAACTCGCTGAGTTGCTTGCACAACTCGATCAACGGCTCGGACAACAGGACACGGTTGGACAGACCGATTTTATCGACCTGCCGACTCACGGCCTGCACCACCTCGGGTACTTGCAGGCCGAACCCGCCACTGAGGTCAATCAGTTGATGGCCGCGGTTGTCGATGAAGCTTTCATACTGGCCTTCGACGGCCCAGGTCTGCCCCGGGTGATTCGTCAGGGCGGCCATTACCGATAGCTCAGCGCATTGAAGATGCGACGCTGGTCATCGATGATCGCTTGCCGGCCGTGCATGACCCGACGGTTGTCGATCATCACCAGGTCCTGGTCCTGCCAACCCACGGTGTGGGTATTGCGTTCGGTGACTTCGGTGATTTCCGCCAGCAGGTCGGCGGAAATCTCTTCGCCGTTCTCGAAGTCGATCACCGGTTTTTCGTAGTTGAAGGACGGCCCGAGAATGCTGTTGGCAAAGGCCGGGTGCTCACAGAAACTGGAGACCTGGCACGCCGGGACGCTGTAGGCATAGGCCACGCAATCGGTGCCTGGGTTGTATTCCATCCGGGTATTGGGATCCTGGCCGATGATCTCGCTCAGGTGCTCGAAGCTGGCGTCTTCCAGCTGCTGGATTTCCGGTTTGTAGTAGCAGACGATCTTGCGCCACTTTTCGCCCGGCACCGTGCGGCGGTAGCGGATACGGCTGCTCTCGAAGCGCTGGCGGGCCTCTTCACTGAGTTCCTGGTAGACCTTCACTCCATCGCACAAGGTAGTTTGCGAACCTTTGGTGGGGGCGATCTCGCAGAAGAACCACGTCAGGTCCGGCCAGATCGGCGCGTTGCCGTTTTCGCAATGCAGGCCTACGGCATCGGTGCCGGCGTCCACCAGTTGTGCGACGCCTTTGGCGATCACCCGGCCCGGGTCCAGGCTCAGGCGCGAGCTGTGTTTTTTCACGAAGGTGCCGAACTCGTCCAGCGACTGGATGCAGTTGCGGAAGATAATCACGCCGGCGTTCGAAAGCTCTTCGAAAACCGTCGCAGTGTCGGCGTTCAAGGCATACGCGCGATCGGTGATGACACTGGCCTGATAAATGGATTGAGTCATGTCGCTAGTCCTTTAGTGAGTACATGTCTGACGATGCAGGTCGGTGGCGTGGGCTCTACGGGCCGGGCCGTTGAGGGTATAGAGGCTTTGCAACTGCGGGGCGTCCGGCGCCAGTGGCCAGATGGCCTGCGGCAGCTCGACTTCCGAGAAGCGCTGTTGCGCCCAGTCCTGGGTGTGCTGGTGATCGAATTGCGGTCCGACGCTGAGCACGATCGCCAGCTGACCGTCTGCGGTCATGAACATCAGCGCATCGTTCACGCCGGTTTGCTCTTTGAACTCCAGCTCGATTTGCTCCGGAGAAACATTGCGACCGTTGGGCAGGCAGATGATGTTTTTCTCGCGTCCGGTGATGAACAGGAAACCCTCGTCATCGAACTCGCCGAGATCGCCGGTGCGCAGCCAGCCATCCTCGGTGAAGGAACAGGCGCTCGGATCGACCCACGAGTAGCCCTGGAACATCGAGGTGCTTTTGATTTCTACCCGTTGCTGATCCGTCACCCGGACCTGAACGTGCGGCAAGGGTTTGCCGACGCTGCCCAGCTTGCTGTTGGCCGGGGTGTTGACGCTCACCACCGAACCGTTCTCGCTCAGCCCGTAACCTTGATGAACCTGAATACCCTGCGCGCTCAGGCGCTGCAGTTTTTCGCTGCTGATCGGAGCGCCACCGGCGGTGATGTACAGCTCGTTGCGCAACAACGACAGCAGCTCCGTGTCGGTGTTCTGCTCGGCCACTTCAAGGAGCACGTCGAGCATGATCGGCGGTACGGTCACCGCGCTCGCACGGGTTCTGAGCAGTTGCGCCAGAATCGCCGAGGTGTTGTAGCCGGCCTCGCCGATCAGCGGCGTTTGCTCGTCGAGGAAGTACACCGTGCCGCCGGACAGCAGCGGCAGGTAGACCGCCGTGATCTGCTCGATCAACAGGCTCAACGGCACCACCGACAGGTAGCGTTTCTGAAAGGAGGCCGGAACCACGCCGAGTAGCGATTGCAGCACGGCGCTCAGGCCAGCCAGGCTTTGCTTTACGCCTTTGGGCTTGCTGGTGGTGCCGGAGGTGTGGATGACTTTGCAGGTCCATTCGGCATCGGCGCTGTCGATGAAGCTTGGGCCTGCCGGCACCGGAACCGGGGTCTCGAGTACGCTGGGCACGTGGACTACGCGGCTGGCGTTCAGGTCGATTTCCCAGCGCTTTTCCAGTGTCTCCCGGCCTTTGTCATCGACCAGGAAGCCCGAGCATTCGAAAGCCAGGTGTTCGGCCTGGTATTTGCTGAAGCCCAACGGCAGCGGCAAGGAGGTGAAGCCGAAGAGCAGACAGGCGAAGTCGGCGATGACCCAGTCGCTGCTGTTGCGCATGACGATGCCGATGGTGCGCTTTTCGTCGGTGAACTGACGGTTCATGTGTTGCCCAAGCTGCCGGGCATGCTCCAGCACCTGGGTGTAGGTCAGGCGGCGCCCACCCGTGCCGTCTGCCGCAGGAATATCGACGACGCAGACCGCATCCGGTGTGCGTTGGGCCTGGGCCAGCAAGTCTTCGACGAAATGCGTCATGCTGCTTGCTCGCTCTGCACGTCGAGTCGGAAAACGGTCTTGAGGACGGTCTCGTGATAGTGACGCTTCATCTCGCCCAGCTTGATGTAGCCGGTGATGGGCGTCTGCTCGTAGTAGGAGCCCCATTCGACTTCCGCTTGGGGGGTCATGCGTTGCGGGTCGGCATCGCAGATCTTGTGGACCTTGACGTTGCAGTAGCCCATCGATTTGATCAATTGGGGTGTGCAGGTGCACAGCACGTAGCGTGCCCCCATGCACCAGGTCACCATCGAGAGCATGTTGAACAGGGTCTGGCCGGCAGTCGAATTGATCGACGCGGTATTACCGATTTCGACGATGGCGTCGCGTTCGATCCGGGTGTTGGTGATTCTTGAAAGCGTCTCCTCGGACGGTGAGTCCAGATAACATTCGGACAATAGAGGGCCTGATTTGGCGAAACTAAAACCGGCACACGACTGAATGGAGTCATTGTTATCGAATACGATTAAAAAGTACTCGGGAGATGGCTCGATGATGGCGTTAAAGGCTTTCATGTACCGACGTTTTACAAAGTCAACGGCGGACTTCCAGAGTTGGGTGTTGCGTTTGGCTACTTGAGTACGCATGTAAGTTTTCCTTTCTTTTCTGCGTGAGTCGATAAACGGATTGTTGAGTTGTCTGGTTGTTCTGGTACACGAGTGCTAATTGATCTTGTTGTTATTGATGGCAACAGGGGCTCTTCCATGGCGCCTGTAACAGCCTGGTGTAATCAGCTGATTTGCCCTGTTCTTCGAAGGCGTTCGTTCACACCGGGAGGCCTGTTGTTTTTAGACTTCCACTCGTACCCACAGCTAAAGCCACAGCAGTCTGTGGGACTTTCTGGTCGGGAACGATGGTTGGCGTAGTTCGGTGTATCAGTGAAAAGTGAGTCCTTTCGAAGTGGTCATTAGACAGCGTCCTGCTGAGATTCAATTTTTCTCATAAGTGGCTTGATTGTTTAAAGTGAATTAATTGGCCGGTACCTATTCAGAATCTTCATGTGAAGCATGACACCGCTGCCGGGTGCTTCTTTCACGGGCAAAAAAACAAATAAAAACAGGGTGTTGATTATCGCGTCTTAGTTATATGACAGAACAAATACAGGCGAGGGGGAATATCGGAGGATATGAGTCCGGGCTGGGCCCGGACTCGGAGGGGGGGATATTCGATCAGGCGGGGTGTGCCAGCCAGGCCAGTTGCGGGCCGTCGGGAACGATTCGTGTCGGGTTGATGTGGTTGTGGGAGTAGTAGTAATGCAGCTTGATGTGTTCCATGTCGATGGTGCGCCGAACGTCTTCGCGTTGGGTCATCCGGCACAGGTAGTCGTACAGGGCCGGGTAGTCTTGCAACGGGCGCAGATTGGCCTTGAAGTGCAGGCAATACACGGCCTCGAAACGAATCAGCGTGGGTAACAGGAACAGGTCGGACAGTGTCAGGCGGTTGCCGAACAGGTAGCGCTGGTCAGTGATACGCGCTTCCAGTTCGTCCATGGCGTTGAAGAACACAGTAAACGCCTCGCTGTAACTCTGCTGGTCGCTGGCAAACCCCATGTTGTAAACCATGCGATTGACGCGCGTGTGCAACCAGTCGTTGAGGCTCGCGATTTCGTCGCTCAGGTCGTCGGGCACCAGTTCCATGGGCGTCTTCGCCAGCGGCAACAACCGGGTCGCCATCTGCCAGGCGAGGTCTGCGGAATCGTTATGGACGATCCGCTCCTGGTGTTTGTCCCACAGCACGGGCACCGATTGATTGCCGGTGAAGCCGGGGCGGGAATGTTCATACAGGGTGGAGAGCAGGGACACTTCTTCGTGCAGAGGGTCCTGGTCCACGCTGTCGAATTCCCAACCCCGGTCATGGCGGCGAGCGGCAACCGACGAGACATCCAGCACACCCTCAAGCCCCAGTACGCTCATGACCAGATAGGCACGGTGCGAAAAGGGGCAAGCCTGCGAGATGTACAAATGGTAACGGTCGGTTTCGGCCACGAGTTCCGAGAGAAACAGCTGATCGTTGAGGGTGTTGTTCACCGCTTTGGTCATGTTACCTCCCTTGCGAACCAACCATTTTCAGGCGAGGTCGTTCGCCCAGTTCGTTGATCGCCTGGTCGATCTCGTGGCGCGCTTGCTTGAGACCCTTGGCCAGGCTTTCTTCACCCATGCCCAGGCCTTCGGCGTAGACGTATTTGATCTGGGTCAGGCCGATGAAACCGAGGATCTGCGACAGCCACAGGGCCAGGGTGTCCGGGCCATTGCTGTAGATGCCGCCGCTGGCGGTCAGGACGTACACCGGTTTGCTGTCGATCAGGCCGACAGGACCGGTTTCGTTGTATTTGAAGGTCACGCCGGAGATGACCAGATGATCGATGTAGGCGTGGATCAGCGAAGGTGCGCCGAAGTTGTAGCGCGGCAGGCCGATGACGATGCGGTCGGCTTCGTTGATTTCTTCGATCAGTTCGTTCGACAGACTCAGGGCCTGGTGCCCTTCATCGTCGCTTGGCTCGCGGCCGTACAGCGCGGCCATGGTGTTGCCATTGAGGTGGGCAATCGGTGTCTTGGCGATGTCGCGAACGACGATGGAGGATTCAGGAATGACTTCTTTGAGCTGGTCCAGGAAGTAGTCCACCAGTTGCCCGGAAAAACCACCATCGGTTTTGATCGACGAACGTATCACCAGTATTTTTTGACTCATGGCTTTCTCTCTCACGTAATGCAGCGGCTGTTTGAGAGGAAGTTTTGAACAATCGGAGAGGCAGGAATAGCGCATAAATTCAGGTTCACCCACCCATGCCATTCATGTATTTCTCAAGGCCCTTCTTGCAGGGGCTTTGTCGGTGTTTTGGGGCGTGAACGTTGACGCAACTGAAGTGTTGGAGGAGAGCTGGAAAGCCCCGGGAGCGGGGCTTTCGAGGGTTACCACTGATGCTTTAGGCGGAACTTGCTTAATTGCGCAGAAGCGATTTTAGTTCGGGTCTGATCGCTGTTTATTTTCCAAGCGGCCGCTTGAGTAAAAATCAGGTTTCGGCCGTTTCTTACAACTTCGGCCTCAATGATTACTTCGCTGTGCAGGGGCGTGGCAGACATCAACATGCTATTGAAACTGTTGGTCAGCGCATATTCATCGGGCCCGAGCAGCGGCAGAGTGGCAAGCATGCTCACCACATCCAGCATCGAGTAAATGACCCCGCCGTGGAGCGTGTGGCTGAGGTTGTCGATGGCCTCGCTGACCACCAGTCGACATTGGCAGAACCCTTCTCGTTGCTCCACCAGGCGCAAACCGCAGTAGCGCTGGTAGGCGTGTTCCAGCAGCGCACTGGAATGGGCGGCGGCGTGTTCGCTGATTTGGCTCATGTCCCTGCTCCTATAAAGATCGTCCGATGATGTCCAGCATGATTTCGTGGGTGCCGCCGCCGATGGCCAGCAGGCGCGCGTCGCGATGGATTCGCTCCACCAGGGCCGGTTCGATGCAGCCGTGGGCGCCATGCACTTGCACCGCGCCACGAGCGATCTTCTCCAGCACGGCGACCGCCTGGTTCTTGGCGATGGCTACCCGGCGTGGATCGAGAGAGCCCTCGGCCATCCAGTTCACGGCCGATTCGACATAGTGCTGCGCCACCACGAGTTCCGCGTGGTACTCGGCCAGCCGTTGGCGGATCACCGATTTGTCGAAGAGCGGCTTACCCCCCACCTGACGCTGTTTGCACCAGTCGATGCCGGCTTGCAGCGCCATGTCGGCGGAGGTGATGGCCATCACCGCGAGATTCAGGCGTTCCTGCAGCAGGCTGTTTTGCAAGATGCGACCGACCCCTGAGCCTTGAGTGAGACGGACCACCGGGGTGTTCTCAAAATGCAGGTCGGTCAAGGGCAGACACCGCCAGCCGAGGCAGCGCAGCGAGGTGCGCTGGATGCCGGGGGCATGGCCTTCGGCGAGAAACAGCGCCAGACCGTCCGGCGAATGCGCGATCAATAACAGCCAGTCCGCGCGTTCACCGTTGCAGACGAAGGCCTTGGTGCCGGTCAGTCGGTATTGCCCGTTTTCAAGGACGGCGCGACAACTCATGCCGCGCAGGTCCGAACCGGCCTGGGGTTCGGTCAGCGCCAGGGAAATACTGCATTCACCGCTCAACACCGCCGGCACCACACTGCTCGCAAGCTCTGGGGCACAGAGTTGCAGCGCCTTGAGGCTGACAAAGTGTGAAGCCAGGCCCATGGTGATGCCCTGCGCGCCGCTGCGGGTCAGCTCCTGCACCAGGATCGCCACGGCGCGTGGATCATCAGGCAATCGGGTCTGGTCCTGACCCAGTGCCAACAGGCCGGTAAGGCCTGCGCGCTGGTACAGTGCCGGCGGGTAGCCGCCCAGGGTTTCCCACTCGGCGACATGGGGCGTGATGTGTTCCGCGACAAAATGTGCGACCCGCTTGCGAAAGAGTTCGCTCATGGCAGTTCCCTCAAAAAACCGTGGTCAGGGCCAGGTCCTGGAAGCGGTTGACGATGGGGGAGATGCGCGTCGGAGTCATGGCGCGGTCTTCCTCGAAGTAATACAGGTCCGTCATGTCGCTCATCACCTTGAGCATCGACCGTGAGCGTTCCGCGGCGCGAATCTCGTAGCGTTGCAGGGCGCTGTCGAGGTTGTCGTCGCAATGGCCGATCAGCGCCTGGGCCAGCATGAAGCCGTTCTCCAGACCCAGGGTCAGGCCATAGCCGAGGGTCGGCAGCATCGCGTGGATACTGTCGCCGAGCATCACCACCCGTGAACGATGCCAGGCGCCGTCGCCGGTCAGGGCGGTCATCTTGTGGGTGAGGATGTCCGACTCCTCGGTGGCGGCAATCATCTGCACCACCTCGCTCGGCAGCTCGGCGAACAGTTTCAGCAAGCCGGCCCGATCATGCAGGGGCTGGTGATGATGCTGATACGCGGCGAACCAGTAGCGATAGTTGCTGTGGGCATCCAACGGGTAGGTCACCACCCGCGAGAAGGCCGAGGTGAAGATCTGGCAGCGATCGGACTTGAGCAGCTCCGAGCCGAAATCCACCATGCCGCGGCTGGCCACCAGCCCGGTGTCGTAAGGTGCAAGGTTCGGGTTGATGAATTCGCGCACGGTGGAGCCGACGCCGTCGGCACCGATCACCAGGTCGAAGTCTTCCTCGCTGTTGTCGCTGAAGCTCACCCGGGTCTTTTGCCCCAGATCCTGCAAGCGGTTGCAGCCCATCTGAAAGCGCACGACGCCGTCGCCCAGTTCCTGCAACAGCAGGCGGAACAGCTCGGTACGCCGAAACATCATCGCCGGTGCGGGGATCCCCAGCCCGCTCGGTCGCACTGGCTGGCTGTGGATCAACCGGCCTTCGCGTGAGTAGGTGTCGAGGAACTCGATCGCCTTGCCGTGCTCGAGGAACTCGCGGTTATTGAACAAAAAGCGCAGCACTTGCACGCCTTGGGGCCAGACGTAGATCCCGGTGCCCGAGTCGCGAGGACCCAGGCTGCGTTCATACACCGTACAGGACAGCCCGAAGCGTTTGAGCATCAGCGCACAGGCGAGGCCATTGAGGCCTGCGCCAATGATCGCGATTTTCATGCCGCGACTCCTCGTGCCCACTGCGGGTTGACCGTGGCTTGCATCTTGTAGCGGCGCTGCAACAGGCAGAGGCTGGTCAGCTCCATCAGCATCGGATCGAGCAGGCCCTGTTCCAGCGCTGTCAGGCCAGGCAGGCGATCGAGCAACTGACGGACTTTCGCCGCATCGAAGAACGGCAGGTTGTCCAGCTCGCTACCGTGCAGCACGTCCTGCACCAGTTGATACAGACGACCTTGCTGCTGCAGCGTGGCCGGTGGCGCGCGGAAGTAGTGCTTCTTGCGCTCATACAAGGCTTGCGGCAGGTAAGGGCGCATGGCTTCGCGGAAGATGAACTTCTCGGTCGAGCCACGGACTTTCATCCAGACCGGCATCTTGCAGGCCAGCTCGACCACGTGGTGATCGAGCAGCGGCACGCGGCCTTCGATGCTGTTGGCCATTTCCATGCGATCGCCCAGGGTGGTCAGCACGAAGTTCGGCAGGTACGACTTGGCCCACAGGTACATCGATTTGTGCACCGGGTCGCGACCTTCGAGCTGGTTGTGGTCGAGGCGGTCGAAGAACTGGCGATATGGGTCGATCCCGCTGAAGTGATCGCGGAAGTCGCTGCTGTACAGGCTTTCCAGCGCCTTGAACCAGCCGGCCTGATTGTCCAGCCAGGACACGCCGTGGTTGAGCTGATTGATCATCCAGTGGATGTCATCCGGCATCTCGGAACGGGTGTAGCCCTGTTCATTTTCCTGGATGCGCTGGCGCAGCTTGCTGATGACCTGCGGGTCCTGGCGCTCGACGTTGTACAGCAGCATGTCACGACGGAAGTGCGGGTAACCGGCGAACACTTCATCGGCGCCTTCACCGGTGAGCACGACTTTCATGCCGGCCTTGCGAACTTCCTGGCTGAGGATGTACTTGGCCACGCCGTGGGCATTGAAGAACGGGGTTTCGTTGTGCCACAGCGCCTGTTCGAAATTGTCCGCCAGGTCATCCTGGGTAATTTCGATGGTGTGGAAGCGTGCGCCGTTGTGCTCGGCGGCCAGGCGGGCGAAACGGTTTTCGTCGTAGTCTTCCATGTCGGTGAACGACAGGTTGAACGCATCCAGCGGCTTGCCCGTCAGCTGCGTGGCGAGCCCGAGCATCGCCGAGGAATCGATGCCGCCGCTCAGGTAGACACCGATTGGCACGTCGGCACGCAGGCGCAGGCGCACCGATTCTTCGACGGCCGAGCGAATTGCCTCGATCATGCCCTGTTCGTCGGTAGGGTCCGGCGCATCCTTGCGGGCGAACTCCATGTCCCAGTAACGGCCGCCCTGCATGCCGCCGTTATCCACCAGCACCCAGCAACCGGGTTTGACGCTGCGCACGCCCTTGAATAGGGTGTGGTCGCGCAGGTAGAACGCGCGGCTGGCGTAAGCGTCTTCATCCCACTCGCAAGGCACGCCGGCCGCGAGGATGGCTTTGACTTCCGAGGCGAAATACCAGGTGCCTTCGTGTTGGGTGTAGAACAGCGGCTTGATGCCCAGACGATCACGCACCGCCAGCATCAGGCGACGCTGACGGTCGAACAGCACGAACGCGAACTCGCCGCGCAGGCGTTTCAAGCCGGCCATGCCGTAGCGACGGTACAGGTGCAAGGCGATTTCGCTGTCGGATTCGGTCTTGAAGACGCAGCCTTCGGCTTCCAGTTCCAGGCGAATGCGCTCGTGGTCATAGAGTTCGCCGTTGACCACGATCACCAGGTCGCCTTCGTCGGCAACGATGGGTTGTGCGCCGTTGTCGAGACCGATGATGCTCAAGCGCGTATGGCCCAGTGCTGCACGTCCAGCCGGGTCGCGCCAGACACTACTTTCGTCCGGACCGCGGTGGTTGATGCTCTGAAGGGCGTCGGCCATGGCCTGTTCGGACATGACTCCTGGAGCGGCTTGATACATACCGATGAAACCACACATAAAAATTTTTCCTTTAGAAAATCAATAATGTTGGCGACGCTTCACTGCGTCTGCTCCGTGCCCGTGGACCGTGTGTTCACGCACGGTCCGGGCGATGTTTCAGAGGGCCCAATCAGGTTTGCGATTGTTGAAGAACGCATTCAGGCCGGCCTGTCCTTCGGCGGAGGTGCGGACCTTGGCGATCAGGCGAAGGTTGTCGGGTTGCTCTTGCAACAGACCGTCGTGCTTGCCCAGCCGGCGCAGCATGGTTTTGATTTCGCGGCAGGCTTGCGGCCCGCCTTTGTGGATATGCCCAAGCCACTGATCGCGACTGCTGTGCAGTGCCGAGGTCGCGGTCTGTCGATGCACCAGGCCGAGGTGCACGGCGCTGGCGGTATCGAAAATCTCGGCCGAGAGCATGTAGTGCCGCGCCTGGCGCAGACCGATGGCGCGGACCACGTAGGGACTGATCAATGCGGGGACCAATCCCAGGCGGGCCTCGCTGAACGAGAACCGCGCATCGCTGCTGGCCAACACATAGTCGGCGCAACTGATCAATCCCAGGGCGCCGCCGAACACCGAGCCCTTGGCCAGGGCGAGCACCGGAACCGGGAACTCGTCGAGGCGCTGCAGCACGATGGCCAGGCGTTCGGCATCGTCCAGGTTCTGCGCGTGACTGAACTCCAGGCTGCGGCGCATCCAGTGCAGGTCTGCGCCGGTGCAGAAGTGCGGTCCCTCGCCATCGAGCACCAGGGCCCGAAGGTCATCCCGGCTGGCGAGTTGTTCGAGGTGCTCGGCCAACTGCAGCAACAGCGCTTCGTTCAGCGCGTTGCCGGCATGGGGCCTGTTCAGTGTCAGACAAGCTACGTCCGGAGTGATCCAGCTCAGCAAAACCTCACTCATTACGCGACTCTCAAGGCTTGCTGGGTGTTGTCTTCATACAGCCGGCGATAGCCTTCGGTACCGGCGAAGCGATAGCTGGCGCTGCTGATGCGTGGGGTTTGATAGGTTTCGGCATCGCTGTGTTTGTCGCCATAGAACCAGTCGGTGTACTGCGCGTGTTCCAGTTGTGTGCGGCGTTCGAGCATGTTGGCGTGGAAGCGCTTGCGCGAATGCTTGGCATAGCCCTTGACCAGCGTGCCGGAGAAGAACTCGCCGACGCTGCCGGAGCCGTAGCTGAACAGGCCGATGTGCTTGCCAGAGAGGTCTTGCGCGTTGTTTTCCAGCAGTGACAGCAGGGCGATGTACAGCGAGGCGGTGTAGCAATTGCCGATGGCTTTACCGTAGATCTGGCTGTCGGCGTAGCTGCTTTCGCCGAGTGCGGCGGCTGCGGCTGGCTCCAGGGTTTCGAACACCGAAAAGGCTTTCTTGGCCATTTTGGTGAACGGCTGGTGGAAGCACAGGTAGCTCAAGTCGGTGAGCGCCAGGCCACCGTCATTGCGGTAGTTCTGCCAGGAATGCTTGAGCGATTCCATGTAGATATCGATCGACAGCTTGCCGTCGACAAACGCGGTGGAGGCGAAGTTCGGACGCCAGAAATCCATGACATCCAGGCTGTATTTACCCTGGTGCGGGTGAATTTCCAGAATGCGCGGGTCCTTGGCGATGATCATCGCGATAGCCCCCGCGCCTTGGGTGCATTCGCCTTCCGAGTCCTGTTTGTAGCGGGCGATATCCGAGGCAATCAGCAGGATTTTTTCGTTTGGACGCTGGCGTACCAGTGCACAGGCCATCTGCAGGCCGGCGGTCGCGCCGTAGCATGCCTGTTTGAATTCGATGACTCGGCAATCGGCTTTGAGCCCCAGCATCCGGTGCACGAAAAGTCCGGCGGACTTGGACTGGTCGATACCACTCTCGGTGGCCAGGATCACGGTCGAAATGGACGCTTTCAGCTCGTCGGTCAACAGCGGTTGGGTGGCATTGGCGGCCATGCTGACGATGTCTTCGTCAGGCGCTGGAACCGCCATGAATTCCTGACCGATACCCACCAGGTATTTGTTGGGATCAATGTTATGCCGCACGGCAAGTTCGTGAAGCGGGAAGAAGTGCTCCGGTACATACAGCCCAATGTCATCGATGCCGATCTTCATGTTCAATTCCATGATCTTTTATTCCATAGGTGAGGTGTTGGTGTTCTGCAGTGCGGCGTCGATTTATCAAGTAATCAAATGACGACAAATTATTGCCGTAACCCTCTCAAACGGGAAAAGCGAAATATTCCGATTGGATCCAGTACCTCCCTTCATGTTTTTCATTACGCTTATGCATGTGATTGTTTTTAGGCGGCAATCGGCCATCATGGACAGTTGTGATGCAGGCTTTATTCATATAAAAAAATCGGTGATTCTGCTGCGCACGGCAGTGATGTGACTGTTTTATGAACAGCAGTAGAGGCTGGATGTGACAGAAAAGTTATAAAGTTATGCTTAAGGTATCGGCCGGTTTGCCTCTGAAAAAAACAAGGTTTTTGGCTCTGGCAAGGGCTTTTGGGGCGCACGTACTAAAGAAGGGAATGATGGAGGAGTTGGAGGGTTTTAAATAATAAGGCAATAGACTACGCACTCTCGGGAGTGACCAGTCAGTCGTCGGAAAGTTTAAAGGGGCTGTGTTTTTTAAAATGGTCTATGGTGATGATTTGTTTTTTCTATATCAGGCTCCTGGAACGTCGTGCGATAGCAGTATTTGGAACGCGAGTACTAGTGTTCGCGACCGGTAACAGTGATAAAGGTAAAGAGCGGGTTTGGAAAAGTGAATTAAGTTGAGCCAACCCAGTCATTGTTTTCATGTGTTCCAACACGACACGGATCGACAGTGGGCACGCACGAATCGAGGGTGCCGATGGAGTAGGGTGAGAGGGTTTTTTGTGGTAAAACGCCACGTCGCATTAGCGCTGATGTTTACCTGATACGGACAAGGAGGTTCGAATGTTTTCCAAGATCAGTCTCGACCAGTGGCAGGCTTTTGTTTCTACGGTTGAGTGTGGCGGTTTCCAGCAGGCCGGCGAGCACATGTTCAAGTCGCAGTCGGCCATCAGCCATTCGGTCAACCGCATGGAAGCCCTGCTGGGTCAGGAACTGTTCCTGATCGAGGGCCGCAAGGCCGTATTGACGCCTCTGGGCCAGGCCCTGTTGCCTCAGGCCAAGCACTTGCTGGGCTCGGCGCAAAAGCTTGAGCGACTGGCCAATCAGTACCAGCCAGGGCTGTTTACCGAGCACGCGCTGGCAGTCGACATGCTGTTTCCCGCCGATTTGCTGGAGCAGGCGCTGTTCCGATTCTCCTCTGTCTTGCAAGGGCACCGAATCCGGCTGTACGAAACGGCGTTGTCCGGTGCACGCGAACTGCTGGAAGACGGCAAGGTCGAGCTGGGCATCGCCAGCAGTCTGCCGGCGGGTTATATGCAGGAATTCCTGCTCAACGTCTCGCTGCTGTGCGTCGTGGCGTCCGATCACTCACTGGCCCATTTCAACGGCGAGTTGAGCCTTACCGACATGAAAGACTACCGGCAAATCGTGATTCGCGATTCGGGCATGCGCACCTCGCAGAACAGCGGCTGGCTCGGTACGTCGCAGCGCTGGACGGTGAGCAACCTGAGCACCGCGCTGACCTTTGTCGAGCGAGGCCTGGGTTTCGCCTGGCTGCCGGAGCACATGGTCAGCGAGAAGCTGGCGAGCGGTCAGTTGCAAACAGTGCCGCTGTGTCATCAGCGTGAACGCGAAGTGCCGATGTATATGGGCTTCCCGGAAGAGTACAAGCTCAACCCGGAAGTCCGCTTGATGACCGACATCATTCGCGAGCTGTGCCAGGGCATCAAGAGCGACAAGTCCGAGACCCTGGCCCTGGCGCTCTGAAACCGTAATTCAAGCCGTTACACGACCCTGTAGCAGCTGGCGCAGCCTGCGTTCGGCTGCGAAGCAGTCGTAAAATCAGACACCACGTTTTTTCAGATTAACCGTGGAGGCAGGATTTACGGCCGCTGCGCAGCCGAACGCAGGCTGCGCCAGCTGCTACAGGGGGATGCGTTGAGCCTGAAGCATGACTGCCTAGAGTGTCTTCACGCCTTGCTGCGCCAGGTCGGCCGGCAGGAAGTCCTTGTCGGGGTCGTAATCGGGTTTCAGGTACTGCGCCAGACTTTGCAGGTCGGCGGGGCTCAAGGTTCCGGCCGCCAGCTTCAGGCGCAGGCCGCTGAGGATGTAGCTGTAGCGGGCCAGGTTGTAATCGCGCACCGCGTTGTACAGATCGCGTTGGGCGGACAGGATGTCGACGATGTTGCGGTTACCCACTTCATAGCCGACTTCTGTCGCGTGCAACGCGCCCTGGCTGGAGATGATGGTCTGGCGCAAGGCGCGCACCTGCTCGCGCTCGCTGTTGACCGAACGAAAGGCATTGCGTGAGGCCTCGACCACCTCCCGTTGCAGGCTGGTCTGGTCGTATTCGCTTTCGTCGAAACGGTGATAAGCCTCGCGAACCCGAGAGCTGGTGCGCCCACCGCTGTACAGCGGCAGCTTGAAGTTCAGCAGCACCGAACTCTGTTTCTCGTTACCGCCGCGTTGGCCGAACCCTGGCGGGTTGTCCATCACATCGGCGTCGCCCTCGGCATACCCCAATTGCAGCCCCAAGGTGGGCAAGTGTTCGGCCTTTTGGCTGCGCAGGTTTTCCTGTGCCGCCTGGGTTCTCGCCTGGCTGGCACGCAGGCGCAGGTTTTGCGTCAGCGCCTGGTCAACCCAGGACTGGGCTTCGTTGGGTATTGGAGGCTCGACGGGGAGGGTATGGCGGATGCCGATCAAGGGCGCCTGTGGCTGGCCGGTCAGGCGATTCAGTGCCTGGTAAGCATCGTCGCTCAGGCGCTGGGCATTGATCACGCTGGCATGGGAACGGTCGTAGCTGGCCTGCGCCGACAGCACATCGTTCTGGTCCGAGAGGCCGGCGTCGTAGCGTTGCCGGGTCTGGTTCAACTGACGCTCAAAGGCGCGCAACTCGGCTTTGGTGGCGGCCAGGGTGTCTTCGGCCAGCAGCGTGTCGAAATAGGCCTGGGCGGTCTTCAGCACCAGTTCCTGCTGGACGGTGGAGAAGTCCAGTTTGGCCTGTTCGCTCAGGGCGTTCGCGGACTTGAGGTTGAACCAGTGCGCGGCATCGAACAGTGGCTGGTTCAAGGTCACGCGGTACAGGCTGCCGTTGCGGGTATCGACATCGTGCAGGTTGGTCCGGGTGCTGCCGTTCAGGGCTTGCAGGTCAATCTGTGGCAACAGGTCGGCGCGTGCCTGGGGCACGGCTTCGCGGCGGGCGAAGTAGTCTTCCTGGGCGGCGGCCATTTCGCTGTTGTGCTCCACGACCTGGCTGTACACCGACATCAGTGTGCTGCGCGAAGACGTTTCAACGGCGTTGGCCTGGGCGGCGAAGATCAGCAGGGTGATCAAGGACAATCTGAACATGACGGGTACTCTTTTTCGGCCAGCCTGTCCCGCAGAACCCGGTGCGGGTTCTGGGGCAGGTGGCAAGGTGAAAACGGTTGGGGGCGGAATCAGTTCGTCAGGGCGTGGCTGACCTGGCTGAGTTCCTGATTGCGGGCCGAGTGCTGGGCAGCTCGGTGATCCTTGGCCAGGTAGGTGTAAACGGTGGGCAGGATGAACAGGGTGAACAACGTGCCCACCAGCATCCCGACCACAATCACCAGACCCAGGCTGAAGCGGCTGTGGGCGCCCGCGCCGCTGGCCAGCAGCAGCGGGATCAGCCCCACCACCATGGCGGCGGTGGTCATCAGAATCGGCCGCAAACGGATCAGCGCCGCCTGCTCGATGGCTGTGCGCCGGTCGAGTTGCTGGCTCTGTTGCAGTTCGTTGGCGAACTCGACCATCAGGATCCCGTGCTTGCTGATCAGGCCGATCAGCGTCACCAACCCGATCTGGGTATAGATGTTGACGGTGGCGTAGCCCAGGTACAGCGGAATCAACGCGCCGCAGATCGACAACGGCACACTGATCAGAATCACCAACGGGTCGCGCAGGCTTTCGAATTGCGCCGCCAGCACCAGGTAGATCACCAGGATCGCGAAGGCGAAGGTGATCATCAACGCGCTGCCTTCCTGAACGAATTGGCGGGCATCCGACAACCAGTCATGGGTGAAGCCGGCGGGCAATGTCTGGGCTTGTGCGGTCAGGAACTTCACCGCATCGCCGATACTGACGCCGGGTGCCGGAACCGCTTGCAGGGTGGCCGAGTTGAGCTGGTTGAACTGGGTCAGCTTGTTCGCCTCCACTGCCATCTCGAAACTGACCAGCGTCGACAGCGGAATGTGCGCGCCATTGGCCGCCTCGACGTATTGGCCCACCAGCAATTCGCCGGACATGCGCTGATTGCGCGGCACCTGCGGGATCACATCGTAGGCTCGACCATTGAGGGCGAAGCGGTTGATGTAGTTTTCGCCCACCAGTACCGCCAGCGAATCGCCGATCGCCTGCATGCTGATCCCGAGATCGTTGGCCTTGGTGCGGTCGATCTTGATGTTCACCAGCGGGCTGTTGAAGTCCAGGTCGCTGTCGACGACAGCGAACAGTCCGCTGGCGCGCGCGGCTTGCTTGATGCGTTCCAGTTCCTCGAACACCACGCGGTGATCCTGGGAGCTCTGAATCACCATCTGCACCGGCAGGCCACCGGTGGAACCCGGCAACGATGGCAACTGGAAGGCGAAGATGCTCATGCCTTCGATCTCGTTCGCTTCCTGCTGCACCTGGGCCTGAATGGTGTCGGCGCTGCGGCTGCGTTTGTCCCACTCGCTGAGGTTGGCGCCGCCGAATGCACTGCGGGGGCCGTCGTTGCCGACCACGACCCAGGTCATGTCGGTTTCCGGGTAGGTGCCCAGCAAGGTGTCGAGTTTGCGCGAGTAGGTTTCGGTGTAGTCGATGTTGGCGTATTGCGGGGCCTTGGCCACCGCCAGCACCTGCGCCTGGTCTTCGCCGGGGGCGAGTTCACGCTGGGCGTTGAGGTAGAGGAACGGCAGGCTGGCGAACACCAGCAGGGCAATCACCGCGGTGATCCACGAGTGGTGCAGCGAGAAGTCCAGCACCCGGCCGTACTTGTCGCCCAGCCAGTGGAAGAACCGTTCCGCGCCACGGGCCATCACGCCTTCGTTGGACTTGCTGGTGAGCAGCAGCGAACTCATCAGCGGCGACAGCGTCAAGGCGACGATCCCGGAGACGATCACCGCCCCCGCGAGGGTGAAGGCGAACTCTTTGAACAGTGCGCCGGTGAGTCCGCCCATCAGGCCGATCGGTGCGTAGACCGCCGCCAGGGTGATGGTCATGGCGATCACCGGACCACAGATTTCCCGTGCGCCGACCATCGCCGCATGCAGCGGTGACTTGCCTGACTCGATATGCCGGTGGACGTTCTCCACCACCACGATGGCGTCGTCGACCACCAGCCCGATTGCCAGCACCATCGACAGCAATGTCAGCAGGTTAATGCTGAAGCCGAACAGGTGCATCATCGCCGCCGCACCGACCAGCGACAGCGGAATCGTCACCAGTGGAATCAGTACCGTGCGCATCGAACCGAGGAACAGGAAAATCACCACGGCCACGATCACCACCGCTTCGAGCAAGGTGCGCATCACTTCGTCGATGGACGCCTTGATAAAACGCGCGACCTCGAAAACGATGTTCATGGTCATGCCCGGCGGCAGGGTTTTCTGCACCTGGGGCATCATGTCCTCAACCCCTTTGACGATGGTCAGCGGGTTGCCGCTGGGCGTCGGGTGCAGGCCGATGAAGACGCTTTTTTCACCGTCCATGATGCCGCTGGTTTCATAGGCGGTGGCGCCCAGCTCGGCGGTGCCGATGTCACTCAGGCGGATCAGCGTGTCGCCCTTGCTCTTGATCACCAGTTGGCGAAACTGCTCGACGCTGGTCAGGTCGGTGTTGATGTTGATGTTCGCCGAAACGTACGCGCCCTTGGTCTGGCCGGGGGCTGCCTGGAAGTTGTTCTTGCGGATCGCCTCGGCCACGTCGCTGGCGGAGATATTGCGCGCCGCCATGCGCACCGGGTCCAGCCACAGGCGCATGGCCAGGGTCTGACCGCCGAGCACTTCGGCATTGGCGACGCCGTCGATGGACGAATACAACGGCTGGATCACCCGCGACAGGTAATCGGTAATGGCCGGCAGGCCGATATCCTTGCTGGAGAAGCCGACGTAGATCACCGCCGTACCTTCACCGGACGACTTGGCGATCACCGAGTCATAGGCACCTTCGGGCAGGCGGTATTTCACCTGATTGACCGCCGCCATGATTTCCGTCAGCGCCTTGTTGGAGTCGGCGTTGAGTTTCAGGCGGATGCTGATCAGGCTCTTGCCCTGGGTCGAGCTGGACGTCAGGTAATCGACCCCGTCCACCGAGGCCACGGCCTGGGAAATCGGTTGGGTGACGAAACCCTGCATCAGCGACGATCGGGCGCCGGGATAGCTGGTGGTGACGGTGATGGTCGCGCTTTCCAGCGCCGGATACTGGCGTATCGGCAGCTTGAGCAGGGCCAGCACGCCGAGCATCACGATCAGCGCGCTGACCACCAGCGTCAGCACGGGGCGACGAATAAACAGGTCGGTGAATTTCATACCGGGACAGAGCCTTCTTCAGTTGCTCGTTGGCGAAGGGAACGCTTCATTGTTTTTGCGCCATATCCAGCAGCGGGCCGTTGTTCTGGGCCATGGCATCCTCGGTGATGCGTACCGGCATGCCGTTGCTCAGCTTGATCTGGCCGGAAATCACCACGCGATCCCCGGGTTTGATCGCATCGAGTACGACGATGCGATCTCGATGGCGCGGGCCGACCTTGACGAACACCTGCTCGACTTTCAGTTGGCCGTCGTTGTCGCGCACCACGAACAGCGAGTTGCCGTAGGCGGTGTAGTTGATCGCGGTTTCCGGCACGGTCAGGGCGGTGGTTGGGTTGGGCAGTGAAATCGTGACGTCGGCGAACATCCCCGGTTTGAGCAACAGCTCAGGGTTGTCCAGCGTGGCCTGGACCTGCATCGAGCGGGCGCCCGGATCGATCTGCTGTTCGAGGGTGCTGACGGTGGCCTTGAACAACCGGTCCGGGTAGGCGTCGACGCGCAGGTGAACCTCTTGGCCCGGTTGCAACTGGGCAGCGGTCTGTTCCGGCATCGGGAAGTTGACGAACAGGCGCGAAAGATCGGTCAGGGTCACGACCGGGTCACCGGGGTTGAGGTACTGCCCCAGGTTGGCCCGACGAATCCCCAGGACTCCGGCGAACGGTGCGCGGATGGTCTTCTGGTTGATCACTGCCTGGACGCTGGCGATGTCCCCGCGCACCTGGTCAAAGTTGGCCTGGGCCTGGTCCAGTTGCGATTGCGTGGAGGCCAGCAGCAAGACTTTGCGGGTACGTTCCAGGGCCAACCGGGCGTTCTTGGCCTGGGCCTGGAGCTTGCTCATGTCACCTTGTTCGCGTTCGTCATTGAGCTTGATCAGCACCTGGCCGGCGCTGACGCTTTTGCCGGAAGTGAAGTTCAGTTGCACGATCCGCCCGCCGACTTCCGGCGAGACCTGGACCTGATTCACTGCTTCGAGGGTGCCGACGCCGGACAACTCCACCGGGATCGGGCCGGAAATCACGCTGGCCACGGCCACCGGAGTCAGTGCAGCCACTGATGCAGCGGGCTTGTCGGTCTTGCCGCTGGCGAGCAGCGGGGTGAAGGCGGCAATCCCGATCGCCGCTGCCAGCGCCGTGCCGCCGCTGAGCCAATAAGTCATTTTCATCTCAGTTGTCCTCGACGATCGGCAGGTTGTCGGCAGTGGCTTGCTGGATTTGTTTGAAGTTGCCGCGCAGCATGTCCAGCGACAGCGCCCCCGGTATTACCCACAGTCCCTCGACCACCAGGCTCGGCACCGAGCTGATGTTCAGGGCGCGGCCTCGGGCGAGGTCGTTTTCCAGATCGCTCAGCGCGTGCTGTTCCAGGTACTGGGCGAAGTAATCCGCGCTGAAGCCTTGCTCTTCGGCCACTTCGAGGATGGTCTGCAGGCTGCCGATATTGCGGCTCTCTACCAGGTGGGCGATTTGCAGGCGGTCAAACATCAGTTCGTGGGCCTTGGGACCGGCCAGGGACTGGGCGGTCTGACAGGCCTTGGCGGCCAGCAAACCCGAGGGGTATTCAAAATCCTGTTGGCGCATGCCTTCGATATTGATGCGCTTGACCTCTTCGGCTTTGGCGCACTGTTCCCAGTGCTGGAGGATCACTTCCTTGGCCTTGGGCATCGAACCGAAACGCTGGATCATCTGTGCGTTGTTCGATTGCAGGACGAAACTGCGGTGCTGGATATCCAGATCGAACTCTTCGCTCAAGGCTTTCAAACGCGGGCCCAGAACAAAGCACCAGCCACACACAACATCATGAAAATATTCAACTTTTAGAGACGGCATGGGGGGAATTCCTGAAATCAGTGAGATGGCAGGACTATCCCTTGGCGGGCGATGAACAAAAAAGCGACTTTTTTGAGGTATATCCACCCATGGTGCTCATCATCGGGCGGATAGCTGTCGTAGCAGACAGGTATGGGGGCGGTGCAAAGACGGAGCGATCTTGTTTGTTCCGTGCTTTTTTTGAGCGGATCGGGATGAATGCGGCCCAGGCGCTGTATGAAAAATAAGTACGATTTCTTGAAAAGTGACGGTGTTCAGTCAGCTTTTTTACTGGCCTCAGTGACTGTTGGCTTTCGTCGGGGCGGAGAGTTTTTTGGGTAATGTCTGCTTACTGTTGATCGCCGTTAAATCTTGAATCACTCGTCTACTCTGCGTGCACAGACCAGGAGTCTGTCGTTATCAGCAGTCGCAAGGAGCGAACCATGTACTTTGAGATCTACAGGCAGTCGCGAGGCACCCCGCTTACCGGGAAGGGCCAATGGCGCTGGCGTTTAAGGGCGGCCAATCACGAGACGGTTGCCAGCGGCGAGTCATACGTCAACAAGGCGGATTGCTTGCACGTGATCGACTTGATCAAAAGCGTCCACAACGAAACGTCGGTGAAGGAAATCTAGGCTGTGTGTTGAAACGGGGCTGCTCAGCATGTCGGGCAGCTTCGTGTCGCAGGTCCTGATGGCGGGGGGCGAACAGGTAATCCTTCTTGCCGATAGACGGCGCTCCCCACAGCTTCATAAACTGTCGCCAGTCTTGAAGACCGGAGGCAGCTGATGAACCGCAATGAACTGCGTAAGGCCGACATCAATTTGATGGTGGTGTTCGAGACGCTGATGCTCGAGCGCAACGTGACGCGAGTCGCAGAGAAGCTGTTTCTCGGGCAACCGACCATCAGCTCGGCACTCAACCGTTTGCGGGCAATGTTCAACGATCCGCTGTTTATCCGGGTCGGTCACCGTATGGAGCCGACGGCGCGGGCCGAGGAGCTGATTCAACACCTCTCGCCGGCGCTGGACGCGTTGTCCTCGGCGTTGAGCCTGACCCATCACTTCGATCCTGCCAGCAGCACCATGACCTTTCGCATCGGTTTGTCCGATGACGTCGAATTCGGTCTGTTGCCTCCGCTGTTGCGCGCATTGCGCCAGGAAGCGCCGCAAGTGGTGTTCGTGGTTCAGCATGTCGATTACTGGCGGATCCCGGACTTGCTCGCGTCCGGTGACATCACGGTCGGCATCAGCCAGACCCGAGGCCTGCCGGCCAATGCCAAGCGCAAACTGTTGCGGCACATTCTGCCCTGCATACTGCGCGCCGATGCCTGCGATACGCCGCTGACCCTCGACGAGTACTGTTCGCGGCCGCATGTGCTGGTTTCGCACACGGCCAATGTCAGTGGTTATGCCGATGAGTGGCTGGCCGAGATCGGTCGCAAACGCCAGGTGGTGCTCTCGGTGCCGCAATACAGTGCCTTGCCGGCCCTGCTCGCGGGGACTGACCTGATTGCCAGCCTGCCGGACTACGCGGCAGCGGCGATGGCCGCCTCGGGTCAGTTGTTCATGGAACCGTTCCCGTTCAAGACGCCGACCCTGGACCTGTCCATGGTCTGGCTGAGTCACGTCGATACCGACCCCGCCGAACGTTGGCTGCGTGCACGGCTCGAAGCCTTCATGAGCGAGCGTGGTGTGTCCGGGATACAGAGCGACAAGTTGCTCGGACGCTAACCGACGGCAGTTTGCTTGCCCGGCATTTCGCGGGGAAGGGCGGGGGCGCTCTATGGTATATCTACGCCCCTTCGTTCAGTCCTCAAGGAGCATCGCAATGCCTCACCTGCACATGGAATACACCGCCAACCTGCAGAACCTCAATGTCGATGTGGCGTTGCTGCGCTTGAACAACGCATTGGTGGCGTCCGGGCAGTTTTCCGCAGAGTACGATATCAAGAGCCGTGCGGTGCAGGTTGGTGCGTTCCGGGTTGGTACCGGGCTTGGCGAGCGTGGTTTTGTGCATGTGAAGCTGGCGTTGCTGAGCGGGCGCACGCCAGCGATCAAGAAGCAATTGTCCGAAAGCCTGTTGGCGGTGCTGCAGGAGCTCTGCGAATGGCCCGCCAGTGTCGATGTGCAGTTGTGCGTCGAGATTCTGGATATCGATCGCGATTCCTACGCCAAGACGGCCATCAGCCACTGATACCCTGCGCGTTGACCCTCAGGCAAACCCCTGTTCTGTACAAGCCTTGACCACTTGCTCGCGAAGCCAGGTGTTGGCGCTGTCCAGTTCGCGGGTTTGACTCCACTGCATCTCGAGGGTGAACCCTGGTACGCCGTTCGGCGCCTCGCAATGGCTGAAGACCGAGTCTTTGGCCAGCAGGTGCTGGATGCGCCGGGGCATGGTCAGAATGAAGTCAGTCCCGGTGATCAGCTTCAGTGCAGCGCTATAGCTGTTGGCGCGCGCAACGATCTGGCGTTTGTGCGCCTGTTGGGCGAGCCAGCCGTCGACCATGTTGGTGGTGGACGTCCACGGCGTGGGGAACACGTGTCGGCGTTCGACGTAGGCTTTGAGGCTGATGCGAGGCTCCAGCGGCGTCGCCCGTTTATCGAAAACGCACACCAGATCGTCCTCAAGCAACACCTGTGATCTGAAGTCAGTGTGGCTGCGATGAAAGTTCGGGCCGAAGCCGATCACCAGGTCGAGGCTGCCATCGCGCAGCTCTTCGGCTGGGATGTCGGTTTCGAGTTTGTGCACATTGACGATCACCGGCAGGTCGGCGAAGTCGAAGTTCTTCAATATTCGCGGCAGGATCAGTTGCTCGAAGTATTCCGGCGCACAGATATTGAAGGTCACGGCTTGCTGCGTCGGGTCGAATGCCTGAACCCCGGCATGGCACAGGTTGATGCTTTCGAGAATCTTCTGCACGTGTGCGTACATGGTGCCGGCCTTGTAGGTCGGACGCATACCGGTGCGGGTATTGATGAACAACTCGTCCTCGAAACTGGTGCGCAGTTTCTTCAGGCAGTAACTCACCGTGGACTGGCTGACGAACAGCGCTTCAGACACACCGGTGACGCTGCTTTGCTCATACACGGCGATGAACACCATGAGGTCCTGCATGTCGAGCTTTCTAAGCAAGTTACTGTTCAGCATCCGTACTGCCTCACTCCGCTCGTTGCGCAAGTTGTGCGCAAACGTGTGCGAGTGATGCTAACGGAACGATCGTCCTAGGAGAATGCCTCGTAGGATTATTCACGGACAAGTGTGGGACAGAAGTTGTTGCGAATGCGACGTCTGTCGCAATCCGGGCCGAAGGCGGGTGAGCACCTTCAGCCTTCAGCCGCCGTGTTTATGCGGTTGCTGGAAGCGCGCGACGGCTGGACATCACCAGCGCGAGCATCCCGATGGCTACCAGCAAGGCACCCACGACTTCCAGCATCAGCGGTTGCTGTGCCAGCCAGAACCAATGGAACAAGGTGATGAACAACGTGCTGAGGTAGACGTAGGAAATGACCGTGGACGGTGCAATCACCCCGATTGCCCGGTGCAGCAACCAGAAGGTTGCCAGGGTCGCGAACAACGCCAGGTAGACCAGCCAGAACAGGTCGTGAGCCGTCAACAGGGCGCCGGATCGCCAGCCGCCATTGACCAGGCTGAACGCAAACAGGAACAGCGAGCCGAAGAGCATGTTCCAGAACGTCATCACCACAGGCCCGCGGCCCTTGAGGCTGTTGGCCTTGAAGCGCTGACTCAGCGGTGAATAGAGCGCCATCGCCAGGCAGCCAACACCGAACACCGACACCGCGTAGAGCGAAGGGACTTCACCGGGACCTGTGCCCTTGAGGATCAGCAACAGCGCACCGGCCGCCGCAATCAGCATCGGCAACAGGCGGCTTTTCGAGCTGCTGCCAGGTATCAGGAAGGCCTCGAAGCACAGCGTCATCAACGGCACCAGGGTAAACAGGGTGCCGGTATTGACCGCCGAGGTGTAGCGCAGGGCTTCAAATAACGAGCCGAAATACACAGCCAGCAACAGCCCGAGCCAGGCATGACTGACAAGGCCTTTGGCGGTGATCGCGGTGCCGCCGTTGAGCAGCAGCATGGGCAGAAACGCCAATGCCGAAAACAGCAGCCGCAGGCCGGTCAGCAGGATCGGGTCGATGGATTGGCTGACCTCGGCGGCGGCGAAAAACGAGGCGGCAACCAACGCAGCCCAAAGCAACATGCCCGCGTTGGCGGAGGCGAAACTGGTGTGTTTCATCGGTGTGTCCCTGATCAATCAATGTGTTTGGCGTAATGCCGTGGGTCAAAGCGCAACACCATCAGAACCATCAACAGCATCACTGCCGTCAGTGACCACCAGGCCCATTCGAAACTGCCCAGTTGATCGCGAATCATCCCGGCGATCAGCGGCGACACGCCGGCGATCAGATAGCCGATCCCTTGCACGAACGCCGTGAGCCCACCCGCGCGCTGAGGGTTGTCCAGGTGATCCAGCGAGACGATCAGGCTCATGGGAAACAGGCCGCCAATACCCAGGCCCAGCAAACACGGCCAGAGCAGGCTCAGGTGTTGCGGGCTGAGGATCAGCCCGCAGAAACCGGCCATGATCAATCCCAGCAGCACCACCAGAACCAGTCGTTTATCGCGGCTGCGGTTGGCGATGGCTGGCGTCAGCAAGCCGGAGATCACCTCCATGGCCGTCAAAAAGCCTAGCAGCAGGCCGGCGTTCTGCTCGCTCCAGCCTTTTTCGACGTAGTACGGGGCCAGCCAGGCCAGCACGCAGGTGTAGGACGCGGTGCCCAAGCCGAAGAAAATCGCCAGCAGCCAGGCGCGCGAATTGCTGAAAAACGCTTCTTTGCGTTGCACGGTGGCAGGCGTCGCGGGGATGGCGTGACGTTGGCCGTACCAGAGCAACAGGGCGAGCAATGCCAACACCGCCCAGATCGCCAACCCCACACGCCAGCTGCCGGTACGGCTCATCACCAACGGCGCGAACGATGCCGCGATGGCCGCGCCGCCCATGATAGAGGTGACGTAAAGCCCCATGAACAGCGAGACGTTGTCGCTGAAGCGGGATTTGATCAGGGCTGGCATCAAGGCCTGGATCAGCGCAATGCCGATGCCGGCGAGGACTGCGCTGAGGATCAGCTCGGCGGCCGAATCGAGGAACAGCCGCGACACAGTGGCCAGGCCAATGATCAGCAGCGACAGCACCACCGTTCGATGTTCTCCCAGGCGCCGGCTGACGCTCATGCCGAAGAACATCGCCAAGCCCATGGCCATCACCGGCAGCATGGTCAGCAGCGACGCCAGGCTGAAACTCAACGCAATATCGCCGCGAATGGCCGATAACAGCGGGCCGACGGCGGCCATCGACGGGCGCAGGTTCAGGGCGACGAGGATCACGGCGATCATCAGCCAGACAGCGGGACGGGAGGTGGCGCGAACGTTTTCCATAACCATACCTTGAAGGACAAGGTCTGGATTAGGCGGGGCGGGGGGGAAGTCGGCAACTCAGAAAGTGAAGTGTCGTATTTAAAAATTAAATAACAGGCGCGGCGTGCACTTCCCGCGTTGGCAGGCGAGCCCGCACCTGCAGGTCAGTGGCACCTTGCAGGAGCGGGCTATGGCGTTTTTGTCAGAACGGTTTGGTTGGCAGGTATTTGCCGTCCAGAGTGATCACTGCACGGGAGCCGCCGTCCGGATCTTCGACTTTCTTGATGTCCAGTTTGAAGTTGATGGCGCTGATGATGCCATCGCCGAACTGTTCATGGACCAAGGCCTTCAAGGTCGAACCGTACACTTGCAGCATTTCGTAGAAACGGTAGACGGTCGGATCGCTCGGGATACCGCCCTGGATGCTGCCGCGCAGAGGCACGCTTTGCAGCAGGCGGCTGGCGTCCTGGTCCAGTCCGAGTTTGGCGCAGACCACCTCGGCCGCATCGGCCGGCAGCGGGTGCTGGCCAAGCAGGGCGGCGGTGACAAACGCCAGGCTCAGGCCGGTGCCGTCGGTGAGGTCCTGCCACGAGAGGTTTTTACGTGCCTTGGCGTCGATGATGGTATCGGCGAGGGCCAGGCGTGGGGCTTGAGCGAATTGAGATTGCAGCATGGTGATTTCCTCTTTCGGTACGTAAGAAAAATTGGGGTTAGGCAGCGTTTGGCTGTTTGCGAGGCAGTGCACAGGTCGTCGGGTGTTCGGCGAGCGAAACGAAGCGTTGAGTCGCCCCGTCCAGCGCGGCGATCGATCCGCTTTCGATGTCGTAGACCCAGCCGTGCAGGTTCAGGCGACCCTGTTCCAGGGCTAGCGCAACTGAGGGGTGGGTCTTGAGGTTGGCCAGTTGGGCGACCACGTTTTCCCGCACCAGCGAGTCCAGGCGTTCCTCCGCCGAGGCATGAGTGCGGGCGGCGTTGACGACCTTGGCCGACTCGGCGTGCCGCAACCAGTTGGCGACGGCGGGCAGGTGATCAAGGCATTTGCAGGTCGAGATGGCGGTCATTGCGCCGCAGTCGGAGTGTCCGCAGATCACGATGTCGCTGACCCCGAGCACGGCGACCGCATATTCGACGGTGGCCGACACACCGCCCGGCTCCGGGCCGTAGGACGGCACGATATTGCCGGCGTTGCGGATGACGAACATGTCACCGGGTTCTTGCTGGGTCAGCAGCTCCGGGACTACACGGCTGTCGGAACAGGTGACAAACAATGTGCCAGGGCTTTGGGTGGTGGCGAGTTGCTTGAACAGTTCGCTGCGTTCCGGGAACGCATCGCGTTGAAACTTCAGGAAGCCGTCGATGATGTCTTGCATGGCGTGTTCTCCTTGCGTCGTTGATGGGGCAAGGATGAAAGTTTTCAGCTATAGCGTCCAAGACCGGCTTATTATCGTTTCAATAAGTCATGCCTATAGTTGGAGTGCCATGCTGTTACGCCATATTCGCTACCTGCTCGCGGTCGCCGAACACCGCAACTTCACTCGGGCTGCCGAGGCATTGCATGTCTCGCAGCCAACGTTGTCGCAGCAGATCAAGCAACTTGAGGATGTCCTCGGTGCGCCGTTATTCGATCGTTCCGGGCGCACGGTGCGTTTGACCGATGCCGGCGAGGCGTATGTGCGTTATGCGCGGTTGGCCTTGCAAGACCTGGAGGCGGCCAAACGGGCGATGCACGACGTGCAGGACCTGACACGTGGCTCGTTGCGGCTGGCCATGACGCCGACCTTCACCGCTTACCTGATCGGCCCGTTACTGGCGCGTTTCAACAGCCTGTACCCGGGCCTCACCCTGAGCGTCGAGGAGATGACCCAGGACCAGATCGAGGCCGCGCTGGCCGAAGACCGACTGGACCTCGGCATCGCGTTCACCGGCAGTCACCTGGCGGACATCGACAGCCAGACGCTGTTTGCCGAAACCTTGAGCCTGGTCGTCAGTGAGGCGCATCCGGGGTTTGTCCAGCAACAATCACTCGACGCACAGGCGCTGGGCCAGCAGTCGCTGGTGCTGCTCAGTGGCGACTTTGCAACCCGCCAGCACATCGACCTGTATTGCCGACAGCAAGGCATCGCGCCACGCATCGCCATCGAAGCCAACTCCATCAGCGCGATTGTCGAGATCGTTCGTCGCGGGCAACTGGCGACCATTCTCCCCGAGGCTATCGCCCATGAACTGCCGGGGTTGCGCCCGCTGGCGCTGCAACCGGCGTTACCGCAACGCACAGTGGCCTTGCTCAGTCGCAAGGGCGCTTATCGCAGCGCAGCGAGTGAGGCATTCCGGGCGCTGGTCAGTGTTCAGTGACCGGGTGCGGTCGCCAGCCACTGGGCGAGCACCGCATCATAGGCGCCCGTGGCTTTGCTCAGGTGTAGCCACTGATCCACATAGGCCTTCCAGGCGACATCATCGCGAGGGAGCAAGTAGGCTTTCTCGCTGTACTGCAAGTACTGCTCGGGATTGACCGCGCACAACCCGGGTTTTTGCTTCTGCTGATACCGAGCTTCGGAAGCATCGGTGATCATCACGTCGGCCTTGTTTTCCAGCAATTGCTCGAAAATCGTCACGTTGTCCGGGAACAGGGTCAGCGTGGCGTTGGGCAGGTGAGTGCGGGCAAACACTTCGTTGGTACCGCCTGCCGGCTCGATCAACCGCACGGACGACCGGTTGAGCTGTTCGACGGTTTGATAGCGTTGTTTATCTTCGCAACGCACCAGCGGGATTTTTCCGTCGACGCCCAGCGTGTCGCTGAAAGAGGCCTTCTTCTGCCGCTCCAGTGAAACCGAAATACCGCCCATGCCGATATCGCAACGGTCAGCCAGAAAATCCGTCATCAGGTTTTTCCAGGTGGTGGGGACCCATTGCACGTCAACGTTCAGGCTTTTCGCCAGGGACTGGGCCATGGCGATATCGATCCCTTCGTATCCGCCCTCTGCGCGCAGATAGGTGTAAGGCTTGTAATCGCCGGTAGTACAGACCTTCAGATGACCCCGCTCAATCACCTGATCCAGGTGCGAGGGCGCATTTTGGGCAAATGCCTGCACGCTGAACGTGAGCAAGGAGCAGAGCAGTAAACGAGCTTTCATCGGGTCGTCCTTGAGTGTTGTCAGAGGAGGGGAGGTCGACGTCAGTATTTGTTGGCTGGGGGCGATGGTGCAAGTGTGGGGTCATCGAGCCGTCCGACTTGCACTGTCTTTGTTGTTGGCTAACGCAACACTTTGAAACACGGAGCGCTCCGACAGGCGTCAGGGAGCCTTCCTACATTATTCCGCTTGCCAGCTTGTTAGCGTGTCCAGAAGTTCACGCGAGCAAGACCAAGGACGGTTTGGATATCGCGCGTTGTTTCCATTCCGCTAAAGGATAAGCGAATGTCCCAACCGTCCAATACGGCGCACTTTTCACTGCAAGTTCCCGGTGTTCGCAACGACTTCAAGGTACTGGCTTTCGATGGCACTGAAGCCATCAGCAGCCTGTATGCCATTAGGGTGGAGCTGGTCAGCGAATACCCCGATGTCGATTTGGAGAGCCTGCTCAGCCAGCCGGCTTTCCTCCAGTTCGGCCTCAACGGCGAAGGCATTCATGGCTATATCGACGGGGTGCGCGCAGATGATGTCGGCAAGCGCCTGTCCCGCTATCAGCTGATCCTGGTGCCGGCGCTGCACTACTTACAATTCAGTCGTGATCATCGGATTTTCCAGGGCCAGACGGTGCCGAAAATCATCGCTCGGGTACTCAAGGCGCACGGTATTCAGGCCGATGCTTTTACCTTCAACGTCCGCACCAGTCCCGAGCGCGAATACTGCACCCAATACGGGGAAAGTGATTTTGAGTTCGTCCAGCGACTGTGCGCCGAGGACGGTATCGCCTGGCATCACCAGCACTCCCGGGACGGTCATATGCTGGTGTTTACCGATGACCAGACCTTCTTCCCCACGTTGGGCGAAACCCCTTATCAGCAAGACGCCGGCATGCTGGCGGAGCATTCGGTCGTCAGCCAGTTCTCCCAGCGTTTCAGCACCCGTACCAGCAAGGTCACCCACCGGGACTATGACCTGAAGCG